>JBDGXI010000116.1:0-7083 GCA_039584685.1 Gemmatimonadota bacterium | reverse complement strand
GCGATGACTTGCATGAACATCGCGCTTCCGCCCGGAAGTGCGTCGATGCGCCGCGCGAGCGCGGCCACGCTGGCCTCGTCGCCGAGCGCCCGGTAGGCCGGCAGCAAGGAGTTCTCCGGAAAGTCGGTTTCGGATTCGTCTTCGGCCCGCTCGACCCAGCGCCGGGCCGGAGAGGGATCCTCGCGCAGATCGATCAGGTCTTCGGTCCTATTCATGAATCGGTGGTTTCCCGCCCTCCGTCGGATCGAGGGGGCTGGCGGCCGTGTCCGCTTCCGCCAGGGTCCGCGCCAGATCACGGTCCGCCACGACCACGACATGGCGAAGCCAGCCGACTCCCCCTCTGCTGACTTGCAGCCGACCCACGTCCGGACGGGTCGCCAGTTGATCGATCAGTCCCCGCATCCGGAACCATGTGGACGCAAACAATTCCGCGTTGATCTCGGCTACGAGTCGCGTGGTAGGATTCGAGGCGTGCTCTGCCGCGAACGCGAGGTCCCGGAGCATCGCGGCGCGGGCTTCTTCCTGCGACAGTCCGATGTCGCGTCCGTCCATGACCACGTGGGAATACTGGTCCATGTGCGCGATGGCGGCTTCCGCGTATTCCGGGTCCAGCGCCATCGCACGCTCGAACTCGGCCTGTCCCGCGTCCGAGCCGGGGTCCGCTTTCCCGGCATGCCACTTCTCCGCTTCCTCGGCCCCGCGGAGGTATGCCTCGAACGCCTCCACGTTGCGCGTTCCGCTGCGGAACATCGCCTCGCGCTTCCCGTCGTCGAGGAACACGTCCAGTGCCGCGGCCACCTTCTCCGCCACGTCTCCTTGCACGTCGAACAGGTCCTCGGCAGAACGCTCGTACCTGTTCGACCAGACGTGCGTTCCGTCCGCCGCCCGGATCAACTGCGCCGTCACCACCAGCTCGTCCCCGATCCGGCGCAACGAGCCCTCGACCACGTGGGCGACGCCCAGCGTGTCCGCGATCTCCTTGATGTCGCGGTCCTGGCCCTTGAACTGGAAGCTGGACGTGCGCGCCGTGACCTTCAGCTCCGGCAGCGCGGCGAGCGAATTCAGGATCTCCTCGGTGAGCCCGTCGGCGAACCACTCCTGGTCGCCGGCCTCCGACATGTCGACGAACGGGAGCACGGCGACCGATCGCGCGTCCGCCTGCGCGCCGGCGAGCGTGGTCGTCCCGTCGACCCGCTCGGCGCCGCTTCGCTGACCCATCCACCAGCCGCCTCCGAACAGCAGCGCCACCCCGGCGAGAGCGAGCAGGCCAGCGGGCCAGCGACGGAGCGCGGGCTGAGCCGCGATCGCCTCGAGCTCGCCGGGCGCGGCGTCCGCCGTTCGCACGACGCCCTCGGGTGTGGAGTCAAAGGCCCAGGCGAGCGCAACGGCGACCGGAAACCCCGCCATCGCGGCCAGGAGGATGAACGTGACCGTCCACTCGGGCATACCGAGCCTCGGAAAGGCGAGGTCAACCACCTGGAGCACCACGAAAGCGGTGGCTCCATAGACCGCCATCACGCGAAAGACCTTGCGCCGCTTGAGGTCGGCGAACAGCCGCCCCAGCGGAGATGCAGACTCGCTCATGGCAACCAAGATCCGGCCGGTGGTGACCGCAGGCAATCCGTCCGGCGAGTTCGGCGCGCGCTTCCTTCCGACTTCAAGGAAGGCGAGAGAACACCGCACCGTGCGGCAAGGCGGGTCCCGCCTCTCCATGCGGCCAGGAAGTCCGGTCGAAGCTTACCCCCGGCGTCTCCGAGCCCGGGCTGCGGAAGGTCGAGTCCAGCGCGAGTTTCCCGGTCTGTGGGTCCAGGCGGGCGACCAGCACCCGGTGAAGGGTCGCCCCCGGTCCCGACGTCACGACGATGCGGTCTCCCGCCGGCTCCATGGAAATCCAGTGAGGTGTCCACTCCTCGGCGAGGGACAGCCGGTCCACCTCCACCGGATTCGCCGGATCGGATATGTCCAGTGAGATGAGCGCGGACCCGTCAGGGTGCGCGAACGTCTGCACCCAATATCGACCTCTAGTCAGCGGGATCCCGCAGTGGCCGACCTCAAAGTCTTCCCACGGCAGAACGTTGGTCAGCTCCGCCCACGGTCGGTCCGTCTCGAGGTCGTGGAGGAGGTACATGGCGCACGTGAAGGTGGTCATGATCGCGGTCGTGCTGTCGGGAAGCAGACGGATTTCCGCGGGGTACCTATGCTCGTAACCGAGGGGCCCCTCTGGGAGGCGAACCGTTGCCAGGAGCTCCAGGTCCGATAGCCGCCACACCTGAAACGAGGTCCCCTCCGCGGCACCCCACATGTCCGTCGTGGTGCTGACGGCGCGGTCGATGGCAGGTATAGGTGTAGCACTGTAGGCCCGAAGCTCCGGATCAACCGGGTCAGAGGCCGCGGATGCCCGCACGAAATTGCCTGCCGGGTCGAGCTCGACCAGACCGCCCGCGACCTCGTTGTCCTCACCCTTCGTCTGGAACGTAGCGAGGACGTTGCCGTCAGGCAGGCGCTCGAAGGAGTGGGGATACGTGTACTCGCCCATCTCACGAAACGCTCCGGCCACCTTCGGGTCGAGGGGGTCCGCCACGTCGATGAGGAAGCTGGCACCGGCGTCGAAGGAGTTCACGAACAGGGTGTCGCCCGCCGGCATGACATGTTCCGAGTGATGCGCCCCTCCCTTGAGGCCAACCGGCACGCTGGCCACGATCTCTCCGTACCTTCCGGACTCTGCCTCCGCGTCGATCACTGCCAGGAAGTCGCTGTCGCCTTCGTTCTCGGCGCCGGCCCACACGAACAGGTACGGGCTGGTCGTCGCCGCAGGCTCCGGCTCGTCGGGGACATCGGACTCGGTCGGTGCGCAGGACAGGACGAAGGGAATGACGCCCGCGCGGACCGCGGTGCGCAGGTAGGCGTGCATCGCGATCACTCAGGTCCCTCCTGTTGAGTGTTCTTCCATTCAAGTTCGGCTGTCTTCCACAAACGATAGAACGTCCCGCTCTGTCAACTTAAGCCGGGCCAGCTTTGCGGTAGCGTTCCCCTGCGGACTCACGCATCTTCGCTCCTCGGAAACGTGGAAGCGCTTCCGCATCGGGCCCCAGGGGTCGCGTCCCGTATGCGCTACTATCACCGAAACCGAGCTCCAGAGGAGGGACGATGACGACAGGTCTGTGCTCCGCGCACGCGGCGATTCTAGCGGTCTGCTGCTCGGCGCTGCCCCTGAAGGCACAGACGGCCCCGCCAGTCGAGCCCGCCCAGGTTCTCTTGCTCGGCGTTTATCATTTCGCCAATCCGGGCCTGGACGTCGTCAAGGTAGAGGTCGCAGACGTACTGTCGCCCACGCGGCAGGACGAGATACTCTCGGTGGTCGCGGCGCTGGCCTGCTTTCGCCCGAGCAAGGTCGCGGTGGAGGCGCTGCCTTCATCCGCCACGCGCCTGGACAGCCTGTACGAGGCGTATCGGTTGGGGCAGCATGAGCTTTCGCCCAATGAAACGGAACAGCTGGGTTTTCGTCTGGCAGCCATGCACGAGCATTCTCGGGTCTATCCGGTGGACTACAGGACAGATTTCCCATTCGGTGCTTTGCTCGAGTATGCAGAGGTCCATGATCCGGACTTCCTGATATTTCTGGAGGAAGATCGCAAACGCATGACGGCGGAGGATAATCGTCAACAACGAGAGAACACCGTCGCCGAGATCCTCAACCAGAGCAACGACCCTGAGGAGCTCGCGCTGAGCCACGGCATCTATATGCGGTTCGCACGAGTGGGAGCGGGGGACACGTACGTCGGGGCGGATTTGCTGTCCAAGTGGTACGAGAGAAATATCCACATCTTCACCAACATCCAGCGTCTCGCACGGTCCGGAGACCGAATCCTAGTGGTCATGGGGAGCGGGCACGCACCCATCCTGAGGGAGCTGATCACGTCCGATCCGGATATGGTGCTCGTGGACCCGCTCCACTATCTGCCGCCGGCCCGGGGCAGTGGCGCTCCTTCTCCGACGGGACAGTCACACTGCCAACCATAGAGAACCCATAGAGGGAACTGTCAGCGTGGTAGGTCCCTAGCCCCGACCTTCGTTGGGACCGATCGACGTCCAACTATTCAGAGTACATTTCCAGTCGCCGCTCGGAAGACGGATCCACACCTTGGCCCACTTGCTCGAGTCCGTTGCCAGGTCCCCATCGGGACCTGTGAAGGTCGCCTCACAACTCCCCGTGGACCAAGCCATGTCCTGGCCTTCTGCCACCGTTACCTGCTCCTGACGGCACTCCAAAGCGAAGCGGTCATCGGCGAATAAGAGTGCGTAGAAGTCACGAATCGCCGACTCACCACGCAGCGCAACATGATCCGGCGGGAGGAAGAGCGGGTCTGGGCCCAGGAAGGTCGCCCACCGGTCGAGATCCTTGGCGTTCGTGGCATCAACCCATTCCCAATAGGCGTTGTCGATCGCCTCGTGGTGAGCTACCTGGTGGGAAAGCGTCTGTTCCTCCGAGCCCGGATCGGGAGCTACCTCCCCAACGTAGGCAACGAACTCCGGGGAGAACTGGCCAGCCGCGTGTTTCCAGTACAGTTGGTTGTCCGGGAATGCGAGCAGGCCTTGAATCGAACCGGTCAACTCGTCAGACCGGCCAGCGAAAGCGTAATCGGCTTCCAGGTTGTTCCAGATCTTGTAGAGGAAGAACGTCCATGCTACGGACTGGGCCGGCTCCAGCTCGTAGCGTTCCATGAGTTCAGCCTCCAGCGGCCCCCACCCGTCGACCGCTTTGACTCTCCGGAACGCCTCGAGAAGTTCCGGCCCCTCCATGAACGGAGTCGCCATGCCTGCCGCTCGGTCGAGCAGGACCTGGCGTTCCAGCGCGCCAGTGTTTGCCCGCACTTCGACAACGAGCAGCACGAGAGTCACGACAACGGACACGCTCGCGATCAACTCGATTCGTTGCGCCCAGTTCTTGTCCCGCATCAACAAGCCTCCGCTTTGCTCCGGTTCTGTTGTCTGGCCGACTCGAAATCGAGGGCCATCCCGGCCCCATCACCCTATTTCGACCTCAAATGCGAGGGCCGGGCACCTCGTCAATGTGGCGTAGGCACTCCAGGCAATTCGTCGATCGCTGCAGTTGCCTGCCCGGCTATGGATGTTGATCCGATCACGTCCGCGGCAACAAGAGCTGCTTCGAAGGCCATACGGGCGGCCTCGTAGTCCCCGCGTAGCCGATGATAGCGACCGAGCACCAGGTTTATGCGGACTCGCCCCATGGGCGAGTTCAGCCGATCGGCCACCGTGATCGCATACAGGAGGTACGGCTGTGCCTCGTCGGCGCGTCCGACATCGACGAGCGCCGAGCCAAGGATACTTGCTGCGAAGAGACTGGCATCTATGGCTCCTACCCGGCGTCGAGCGCTCAGCGACCGTTCGAAATGTGGAATCGATCCCCGCGTATTCCCTGACCGCATCTCGACAAGGCCCATGTGCCTCTCGTACTCGCCTCTGAAAAAGAGTCGCTCGCCGGCCGAGCGATCCAGGTCGAGGGATTGATCGAAGAGGGCACGGGCTGTCTCGAGATCGCCGCTCTGAAGGTGGATCAACCCGAGTCGATGCACGCCCTCGGCTTCCCCGTGGCGGTCTCCCAGTGCCTGATAGAGCTCGATGGCGGTGTGAGCGTGGGCAGTCGCTTTCCGGAAGTCCCGGCTTGCCATTCCCGCACGATACTCCAGCTCGGCTCTCATCAGCTCGATCTCCGCATCCAGTCGAGCGTCCGTTCCGTCAGTAACCGCGGCAGCAGAGTCAACCTGGGCGATGGCTTCGGAAACGGGCCTCGTATTCCAGTGAAGACCTGTGCGGTCGAGTATCCGCGCGAGCTCCAGCCTTAAGCTCACTTCCGTCCGGCGATCCACGGAACCACTGCTGAGCGCTTCCTCCGAGAGGCGACGGGCCTCGCTGAGATCTCCCCGCCAACGCACCTCCCGCACGACAGCAGGCAACTCTCTTTCCTGCGCTAAGCTCCCGGTTGGGTACAACAGGACCAGACCCACAACCACGATCCGGTCCATCCGGATGTCTGTTCTCCCCGAGTTCCTGCTCGATCTTCGCTTAGCCAAGTAGGAATCCTGTTGCTTGTTGTAGCTCTTAGCCTGTCCCGCATTCGAGACCACTACAATCATCAAACCACCGTCGGGATAGATGGCGAGTGCGCCTCGGTGGCCGAATCTAGGTTGGAGACCGGCCGATTCGAAACTCACTCAGTCGGCTAAAGAACCTCTGGCGAAGCCAATGTAGTAGGGTGCGTCGTTCATATGCTGGGGACAATCCGGACGCCATCACGTAGAGGCCGCTGTCCCCGCCGAGCCTGAGAATCCGCATCAATTCACGGGGTCGAGTGAGTCTGACCGAGAGAAAGTACTGTCGCGGCCAGAGGCGAACGGTAGGGTTCACCCGCCGCTTCCGAGTGTCAGATGGTGGCTATCGACCCAGAATTCGCGTCAAACTTGGGATGAACATCGGCACCCGCTCCTTGTACTCCAGATACGAGGCACCGAAGCGTCGTGCCAGCTCCGGTTCCTCGACCCGCCTAAGCTCGATCCAGTGCATCAGCACATACGCCGGCGTCCAGATGACGGCCATGCCTGTCGAGTGGAGTATGAAGCCGAGCCCGAACAACGCCCCGAACACACCGGTTACCATCGGATTGCGCACCCACGCGTAGGGTCCACCCGTTATCAGCACATCAGGGGGGTTCATGGGCACCGGTGTTCCGTGCGCCCTCCAGAAGCGTACCACGCACCAGCCACAAAGGAGCACCCCGAACACGGCAATCACTACGAACAGCGAACTGCCGAAGACGAGGAGCCCGACGGGGGTCAAGAGTGCTCGCCGGCTCTTGGGACCGGTCGCAGCCTTATGGAAGTAATCGGCGATACTCAACTTGCCACCTCACGATCAGGCCTACCAAACATAATCTACGGGCAAGAGCCTTGTGGGCGGAGTACTACCTCCCCCGCCGTGCGAGCACACGGGAGCAGCCGTGTGTTGGATGGATCAGCGCTGTGGTAGCTCGCCTTCATCCAGACCTCGAGCCCACTCGACGAACTG
>JBDGXI010000115.1:0-7199 GCA_039584685.1 Gemmatimonadota bacterium | reverse complement strand
CAGCCGCTCGCCGGGAATGTACCCCTGATCGATCTCACGGCAGGGCCGTCCCTCGAGACTGGGCGGCATCTCCGAGAGCAGGTACTTCCGCTCGATCTCGATGTCCGCGGCACCGGTGACGACCAGCGCTTCCCTGACCTTCTCGACCGCCGCGAAGAACGCCGCGCTCCTTTCGCCCAGCCACGTGTCGCGCAGGCGTCCGAACAGTTCGCGCCGCTCCATATCCAGCCACTCGGCTACCCTCCGGAGGCCCGGCCCCGCATCGGGCGAGTCTGCGCGCGCCGCCTCGGATTCGAGCTCCGAGACCAGGCCGGACAGCAGCCGGATTCGAGCTCCGAGACCAGGCCGGACAGCAGCTGCGCGTCGCGCAGATCGCCGAGCACGTCCTGCAGGTCCTTCAGGCCGATCAGCAGGTCTTCGACCCCCTCCACGTCGTCCGCGATCGGTTCGAGCAGGTAGCGGAGTCGCTTCGCCCGGATCCTGGCACGGTGCGCTTCCGCTTCATCGGCCGCCGTGTGAACGCGGGAAAGGTGCAGGTCCAGCTGGGCGGCGTACTCCGGAAGACATCTCTCCACCGCGGTCGCGAACCGTACACCCTCGTCGAGTCCGCTCGCGGCGGCGGCCGTTTCCAGCGCGTCGAGGCGGCGGCGGAATGTCCGGTCCAGTTTGCGGAACTTTTTCGGCGCCTCGGAAACGGCCTCGCCGTACCCTTCCTGCAGGCGCCCCTCCAGCTCGTTCCGGAGGAGCTCGACTCCTGCGGCTTCGGCGATCATCACGTCTAGCTGACGGCTCTCCAGCCACTCCAGGTGGACCTCGGCGTCCCGTCCGGTGCCGGTCGATGACGCCAGCTTGCGGATCTTCCGTTGCCGCTTGGGTGAAACGGCCGTGGCGAGATACGGCGCGTACGCCTGCAGGTTGCTGCGCAGCCGGCGCAGGCTCACCCGGAAGTCGTGCAGGGCCTGTTCATCGCCCTTCTTCTCGAGCCGGACCGCGGCTTGCTCCGCCCGATCCAGATAGAACCGGGCGATGCGGACCGCACCTTCGTAGCCGGGCAGGTCGAGCAGGCCGGACGGACGGCGGGCCATCGTCGTCTACTCCCCGAGCCGCCGGAGCTGAGCCGGCGCCAGGAACCACAGGAGCGATGCCGTGCCCGGCTTCAGCGGACCGGTGAACTCGAGGAGCATGGCCGAGCCCTTCTTCACCAGCGCGAAGTCGTGCCAGCTGCCGGTGAGCAGCCAGGCCGCCCAATCGGACATGTGCGGCTCGTGGCCGACGGCCGCGACCACGTCGTCCGCACCGCACTCCCCCAGCCACTCCAGGAAGGCCTGACCGTCGCCCGTCGCCAGGTCGTCCGAATGCTCCAGGCGCAGTCCGCCATACGCCTCGGCCACGATCTCTGCCGTCTGCACGGCTCGCGTAAGCGGACTGGTGGCGAGTACGTCGATGTCGGGAACCAGGGTCCGCAAGCCGGCAGCGCCCTTGGCCATACGCGCCCGACCCCGATCGGTGAGCGGCCGGTAGTAGTCCGACTGACCGCTCCGAGCGAACTCGAACCGGTCTTCGGCTATCGCGTGGCGGATGAGCAACAACTGCATCGAGCGTCCCATCGTCTGCGGCGTTCGGCGTCCCGATACCGAATCGCCAGGGGCCGTAGAAAGTGGGCTCCCCGGGGCCAAAAGTCGAGCAATAGGCGGGCCACGGGGCGGAGCGGGAGCGGCGGCGATCCCGCGAAAGACTCAGAAGAAGGCGGTCAGAGACAGGTAGAGGCTGGACGGAACGATGCCGTACTCGGATCCGGGGAAGACGATCGGGGGCTCTTCCGGGACGATCGGCGCGTCGATTAGCCGCTCGTTGGCCCCGATTCCGAAGAAGAAGCCGCCGCGCACGTACACCTCGTTCGACACGGAGTAGCTGGCGGCCGGGGACAGCAGGAGGCTCCCGTCGTTCATGTTCCAGATCGTGAGGAAGTCCGTCGTGACGAGAGGAGAGGCTTGCCACGAGGCCTGAATCGCGGTTTCGTTACGCCCAATCACCTGCATTTCGCCGCGGCTGTACGGATCGGAGAATAGTACGTCGAGGTAGTCGTCCGGGTCCGTGGCGCCATACCCGTCGCGCTGATACTCGAGCACCACGTACAGGTCGCGACCGGCGAGGGGGAAGCTCCGGTCCGCGCCGATCGAGAACCGGAGCACGTCGTCCGGCCACCTGAGCTCGGCTTCTCCCCGGAAAGCCGTTCCGGCCGCCGTCAGGGTGGCGGCGGCGGACGCGGCGCCCCCGTCGTGCAGCACGCCCGCCCATCCCGATATTTCCCACGGTCCCGTGGCCGTCGTGATGCGGCCGAGAGCCGTGATCGTGGTCCCTTCCCGCGTATCCGCCGGCCGGACCACGAACTCGAGCTCGGTGAACGCACCCGAGAAACCCTGGAGCCGCAGGGCATCCACACCGGCTCGAAACTCGCGAAACGGATCGGCCGGGTCGAACGGGGCGAACGGGTCGGCGGGCGTGAAGATCAGCGACGTGGCCCACGAGATGGTCTGACGGCCCGCCGTGATCTCGGCGGACCGACCCACGGGAGCGGTGATCAGAAGCCGATCGAACCGGTGGCGCCAGGACGCGTACTCGCCCTCCGCGATCGTCCACTGCAGGGGAAGCCACTCGACCCCGGACTGAGCCTCTCCCAGGCTCGGCGTGAGGCCCAGCGCCGGATCGGTCACGAGGTTGAGGGCCTGCTCGTAGGCCACATCGGTGCGGAGCGGTCCGATATCCGGAGACATCATGATCCGCACCCGCTGGAACAGGCTGGCCCCGGAGGGGGTGAATGGGCCCTCCAGGTAACCGGACCCCACGCCCAGGTAGTAGCCGCCGAGGCGCAGGTCTTCTCGAAGCTGGGCTTTCGCGACGTCGGCCGCGCACAGAAGGCCGGCCAGTCCGGCGAGCGCGAGGAGCGGCCCGCGGCCCCGGATCATGGCGTCAGTCGCGGCGGTCGTCGTCCACGACCGCGCCGTCCACCAGGCGAATCACGCGGCGCGCTCGATCCATCAGACGGGTATCGTGGGTGGCGAACACGAACGTGGTCCCGAGGTCCCGGTTGAGCTCGGCCATCAGGTCGATCAGCGCGGAGCTGGTGGCAGTGTCGAGATTCGCGGTAGGCTCGTCCGCCAGGACGAGAGCCGGCTCTCCGACGACCGCCCGCGCCACCGCCACGCGCTGCTGCTGGCCGCCGGACAGCTTGCCCGGGCGCCGGTCTTCGAGCCCGCCCATCCCGATGCGTTCGAACAACTTCTCCACGCGCGCACGCCGCTCGTCGGCAGGCACATCACGCAGAAGCAAGGTGAACTCGGCGTTCTCCAGCGCGGTCAGAACCGGCAGGAGATTGTACGCCTGGAACACGAACCCGAGCCTCTCGAGGCGGAGGCGGGCCAGGTCGCGTTCCGAGAGTGCCGTTACGTCGATTCCGTCGATCCAGATCCCGCCCTCGCTGGGACGCGTCAGGCCCCCGACCATGTTGAGCAGGGTCGTCTTCCCCGAGCCGGACGGACCGGCGAGGACCACGAACTCGCCCTGCTCGATGGTGAGCTTGACGTCGCGCACGGCCTCCACCCGAATACCGTCGTGCTCGTAGACCTTCCACAGGCCCTCGGTCCGAACCGCAGGCGTACCGACCGCCCTCACCCGTCCGGTCGAGACATCGTTTCCGTTCGCTCCGCTGCTCATGGCTCTATCCCTCGAACTTCATGGCCTCGGCCACGTCGATCCGCGTGGCACGCCAGGCCGGGTAAATCGATGCCGTCGAGCCGATCACCAGGACTGCGGCGAGGCTCTGCAGGATCTGGTTCCAGTGGAAGCGGGGCACGATCACCGGGTCGATCACCACGCCGGCTGCCTCCATTTCCATGTCCCAGATGGCCGAGAAATCCAGTCCGTTTCGGAAGAAGATCCACACCACGGCCGCCCCGAGGGCCATGCCCGCCAGTCCGCTGATGGCCGTGAGAATCATTCCTTCGATGAACACCACGCGGCCTACTTCGCCTCGTTCGAGGCCCAGGGCCCGAAGCACCCCGAACTCTCGCGTCCGGTACATCACGGACATGAGGATGGTGTTGATGATCGCCGTGGCCGCGATTACGAACAGCATCGTGTGGAACACGTAGTCCGCCCAGTCGTCCATGCGGACGGCGGCCTCCAGCTCGGGCATGGACTGGCGCCACTCGAGGACCGAGGCATCTCCCTCCCAGTCCGCCAGCGAGGCTTCCAGGTCCCGGCGCACCGGGCCCACATCGCGGCTGTTTCTGAGGAGAATCGCCTCCGAGGTAGTCGCTCCGGGAACGCCGAGCCACTCCTGGGCCGTGGCGATCGGAATCTGGATATAGCCCTCGTCCATCTCCGGGATGCCGCTACGGAACGTCCCTGCCACCCGCACCATCTGGCCCGTGATGTCACCGGCCGCGTCCTGCGCGGTGAGGACGAACCGCGACCCCTCCTTGAGCTTGAGGCGGCTGGCCAGGCGGGCGCCCACGTACGCCCGCAGCCTGTCGTCCGGTTCCAGCCAGCGGCCCTCCTCCCGCTTCTCGTCGAGGGCCGAGAACGCACGCTCGGCCTCCGGGTCTACGCCTACGATCATGGCCGGCAGCGCGGCAGCGGAGGAAGAGGCGAGTCCCTGGATCATCAGGCGCGGTGCGGTCGCCACCAGCCTCTCCGCCACCACCTCGCTGCTCAGGGCATCCCGCACGGCGGCCCGGGCTTCGGGTGACAGGCGGTAGTCCAGCGTACGCCGCGTCCGAAACTCGGGAGCCTGGACCGATACGTGTCCGTCTCCCATGCGCACGCCGGAGTCGATCCACTCCTCGTGACCGCCCTCGGCGATCGTGCGCGAGAACACGAGCAGCGCCATCGCCAGAACCATCGCTGACCCGCTCAGCAGACTCCGGCGCTTGTGCCGGCGCAGGTTTCTCAGCGCCAGGCGCAGTCGGATCCGGCCCCGGGCGCTCATCGGCCCGCCAGGGTGTCGGCGGGGGGCACGCGGGAGCTGCGCCACGCCGGGTACAGGGCCGCCAGGAGAGCCGTGCCGAACATGGCCCCTGCGGTGATGAAGATCATCGAGGTGGGCCACTCGACGCGCAGGATCGGTCGCATGAGGCCGCCGGCCATCGTGAAGCCCCCGTACATCCAGCTCATGTCGGGTGGCGCTGCATGCCACCAGGCGAGGACGGGGAGCGTGACCGCCACGCCGAAGAGCAGGGCCACGGCGCCGAGGACCAGGGCCTCCGCGAGGACGGAGCGTACGATCAGCCCGGGGCCGCCGCCGAGCGCGAGAAGCACGGCGAACTCACGCCGGCGCTCGAACGAGGACATCAGCATCGTGTTGGCGACGCCCCAGATGGCCATCCCGAACACGAACACGATCAGCATCCACTCCATGCTGGTGGCCAGGTTCGCGTACTCCACCATCTCCGGACGGAACTCGGTCCACGGACGAACATCGGCAACGGGGCCGTCCGGGCCGATCAGGGATTTCACGCCATCGGCGGCGGCATCCGCGGCCCACGGGTCGTCCACCCGCGCGGCGATCTCGTGAATGCGCTCGGGCGGGAGAGCTACCAGCTCCTGCACCACCTCGATCGGGGCCACGGCGTATCCGAGGTCGAGCTCCGTCACGCCCGTGCTGAAGATGCCGGACACGATGAACAGGTCGTTGCCCAGCGAACCGTCCGCCCCGGGCGCCACGACGATCACCTCGTCGCCGGGGCTCGCATGGAGCTGGTTGGCCATCTCGCGGCCGATGACGATCTCGTACTGGCCGGGCGTCGGGACCCGTCCTTCGTCGATGTAGGTCAGGAGCCGGGACACGTGGATCTCGCGCGCCGGGTCGACCCCCAGGACAACTCCTGCCGCGGTCGCCGCTCCCGTGCTCACCAGCCCGCCGGCATACACCCGCGGACTGGCCGCCGCGATCCGTGGGTCCGCGGCCACGGCGCTGACGAGCGATTCGACGTCGATGCCGTCGCGCCCGCCCAGCGTGTCGTATATGCCTCGATCCGGCAGGTAGTCGTCGGCGAACACCTGCAGCTGGCCGGTGAGCATGCCGGTGCCGTTGTCGATCATCTCGGCCACCAGTCCGCGCGACAGGCCGGTCATCACGACCACGGCAGAGTACCCGAGGGCGAGCCCGATCACCGTGATCAGGGTGCGGCGCCGGTTCCGCCCCAGGTTGCGCCAGCCGATCCTCCACCACGCCCCTTTCATGACGTCACCTCGTATCCCTCAGCCGGCGCAGGGAGAAGAACTCCTCGTCCAGCTCGACGTCGAATTCCAGCTCCGAGTACCGGACCTCCGTGAACTCGCCCGGCTTGTCCTCCGGCACGACTCGCATCGTGGCCGGAACCAGGCGACCGCCGAGCTCCCGGTAGTCGAAGAACGTCATGGTGCGCACCAGCTCGCCGTCTTCGTCGTAGTAGCGGGCCCACACCGGCATCGTGTCACCTTTCCGCACCTGGTACCCGATGCGCCCCCACACGACGGGAGCTTCGGGACGAGGGACGAGGTCGAACTCCCACACCTCGACGCCGTCGCGCTCGCCCTCGTAGGCGAGGGTGATCTCGTAGTCCTCGATCAGTCGGCTCTCCTTCACGAGGTCGTCGTTGGTGAAGTGGGAGCCCATCCACGAGGCGCTCATCAGAGACGCGGGGATCTTGATGGTGCGGTCCACTCGCGGCAGGTAGTTCCAGATCTCGGTTCCAGCCTTGAGGGTCGCCGTGCCCGCGTCCTTGCGGGGCGACAGGATGCGGACGAGGGCGTGCTCCGTGCCCAGAGACCACATCTGCATCTCCATGGCGCGGCTCCAGTTTTCGGTCACGACCTCCATCGTCGAGATTCCCTGGCTGGACTCGCCACGCATGATCCGGTCTACGCAGTCCACGATCGCCGTCGGGTCCGAGAGGCCGGCGCAGTCGGTGGTCTGAGAATGCGCCCCGGGCGGCAGGGCCAACGCGGTACCCAGCAGAACAGTCCGCGTGATCGTTCTCGCTCTCATCCCTTCACCTCCCTCCAGCGTTCCAGCAGCTCTTCGATCTGCTCACCCATGAACAGGTAGAAGTCGAGCATTTCGGTGAGTCGGTCGCGCGCCGGCGAAGGATCATCGCCCACGGCCTGGAGCCCCTCGGCGGCGAGGCCGGCCCTGGCGTGGATCGCTCCCACCCGCT
>JBDGXI010000114.1:0-6886 GCA_039584685.1 Gemmatimonadota bacterium | reverse complement strand
GGCCACTGTTCGGCGGGATCCAGAACGCCCGGTTCGTGCACCACGCGTTGACCTGGATCCTGATCACGTTCATCCCGCTTCACATCTACTTTGCCTTCCGAACCGATGTTCTGGACCGCGAAGGCGAGATGTCCTCCATCTTCAGCGGCGGGCGCTTCGTCCGCTCCGACATTCGATTCGAGGATGAGTGAAGTCCCGGTCCCTGAGACCGTCGTCATCGGTGTGGGTAACCCCCTCATGGGTGACGACGGACTCGGGATCGCAGCCCTCGAACTTCTCCGATCCGGCTGGCGCTTCGATCCCCACCTGGAGCTTCTGGACGGAGGAACGTGGGGGCTCAACCTGCTCCCGCACGTCGAGACAGCCCAGCGAGTTCTCTTCATCGATGCGATCAACGCCGACGCGGAACCAGGAGCCCTGGTAGAGTTGGAGCGAGAGGACATCCCACGCTTTCTGGCCCGCAAGCTGTCCCCACATCAGATTGATGTTAAAGAGGTCCTCGCGCTTGCCGAGCTGAGGGGCTCGCTGCCCCGGGAGCTGGTTGCGATAGGCCTCCAGCCGGAGAGCGTGGAAATGAGGGCGTCCCTCAGCCCCGTTCTGGAGTCGCGAGTGGGCGACCTCGTGGCCCGCGTGATCGATCGACTCGACGGATGGGGATATGCGGCAATCGAGCGCGAAGGAGACACGCTTGCATGAGCTCAGCATCGCGCTCGACGTGTGTCGGATCGCCGAAGAGCACGTCGGGGCCGGCGCCCTCGCACGGGTGACCGCGGTCGGCCTCGACGTAGGGGCCCGGGCCGGCATCGAGATCGACAACCTGGAGTTCTGTCTGGAGGCCCTTCTCGGGAGCGCTCCGTTCGGAAGCGGAAAACCTGTCATCAACAGGCTCGAGGGCGCGGAGCTCAGCGTGACCTACGTGGAGGTAGAGGACGATGGCGGTTCGTAGGATCGACGTCCGTGAGAAGGTCATGGCGAAGAACGACGAACTGGCGGCTGCCGTGCGCGGTCGTCTGTCGGAGCAGGGCGTGCCGTCACTTAACCTGGTATCGTCGCCCGGTTCCGGGAAGACGACGCTTCTCGAGCGCACACTGGACCAGCTCGGGGCACGGCTGACGATGGCCGTCATCACCGGAGACGTGCAGACCCAGAACGATGCGGAGCGCCTCGCTGCGCGGACCGACCGTCTGGTTCAGGCCGTGGTCACCGGTGGGGCATGTCACATGGATGCTCGCCAGATATCGACAGCCCTGGACGAGATCGATCTCGAAGAAACGGACCTGCTGTTCGTGGAGAACGTCGGGAACCTGGTGTGCCCTGCCTCATGGGATCTGGGTGAGGATGCGAAGGTCGTGATCTTCTCGGTGACGGAGGGAGAGGACAAGCCGCTCAAGTATCCGCGCATGTTCGAGCGGTCGGACTACTGTGTCATCAACAAGGTCGACCTGCTGCCGTACCTGCCTTTCGACGTCGACCAGGCCGTGGCGTACGCTCGGGAGGTGAACCCGCAGCTACGCTTCTTCTTCACGTCGGCGCTCACGGGAGAGGGGATGGATGGGTGGTACGAGTTCCTGCTGGATCTCGCCGGGGCAATTCGGGAGATCACCGCTTGAGCCACGACGTTCCCACGGCCGGCGAAGCTCCCGCCGGCAAGCCTCACCCGCCAGACCCGGAGCAGATGGCTGGAAGGCGCATTCACGTCACCGGCGTCGTCCAGGGCGTGGGCTTCAGGCCCTTCGTGCACCGGCTGGCCATTCGCCACGGTCTCGCCGGCTGGGCTCGCAACGAGTCGGGCGAGGTGTTCGTTGAGGTCGAGGGCACCGCTCGCGCGGTCGAGGCGTTCGTCGAGGATTTGCGGGGCGAGGCGCCCGTTCTGGCTCGGATCGATACTCTGGATTCGGAAGCCGTACCGCCCCGGGGCGCCACCGGGTTCCGGGTCCTCGAGAGCAGGGCGACCGAAGGCAGATTACCCGTATCGCCCGACGTGGCCACGTGCGAGGCCTGCCAGAGCGAGCTGTTCGATCCAGCCGATCGCCGGTATCGCTATCCGTTCATCACGTGCACGGACTGCGGGCCCCGGTACACGGTCATCGAGGAGATGCCGTACGACCGGGTGCGGACGGCCATGCGCGCTTTTCCACAGTGTCCCGCCTGCCGGCGAGAGTACACGGATCCCGCGAACAGGCGTTTTCATTCCGAGACCAACAGTTGTCCGGAATGTGGTCCGCGCGTGTGGCTGACGGGACCGGATGGGAATCCCCTGGAGGACGGCGCCGCCGCAATCGAGGCAGCTGCCGCGATGCTCGAAGACGGGGAGGTCGTGGCCGCCCGTGGGCTGGGCGGATATCACCTGGCTTGCGACGCCAGCAGCGAGGCGGCCGTTCGCCGGCTTCGGAGCCGGAAGGTACGGGACGAGAAGCCGCTGGCCGTGATGGTCCGGGACCTCGAAGCGGCGCGTCGCCTGTGTCGGGTCGGGCCGGTCGAGGAAAGTGTGCTCACGGGGGCGGAACGGCCGATCGTCCTGCTGCGCTCGCGGAACGATTGCGGCCTGGCCCCTTCGATCTCGCCAGGCCTCGACACCGTGGGAGTGATGCTGGCGTACACACCTCTTCACCTGCTCCTCCTGGACCGCGTCGGCCGCCCCCTGGTCATGACGAGCGGCAACCTGAGCGAGCTGCCGATCTGCACTTCGAACGCCGAAGCCGAAGACAAACTGGCTTCCGTGGCTGACGGCTTCCTCATGCACGACAGAGACATCGTGGCTCGCTACGACGACTCGGTGGTGCGCGTGATGGGCGAGGCCCCCGTGTTCGTGCGCCGAGCGCGGGGATATGCTCCGCTTCCGGTCCCCCTGCCGATCGCGTCTCCTCGACCGCTGCTCGCCGTCGGGCCGCACTTGAAGAACACGTTCAGCCTCGTGGCGGCCGATAGCGCCTTCGTGAGCCAGCACGTCGGAGACCTGGAGAACGTCGAGACCCTGGATCACTACCGTGAAGCCCTCCTTCGATTCAGGGCCCTGTTCCGCATCGACCCCGAAATCGCGGTCCGCGACCTTCACCCGGGCTACCTGTCGTCCCGGATCGCGAAGGAAATGGGCCTGCCTCGAGTGATCGAGGTCCAGCACCACCACGCGCACGTCGCCGCGGTCGCCGGTGAGCACGGAGTGACGGACCCGGTGATCGGCGTGGCCTTCGACGGGACCGGATACGGAGACGACGGCCACACCTGGGGAGCGGAGCTCCTCCTGGCCGACCTCGAGGGTTATAGTCGCCTCGCCCAACTGCGCTACGCGCCCATGCCGGGCGGAGACCTGGCGGCGAGAGCGCCGTGGCGCGTGGCGGCCGGATACGCGTCGCTCGAGCCCGAGTGGGCCGGGTCGTTCGAGAGTGCTTTTCGAGGGGTTCCTGGGGAGGCGAGAAGGATTGTGGAGGCTCAGATCGAGCGGCGGCTCAACGCTCCGCTGGCCTCCTCGATGGGACGGTTGTTCGACGCCGCCGCCGTGGTGCTCGGGGGCCGGCTGGAAGCTTCGTACGAGGGCCAGGCGGCGATGGAGCTCGAGGCCCTGGCGTCGCGCTATCTGGCCGCGCTCGCCACTGGCTCAGCCGATCCCGAGGAAGTGATCACCTCCCTTCCGAAGCGAGCTAGACTGCCGCAGATCGAGTTTCCGGTAGATCATCCGGTGGGTGCGCCCGCGGCCATGGATCCGGTTCCGCTTCTCGCGGAGCTCGGAGAACGCCGGAGTGCGGGCGAAGACGCTGGCCTGCTGGCGGTGGCGTTTCACGCGACCGTCGGCGAAACGACGGTCGAGCTTGCGGCCACGGCGTGCCGGGAGCACGGTATCGCCCGGGTGGCGCTCGGGGGCGGCGTCTTCCAGAATTCACTGCTTCTGGCGATCGTTGGGCGGGGCCTCGAAGAGAGAGGTCTCGAAGTTCTGCTTCCTGAGCGACTCGGACCGAACGACGGGTGCGTCAGCTACGGCCAGGCAGTAGTGGCGGCCGCGCGACTCGCAGACGAGCAGGGGAGGTAAGCGCATGTGTCTCGGAATTCCCGGCAAGGTCACTGAAGTCTACGGCAGCGAAGGTCTGCAGATGGGTACGGTGGACTTCGGCGGCGTGAGGAGGGAAGTCTGCCTCGCCTACGTGGCGGACGAAGTCGAAGCCGGCGACTACGTGATCGTCCACGTGGGATTCGCCATCTCCAGGGTCGACGAAGAGGAGGCGCGGCGGACGTTCAAGCTCCTCGAGGAGCTGAGCGAGCTCGACGAGCTCGAGTGGATGAAGGAAGTGGCCGAGCAGAGCCTCGCGGGGCTGGATTCCGGGAGTGAACCTTCTCCCGGAGGCACGGGCAGTACTCCCGGAGGAGGCCAGGCTTGAAGTACCTGAGCGAGTACCGCGACCCGGTCCTGGCTCGTTCGTTGGTGGACAGGATACTAGGCGCCGCTACGCGTCCGCGAGTGATCATGGAGGTGTGCGGCGGGCAGACTCACACGATCGTGCGCCAGGGATTGCAGGAGCTTCTGAAGGACGCCGTGGACATGATCCACGGCCCGGGTTGCCCCGTGTGCGTTACACCCCTCGAACAGATCGATCGCGCTCTCTACCTGGCGGCGCGTCCCGAGGTGATCTTCACCTCCTTTGGAGACATGCTTCGGGTGCCCGGCAGCGACTGCGATCTGCTGCAGATCCGTGCCCGCGGCGGGGAGGTACGGGTCGTGTATTCCCCGCTCGACGCCCTCGAGATAGCGCGGGCCCACCCCGACCGCGAAGTCGTGTTCTTCGCGGTGGGGTTCGAGACGACGGCTCCGGCCAACGCCATGGCGGTCTGGCGGGCGCGGGAGCTCGGGGTCTCCAATTTCAGCGTGCTGGTGTCGCACGTGACGGTCCCACCGGCGATCCGAGCGATCCTCGACGCGCCCGACAACCGGGTGGAGGCGTTCCTCGCAGCCGGACATGTGTGCACCGTAATGGGCTGGAAGGAATACGAGCCTCTGGCCGCCGAGTACGATGTTCCCATCGTCGTCACCGGGTTCGAGCCCGTGGACATCCTGGAAGGGATCCACATGGCGGTTCGGCAGCTCGAGGAGGGGCGGGCCGAGGTCGAGAACCAGTATGCGCGTTCCGTCAGGCGGTCCGGGAATGAGCCCGCCCAGGAGCTGGTGAGCAAGGTGTTCGAGCTGGTGGATCGGTCGTGGCGCGGAATCGGCGAGATCCCGGCCAGCGGCCTCGGCTTGCGAGAGGAGTTCGAGGCCCTGGACGCCGAGAAGAAGTTCGACCTCGGATCCATCCGGACCTCCGAGCCGGAGGAATGCATGGCGGGAGAAGTCCTTCGTGGAAGGATCAAGCCATTCGAATGCCCGGCCTTCGGCACCGTCTGCACCCCGGAAAAGCCGCTCGGGGCGCCGATGGTATCGTCGGAGGGCGCCTGTGCGGCGTACTACAACTACGCCCGCTTCCAGTCGGAACCCGCGGGAGAGCCGGTGTGACGAAGGAGTCCCGGTCGCTCGATCGAGAGCCGGAGGGCGGGATCGCTCGGGTCGCTTCGGCCGGACTGACGTGTCCCGTTCCGGCTGGCGAACTGGACCGGGTCCTGCTGGGGCACGGTTCCGGCGGCAAGCTGAGCGCGGCGCTGCTCAGAGACCGATTCCTTCCCCACTTCGGGAACGTCGTCCTCGCGGAGCTGGGAGATGCTGCGGTGGTTCCCGTTCCCGGTGACGAGATCGCCGTATCGACCGACAGCTTCGTGGTCAGCCCGCTGGAGTTCCCCGGCGGGAACATAGGCCACCTGGCGGTCCACGGGACGGTAAACGATCTGGCGATGATGGGCGCCGAGCCGCTCTACCTGTCGGCCGGATTCATCCTGGAAGAAGGGCTCCCCTTCGATGTTCTCGATCGGGTCATCGAGGCGATGGCAGGTGCGGCCGCGGATGCCGGAGTCATAGTGGTGACCGGCGACACGAAGGTCGTGGAGCGCGGCAAGGCCGACGGGCTGTTCATCAACACCACCGGCATCGGCCGGCTCGATCCCGAGTTCCGGCCGGGGCCGACCCGGGCCCGGGAGGGGGACGCGGTCCTGGTGTCGGGTCCGATCGGTCGGCACGGCGTGGCGATCATGGCGGCGCGAGAGCACCTCCGGTTCGAGGTCGAGGTGCGGAGCGACACGGCGTGCCTGGCACCTCTCGTCCGGGACCTCCGCGATGCGTGCGGCTCGGCGGTCCACAGCCTCCGTGATCCGACTCGAGGTGGAGTGGCCAGTGCCCTGAACGAGATCGCTGCCTCGTCCGGCGTCGGTATTCTCCTGCAGGAGGGCGACCTTCCGATTCCCGGGCCGGTGCGCGCCGCCTGTGAAATGCTCGGGTTGGATGCTCTCTACGTGGCCAACGAGGGAATTCTGGTAGCGATCGTCGCCCCGGAGAAGGCCGGTGCGGCCCTCGAGGCCCTCCGCTCCCATCCGGCTGGGGAAGCCGCCACCCGGATTGGGACGGTGACGGGGGACCGTCCCGGACTCGTACTTCTCCGGACGGGCCTCGGGGCGAGCCGCGTGGTGGACATGTTGCCCGGAGACCAGCTGCCCAGGATCTGCTGAGCCCGCCTCCCCCGGTTGACGAATCACGGAACCGGATCCATTTTGTCGTGCTTTGCATCCCGCGGCGAGGTCGTGGGCAGCCTAATGAAATGCAGCAACTCAGTTGGAGCGGAAGATGAAGCCAGGGATTCACCCGGAATATACGCCGACGAAGATCACCTGCGCCTGCGGGCGCGTGTCAGAGACCTATTCGACGGTGGACGAGCTGCACGTGGAGATCTGCTCCCACTGCCACCCGTTCTTCACCGGTCGCCAGAAGCTCGTGGATACTGCGGGACGCGTCGAGCGTTTCCGCCGCAAGTACGGT
>JBDGXI010000292.1:0-2201 GCA_039584685.1 Gemmatimonadota bacterium | reverse complement strand
GACCGTGGCACTGAAGCCCGCGACCTGAACCGGGAACACATTCCGGATACGTCCTCGTGCCGGACGGTACTCCACAGGCTATGGGCTACTGGTTGGGTAAGAACACCGCGGTGCTGACGTCAGCCGATCCCGTTGTCGTCGTCTCCGACGTGCTCCGTCGTCAGGAGCGCCGGATCGAGCGTCGGCATGCGAATCATCATCCACGTCGCTCCGATCGCGGGGGCCAGGAGCAGGAAGCGAGCGGGATGGGCGATCACGTATATGCTGGACAGTATGGCGACCCATGTGAAGACCAGAATGGTCGCCTTGCTCCCCGCCGGAAGAGCCCGGTGCTCGCGGTAACCCCGAATGATCGGACCGTACACCCGGTGGCTGAGCAGCCAGGCGTGCAATCGGTCCGAGCTCCTCACGAAGCAGGCGGCCGCGAGCAGCAGGAAGGGGGTAGTCGGAAGCAGCGGAACGAAGATGCCCAGCGTGCCAAGTCCGACTGACAGGACGCCGACCACCACCAGGAACCAGCGTGGGAGGTAACGTCGGCCGTCCGGCCCGGGCTCGCGCCTCACCGCTGGTCAATCATGGTGGTCCGCCGCTTCCATGGCCTCGGCTCCGGCCAGGCGCCCCGCGAGGCGGGTAGGATCGTGGATCAGGACGGGAAGGTGCTGCGGGCAGATGCCTATGGCCTCTCCCTGATATTCGATGTGCAGGATCGGGACCTCATCCGAGGTCCGGCTGCAGGCCACGCACTTCGATCGTACCTCGCTCACGGTTCACCCTCCGTCGGGTATCTTGCCCCTGACTGCCTCGGTCCGTCTACATACGGCCGCGGGCCGCGCCAGGCAAACACCGGCCACGTCCCCGGGCCCGGCGGGCACGCTGGCTGCGGATCCCGCGGCGGGCGCCGAGGATTGACGCGAACGAACCGGCCGCCCACCTTGGTTCGCAGCTGCCCGCACGCGGTGGCAACCCTCCGACTCGAGGCAGCGTGTGAGACTCCGCACCCGCGGAAGATGGGGTTTGCAGGCCGGCATCCTGGCTGGAATGGCAGTCGCGTTATTCTTCTTCCTGGTGGACACGACCCGCCTGGAGCCCCTGTTCACGCCACTGTTTCTCAGTCAGGTCTTGCTCCTGCGAGCCGGGTTCACCGCTGAAAGCGAGGGCCTGCTCCAGACGATCGGCGGGTTCTCCCTCGGCGGTCGTCTGGCCGTCTTCACCGCCCTCCACCTGGCGCTGTTCGGATTCTCCGGACTCCTGGCCGCTGCCACGTCCAATCTTCTCCACGTGCAGTGGAGAGCGCGGACGGGAGCGGTCGCTGGACTCGTGACCGGTATTCTGCTGTGGCTGGCGGCGTCGAGCATGGGAGCGAGCTGGATCAGCGCGGCGCACCTGACGCGGGAAGCCATCGTCGGTGCCGGCCTGATAGCCGGCACGGTGTTCGGATGGCACATGCGGCTTTGTCGCCTGGACGCCGAAGAAGGGCGCTGAACCACGCCCGAGGCCGGTGCCCGGATGTAGGAACGGCCCGATCGTGAGACCGGGCCATTGCCCGGCATCGCCGGCATGGCGGGTTCCTTCTCCGGCTTGTCCACCACGACACACTCCGTGGTGAGCAGGAGACCCGCGATGGATGCGGCGTTCTGGAGCGCCGTGCGCGTGACCTTGGTCGGGTCGATAACGCCGGCCTTCACCAGGTTCTCGTACTCGTGAGTCTGAGCGTTGTAGCCCCAGGTGAGCGAGTTCTTCTCGCGGACGCGCTCGACGACGATCGCGCCCTCGGCGCCCGCGTTCTGTGCGATCTGGCGCAGCGGCTCCTCGAGCGACCGCCGCACGATCTGCACGCCGATCTGCTCGTCCGAGTCGGCCTGCTTCAGGCCGTCCAGAGCCTTCTGCGCCCACAGCAGTGCGACGCCGCCACCCGGGACGATCCCCTCCTCGACGGCCGCGCGCGTGGCGTGCAGCGCGTCCTCGACCCGAGCCTTCTTTTCCTTCATCTCGGTCTCGGTCGCCGCGCCGACGTTGATAATGGCCACGCCGCCGGCCAGCTTGGCCAGCCGCTCCTGCAGCTTCTCCTGGTCGTAGTCGGACGTGGACTTGTCGATCGCGACGCGGATCTCGTTGATCCGGCCCTTGATCTTGTCCGTGTCACCAGCCCCATCCACGATGATCGTGTCATCCCTGTCGATCACGATGCGCTTCGCGGAGCC
>JBDGXI010000113.1:0-10079 GCA_039584685.1 Gemmatimonadota bacterium | reverse complement strand
CAGCATCGGCACCGAGTTCAGCAAGGGAACGAAGGTCTTCTCGGTGGTCGGCAACGTCAAGAACACGGGCCTCGTAGAAGTCCCGATGGGCACCACCCTGAAGGAGATCGTCTACGACATCGGCGGGGGGATAGCGAACGACAAGAAGTTCAAAGCAGTGCAGACCGGAGGTCCGTCCGGCGGATGCATCCTCACTTCGGTGCTGGACCTTCCCATCGACTACGAGAAGCTCGCGGAGGTGGGCTCGATCATGGGCTCCGGCGGCTTGATCGTGATGGACGAGAACACGTGCATGGTCGACGTATCCAGGTACTTCCTCGAGTTTCTGGCTGACGAATCCTGCGGTAAGTGCACGGCTTGCCGGGAAGGCGTGCACGTAATGCACTGGATCGTGGACCGGATCTGCGCCGGCAACGGCGTCGAAGGTGATATCGAGCTTCTCGAGGAGCTGGGCAGCGCGGTCAAAGACGGCTCGTTGTGCGGGCTCGGGGCGACAGCCCCCAATCCGGTCCTGAGCACGATCAAGTATTTCCGGGATGAGTACGAGAGCCACATCAAGTACAAGAGATGCGCGGCCGCGGTCTGCAAGGGCATCGCCTCCTCGCCATGTCAGCATACGTGCCCGATCGAGCAGGATGTGCCCTGCTATATCGGCCTCATCGCGCAAGGCAAGTTCGACGAAGCCGTCGAGATCGTCAGGAAGGAGAACCCGCTCCCTTCGATCTGTGGCAGGGTTTGCTCGGCTCCCTGCGAGACGAAGTGCCGATCGGGCGAAGGAGACGGAGATCCAATCGCCATTCGATCGCTCAAGAGGTTCCTGGCCGACTACGAGCGCACGAATGGACTGGAACTGATCCCGGAGCCGAAGCCGGGGAGACCAGAGCCGGTCGCCATCGTGGGCGCCGGCCCCGGGGGGCTTACCTGTGCCTACTACCTCGCGCTCGAGGGATACCCCGTCACGATCTTCGAATCGCTTCCCGTCGCCGGAGGAATGCTCGCGACGGGAATCCCGGACTATCGGCTACCCGGGGATGTCCTCCACTACGACATCGAGATGATCAAGAAGCTCGGCGTGGAGATCAGGACGAATACGAGGATCGGTACCGACATCCAGCTCTCGGATCTGCAGCAGAACTACCGGGCGGTGTTCATCGCGACGGGAGCCCACCGGGGGCTCAAGCTGGGCATCGAGGGTGAAGAGTCTCCCCAGGTCATAGATGCGGTCGACTTCCTGAACGCCGTCAACCTCGGACGGGAGGTCGAGATCGGAGACAGGGTCGCGGTGATAGGCGGCGGGGATGCGGCGGTGGATGCGGCCCGAGTGGCGCGCCGTCTTGGTCGAGAAGTGAAGGTCCTGTACCGGCGGACGCGCGGTGAGATGCCGGCGGCTCGGGAAGAGATCGAGGAGCTGGACACGGAAGGCATCGAGCTCCAGCTCCTGGCCGCGCCGGTGAGGGTGCTGTCCGAGAACGGCGGCCTGACAGGCATCCAGTGTGTGAGAATGAAGCTGGGTGACATCGACCAGAGCGGAAGAAGAAGGCCGGTTCCGATCGAGGGATCGGAGTACACGGTCGAGATCGACACTCTGATCCCGGCTATCGGACAGGAGCCGGACGTCGAGACTCTGGGCGCCGCGAACGGCGATGGGGGACTGACGCTCAGCCGGTGGAACACGATTACCGTAGACCGCGAGACGCTGTACACCGGGATCGAGGGGGTCTTCGCGGGCGGGGACGTGGTCACCGGTCCGTCCACCGTCGTGCAGGCGATGGCGCATGGAAAGACCGCTGCCCGGATGATGCACCTTTACATCCAGGGACAGCCGGTGCGGCGGGAGTACCGTGTCACCCGGCCCGCGATGGACGTGGCGGTGGCCGAGCTCACCGAGGAGGAGGTCGAGAGGCTCCAGCGACCCGCGATGCCGGAGCTCGAAGTCGAGGCCCGGTTGCAGGACTTCCGGGAGGTGCAGCTGGGATTCACTGACGAAATGGCGGTCGCTGAAGCGAAGCGGTGCGTCAGGTGTGACAGAGAGGCACTGGCGGCACGATGAAGCTACAAGAAGTGAAAGAGGTCCTGGGCGCCGAAGTTATGACCGGCAACGGCCTCCTGTCCAAGGAGGTCACGATGGCTTGTGGGGCGGACCTGATGAGCGATGTCCTGGCCTACGCCAAGCCGGGCGCCGTGCTGCTCACGGGGCTGACCAACCCACAGGTCGTGCGCACGGCGGAGATGGCGGACCTGGTGGCAATCTGCTTCGTCCGCGGGAAGAGGCCGGACGAGGATAGCCTTCGGTTGGCGAGCAGCCTACGCCTTCCGTTGCTTGGAACGACGCTGCCGATGTTCGAGAGTTGCGGCCGTCTCTACAAGCAAGGCCTTCAGGGCGTCTCGGAACGGACGGCATAGAGCGTTGGCGCAGGATCGGAAGACTACCAAGACCCAGGAGCTGGTCTACGAAATGAAGGTCGACCAGGTCATGACCCGGGATGTCGTCACCGTGCGACCCGAGACGCCCATGAGCCGTCTGCGGGAGGTCTTCCGCGAGAAGAGGATCTCGGGGGCGCCGGTCGTGGACGACGACCGACTGGTCGGGATCATCAGCCTGGAGGACTTCATCGAGTGGCTGTACGCGCGCGAGGAGAACTCGGTCGTCGAGACAAAGATGACGACGGACGTGGATATCCTCTTCGGAGATGAGCCACTGGTCCACGCCGTAAGCCGGTTCGCCGAATCGGGCTTCGGGCGCTTCGCCGTCGTCGACCGGGCGAGCGGCAGGCTGGTGGGCGTGATCACCAAGGGAGACGTCGTCGCGGGCCTGCTGAGGAAGCTGGAGGTCGACTATCACGAGGAGGAGGTGCACCGCTACCGGGCGAGCCGGCTGCTCGAAGACATCCTGGCGATCGGCACGACGCTGTGCTTCGAGTACGACGTCGAGGGGCAGAATTTCGATCGAGGTGGCGAAAGCTCCAGTCGAATCAAGCGCACGCTGAAGGGTCTGGGTTTGCACCCCGACACGGTGCGCCGCGTGGCCATCGCGGCGTACGAGGCGGAGATGAACGTCATCGTGTTCACGGGCGGGGGCACGATCGCGGTGCGGATCGACCGGGACCGCATAACCGTGGACGTGGCTGATTCGGGTCCCGGAATCCCGGACATCGAGAAGGCGTTGCAGCCGGGATTCTCGACGGCACCCCAGTGGGTGAGGGATCTCGGGTTCGGTGCCGGAATGGGCTTACACAACATCCGGAACTGCTCCGACGACCTGGCCATTGAATCGGCTCCGGGTGAGGGCACCCGACTCACCATCACGTTCCTCACGGGAGGTGCGAGTGAAGCTGGCTGAGATCGTCGACAAGCTCGACCTGAAGGTCCGTACGGCTGACGGAGCGCTTGAGACAGAGGTACGGGGGGGATACGCCAGTGACCTGATGAGCGATGTCATCGCCCATGCCGAGAGGGGCTGCTTGTGGGTGACCCTTCAGGTCCACCAGAACGTCGTCGCCGTGGCCAGCCTGAAGGAACTCGCCGGCATCGTGCTGGTGCACGGAAGAGAACCGGAGGAAGGCACCCGCGAGCGGGCGGAGAGCGAGAACATACCGATCCTCGTGTCGCCTCTCCCCGCCTTCGACGTGATCGGCCAGCTGTACGAGATGGGAATCGCGGGCGGCACGGACTGAGCCGGAGAGCCTGGCAGAAGAGACATGCGAGCCATGAGGGCAGATCTGCACGTGCACACATGCCTGTCTCCGTGCGCTGAGCCGGAGATGGTGCCGACGGCGATCGTGGATCGGGCGAAGCACATGGGGCTCGACATCATCGGGATTTGCGACCACAACTCGGCCGAGAACGTGAGCGCAGTGCTCGAGGCCGGCAGGAGGAGGGACCTTCCCGTGATCCCCGGCATGGAGATCACATCCCGTGAGGAAGTTCACGTGCTCGGTCTGTTCGGGGACGAAGAGGACCTGTCGGCTCTGCAGGAGCTGGTGTACCGAAACCTGCCCGGGGAGAACGACCCTGACTTCTTCGGAGATCAGACGATCGTCGACGACCGCGA
Source organism: Gemmatimonadota bacterium (assembly GCA_039584685.1). Lineage (GTDB taxonomy): Bacteria > Gemmatimonadota > Gemmatimonadetes > Palauibacterales > Palauibacteraceae > Benthicola. The sequence goes on along the minus strand of JBDGXI010000113.1, from coordinate 6,028 downwards.
CGGCGAGCTCGGCTGTACGACCAAGTTGTTGATCGGAGCGACCACCTTTTCCCTGGAGGAGACGGTACGGGTAATCCACGAAGCAGGGGGACTGGCCATCGCGGCACACATCGACAGGGAGCGATTCGGTCTCATCGGCCAGCTCGGCTTCGTGCCCGAGGGCCTACCGGTCGACGCGGTGGAAGTCTCGACCGACCGACCTGCCGGGACCTGGTCCGAGTACGCGGTGGTCACCTTCTCGGACGCGCATGTGCTGCGGGACATCGGTAGAGGCAGCACGTCGTTCCTGCTGGAGGGAGCCACTCTGACGGAGATCGGGAAGGCACTCCGGAACGAGGATGGCCGCGGCATCCTCACGGGAGGCGGTGACTGAGTATGGAAGATCTTTCGCTTCACGTGCTGGATGTGGTAGAGAATTCGATCGCGGCGTCGGCCCGCCGCGTGGTGATCCGGATCGTAGAGGACACGGAGCTCGATCTCCTGCTGATCGAGATCGCCGATGACGGCGATGGAATGGACAGGGAGGCCGTGGAGCAAGCGCTCGATCCGTTCTTCAGCACCCGCGGCACGAAGCGGATCGGCCTCGGCATCCCCCTGTTCGCGCAGGCCGCGAGGGAAGCTGACGGGAACCTCGAGCTGATGTCCGAACTGGGCACGGGGACCACGGTCCGCGCGCGCTTCCGTCTCAGTCACCCGGACCGGAAGCCGCTCGGCGACATGCGCGAGACAATCCGCACGCTGCGAGCCGGACGGCAGGAGCTCGAAATCGAGTACGAACACCGAAGGGACGGCCACCTGGTCACCGGGGCCGAAGCGGAACCCGCGATGACGAACGAGATGGTGCGACTGACCATCGATGGCACTGAGGTCGAGGTCGAGGCGGGATCGACAGTGCTCCAGGCTGCGGACAAGCTCGGAATCAAGATCCCCACGCTGTGCCATCACCGGTCGCTGACCCCATACGGGGCCTGCCGCGTGTGTCTGGTGGAAGTGGAAACTCCGCGCGGGTCGAGGGTCGAGGCCTCGTGTGTCTATCCGGCCCAGGAAGGCCTGGTCATCCGGACCGACAGCGAGCGTGTTCTCAAGACGCGGGGTGTCATGCTGGAGCTCCTGCTGGCCCGCTCTCCGGAGGCCGGTGCCGTCCGCCAGTTGGCCAGCGACGCGGGGATTCAGAGCAGCCGCTTTCCGGACCGGAACGAGGATTGCATCCTGTGCGGACTGTGCGTGAGGGTGTGCCAGGAGAGGATGGGGGTCGGCGCGATCACTTTCCTGAGCCGGGGCCCGGAGCGCCGGATCTCGACCCCCTACGACCGCCACTCACCAATATGCATCGCGTGCGGTGCCTGTCAGACGGTGTGTCCGGTGGACGTCGTCGATCTGTCGAAGGTCAGCCTCAACCAGCCCAGGCCGATCACCTCCGAATACGACATGGGTCTCGCTCCCCGACAGTCCGTCTACATCCCGTTCCCGCAGGCGATCCCGAAGGTGGCGACGATCGATCCCACTACCTGCATGCACCTCCGTAACGACGTTTGCCGGGCGTGCGAGGAGTTCTGCGAGGCTGACGCGATCGACTTCACTCAGACGGACGAAATCGAGGAACTCGACATCGGGGCCGTGATCCTGGCCCCCGGTTTCGAGAGCTACGATCCGGACCTCAAGAAGGAGTTCGGGTACGGCAGGTACCCCAACGTCATCTCCAGTATGCAGTTCGAACGCCTGCTGTCGTCCAGCGGCCCGTTCCTGGGAGAGGTGCTCAGACCATCCGACCATGAGCACCCCGAGAGGGTGGCCTGGATCCAGTGTGTCGGCTCACGAGAGGCTGGTCGCGACTACTGCTCGTCGGTGTGCTGCATGTACGCGACCAAAGAGGCCATCATCGCCAAGGAGCACCAGCCAGACCTTGACTGCACGATCTTCTTCATCGACATGCGGGCATTCGGCAAGGGCTTCGATGAGTACTACAATCGCGCCAGGGAGCTCGGGGTCCGGTACGTCCGATGCTCTCCGTCCGCGATCCGGGAGGTTCCGGGCACCAACGACCTGACCATCGAATACCAGAGCGAAGCCGGCGAGCGCGAGAAGGAGCGCTTCGACATGGTGGTCCTGTCCACGGGCCTCGGACCGCCGGCCGAAGCGCAGCTGTTGGCCGACCAGTTCGGGATCGAGCTCGATGGGCACGGTTTCGCCGCTACCCATCCCTACACACCCGTCGAAACCTCGCAGCCCGGCGTGTATGTGTGCGGGCCGTTCTCCAGCCCGAAGGACATCCCGGAGACTGTCGTCGAGGCGTCGGCCAGCGCCTCCCGCGCCATGGCCCTTCTGGCCGACGAGAGAAATACGCTCATCACTCGAAAGGAGTACCCCGCAGAGAAGGACGTGAGCGGGCAGGAGCCCCGCATCGGCGTGTTCGTGTGTCACTGCGGGAAGAACATCGGCGGGATCGCGGACGTACCGTCCGTGGTCGAGTACGCCAGGAAGCTCCCCAACGTCGTGTACGCGACCGATAATCTCTACACGTGCTCCACCGACACCCAGGAGACGATCAAGGAGCTTATCGAGGAACACGATCTCAACCGCGTGCTCGTGGCGTCGTGCAGCCCGCGTACCCATGAGCCCTTGTTCCGTAACACGTGCCGCGAAGCAGGGCTCAACGAATACCTGTTCGAGATGGCCAACATCCGGGACCAGTGTACCTGGGTGCACATGAACGAACCGGGCAAGGCGACGCAGAAGGCAAAGGATCTCGTGCGGATGGCCTGAAGGTCAACAACGACGCGCTCGTGGTCGGCGGCGGCATGGCCGGTATGAGCGCGGCTCTCAACCTGGCGGACCAGGGATTCCAGGTGCATCTGGTCGAGAAGGCGCCGGAACTCGGAGGCAATTTCCGGCACGTACGCACCTCGCTGAACGGAGAGTCACACCCCCGAATCAGGATCCACCTGGAAAGCGCGCTCTCCCTCGTCGAGGGGTCGGTGGGCAACTTCATGTCCACCATCAGCCACGACGGTACCGAGCAGAAGGTGGACCACGGCGTAGCCATCGTCGCGACGGGAGCGACTGAATACGAGCCTTCAGAGTACCTGTACGGCGAGCACCCCCGGGTCCTGACGCAGAGGGAGCTCGAGGAGTGGATCGCGGACGAATCGCCCGATCTCGCGGAGCTTCAGTCCGTCGTCATGATTCAATGCGTCGGCTCGCGTGATGAGACGCGGCCATACTGCAGCCGCATTTGCTGCGCTCAGGCTGTGAAGAACGCGATCGCCCTCAAGAAGACTCGCCCCGAGACCTCGGTCACCGTCCTTTACCGCGACATCCGCACTTATGGGGTGCTCGAGGAATACTACACGCGGGCCCGTGATATGGGCGTGCGCTTCGTCCGGTATGAGGAGGATGGAAAGCCGGAGGTCTCGGCCGAGAACGGTGCTCTCCGCGTTACCACCACGGACCCGATGCTCGACGCCGTGCTGCGCATCGATTGCGACGCGGTCGTGCTCGCACCCGCGATCATCCCGCGAGAGGACACCGACGCCGTGGGCAAGCTGTTCAAGGTGCCCCTCAACCAGGACCGGTTCTTCCTCGAAGCACACATGAAGCTGAGACCGGTGGACTTCGCCACCGACGGCGTGTTCCTGTGCGGCATGGCTCATTCTCCCAAGCCGGTCGGGGAGAGTATCGCGCAGGCGCACGCGGCGGCCGCGCGGGCCACTACGATCCTGTCGAAGGACGAGATCGAGCTCGAGGCGACGATATCGGAGGTCGTGGACGCCAACTGCGATGGCTGCGCCTACTGTATCGAGCCGTGTCCGTTCAACGCGCTCAGCCTCATCGAGTACATGTACCAGGGCAGCGTGAAGAAGGCGGTGGCCAGGGACGCCGCCCTGTGCAAGGGCTGCGGAGTATGCCAGGCCACGTGTCCCAAGCAGGGGATACTCATACGGAACTTCAGGCTCGACCAGCTGGGCGCGATGGTGGATGCCGCCCTGCTGCAGGCCTGAGAGAGGTCCGGACGAACCATGGAGAACGGGGATTTCGAACCGAAGATCATCGCCTTCTGCTGCAACTGGTGTTCCTACGCGGGGGCGGATCTGGCAGGCATATCCAGGCTTCAGTACCCGGCCGATCTGCGGATCATCCGGGTCATGTGCTCCGGAATGGTGCATCCGAATCTCGTGATCGACGCCCTGACGAAGGGTGCGGATGGGGTTCTCATGTGTGGCTGCCACATCGGCGACTGTCACTACATCGAAGGCAATCTTGCGACCGAGAGCCGCCGTGATGCCATCGAGCTGATGCTGGAGGACTTCGGCATAGAGCCGGAGCGCTTCAGGCTGGAATGGGTCTCCGCGTCGGAGGGACCGCGATTCGCTCAGGTCGTCAAGGAGATGAGCGACACGGTCCGGGAGCTGGGACCCAGTCCGTACGCGATGTGACGTCGCGGCCGCGCAGCAACTCTTGGACGCATTGGGGATGCGAGAAATGGCAGAGAGAGCAAGGCGGTTCGACGGAAGGAAACTCCTGTGGGATGGCGTGGCTTACGACAGTGAAGACGAGGCGAGGATCGCGGTCGAGAAGTACGCCGACGAAGGCTTCGAAGTCGAGGTGTGGATGGAGCAGGATAAGGCGTTCGTCTACACCCGGCGCATGGTGAAGGAGGCGGCGGCCGAACAGAGCTGAGAGAGACGTAGCGCTGCTCGTTCATCTGTGAGCGGCAAGCTAGCTTGAGGATGTCTCGCGGCGAGACGGCAGTACTCCCCTCCTGACGTAATCCGCCCGGTAACTCAGAACGCTCGGAAGCGCGGGTCGTTGTAAGTCCGCCCGCGTCCAAGGGTGTGCCTGAGCGGCCAGTTCGAGCCGACACATGCCCCTGGCGGGAGGAGGACCGGAGATGATTTCCATCGTCAGAATGAAGGCGCAGGAGCAGCGCGACACGCTCTGGGACTACCTCTCCGAGCACGCCGGAGAGCTGCAGGGCAGACTGGAAAATGAGGGCCGCCTGCTGTTCCTCTCTCAGCGGGCCAAACACGAAGACGTCAGCCTGTTCGTCCACGTCGCCGACCCCGATGTCCTGGCCGGCTTGATCGCGCGTGATCTGGCCAAGATCGAGGGAGTCACCGGCTGCTGGATGATCAACATGCTCAAGCCGCTCTTCTTCCCTCTCCCCAGAGACACGAGCGGACTGAGCCGATATGCGATCACCGTACGAACCTTCCCCCCCAGGCTGGAGGAGACGTACGAGAGCCTGTCCCGGCTGGACATGCCTCCCGGAATCCGGCCGGCCTATCTAGCCCTCACCTGCCACCTGTATGGCGACTGCCTTCAGTTCTCGGTACTCGCCGAGGACGAGCGAGCCCTGGAGCGGTACCTGGACGAGGACGTCCGAACCATACCGGGGATCCTGCGTCTTACCGTCAGCCTCATCGAGAGGACGAAACCGTTGGTCTCGTACGACGAATGGAATGAGTACGCAGCCACGCATCCGTCGTGGGACCCGGCGCACATGATCAACCAGTTCGGCAGCGCTTGACCGACGAAACCTGTACCGGGGCTGGACAGCCAGCCTCAAGGGGGATGCCACCATGCCAGTGAAAGTCGCCGAAGAGTGGCTGAACATCTGTGGTGGATGTGAGGTCACGATCCTGGACATCGGCGAGCCGCTCCTGGATCTCTTACCGGAGCTCGATTTTGTCCACATGCCGGTCCTGATGGACCACAAGTACTACGGCCAGACGGGAGAAAAGGAGGAGCTGGAGATCCCCGAGGCGGACGTCGGGATCATCTCGGGCGGCATACGGAACGAGAAGGAGAAGCACGTCGCCGAAGCCATGCGCGAGAGGTGCGGCGTCCTCATCTCTCTCGGCTCGTGTGCCTGTTACGGGGGCATCCCCGCTCTCGCGAACATGTTCCCGCTGGAGGCCCTGTACGAAAAGGTCTACCGGGAGTCCAAGACGACTCCGCCCGCCGAGACTCCGGCGGACAACCTGCCGCCGTTGCTGGACCGGGTATACGGCATCGACGAGGTGGTTCC
>JBDGXI010000112.1:0-6968 GCA_039584685.1 Gemmatimonadota bacterium | reverse complement strand
CGCATCACAAGCGATCGATAGCCATCTCGAGATCGACCGGTCGCGTCCGTAAAGTCTTCGAATCCGGACACGTACTGCGCCACGAACCGATGGTCGATCAGTTCATCTCGGATCAGCACGTAAGCGATACCCAGTGCCAGCGCGGCGTGAGTACCCGGCCGAACGCCCACCCATTCATGGGCCGCCGCCGCCGTGCGGGAGAAGCGCGTGTCCACCTGAACGAACCGCGGACGTCTTCCCTCGTGCGTGCCCCGACCGCCGAACGCCGCGAGTGCTTGGATCGGGGACCACCAGGATTCGAACAGCGGCGCCCCGAACGACAGTACGAAGCCGGCACGATCGAGGTCGTAGCCCGGCGCGCGCGGGATGCCATGCGTCAGGGCCATGACCGTATCGGTGCCATCGGCGTACTCGTCGCGCACGTGGTTCGGCGAGCCGAACGTGCGCAGGAAGTGCCGCCACAGGTCGGCCATGGTTCCCGCGCAATAGCCCGACAGAAGGGCCAGGCCCTCAGGCCGTCCCTCCTCACGGACGGCTCCCAGGCGTTCGACTACGCGTGACAGGGCCTCAGCGCGCGAAACCTCGCGCCACTCGCCAGAGCCGCGAGGTCCGACCCGCTCTAGCGGCGACGTGAGCCGCCGGGGGTGGTAGAGCATCTGCACGCCGGCCAGGCCCCGCGAGCATATTCCCCCGCGACTGACCGGGTGAAGCGGGTCGCCCGTGATCTCGACCAGGCGGCCGTCTACCACGCGCCCCCGGATCCCGCACCGCGCCGGACACACGAGGCAGGCCGACGTGATCCGATCTTCGAGTCCCGGCTCCCACCCGGCATCCACCTGATCCGCCGCCGTCCAGAAGACGGCCTGCGGTCTCGAGAGAACGACAGCCGCGCCGGCCGCGCCGGCGGTAACGACGAACTCGCGTCGGGTAGGGCTCACGGATGCGGACCCTCCTTCATCGGTGGCACGCGTTGCAGTCCAGCGTCAACCCGTGCTCGCGGTGGCAGTCCATGCACGAGTCCATGGAGACCGGGACGAGCGCTCGCTCGGGCGGGCGCTCCGTCTCCGCGATCGCGCCATGGCAATCAGCGCATTCCAGTTCGGCGATTCCCACGTGCCGGCGGTGGGTGTAGAACACATGGTCCGGGAGGCGGAACAACTTGTTGAAGCGCAGCGGGTCACCCGCCTCGAGCAGGTCGGTCACCCTGGCCGCCTCGGCGGAGTCGCCCTGAGGAGTGCGATGACACATTGAGCACGTCCCCGCGTCGGGAAGCCCGGCGTGGGCCCCCGAGCGCACGTACTTGTGGCAGAAGTCACACGCCAGCCCCAGCTCGCCCGCATGCTTGAGGTGGTTGAAAGCGACCGGCTGTGGAACCGCGGGACCTCGCCGAACGACCACGAGAACGGCGATGGTGGTCACGAGCGCCACGCTTGCGAGCAAGAAGAGGGATCGAAGGCGCCGGCTGCTCAGGATCGGAATGCGGCGCCCAGAGGTCACTGGGTCTCTGCCTCGGTGAGCGTGCGCGTGTAGTCGGCGACCGCCCGAAGCTCGTCCTCCGTCAGCATCGATCCGAAGCCGGGCATCGCTCCGCTGCCTTCGGAGAGGGCCTCGAGCAGGCCGTCATCCGTCAGCTGCTGCATTCGCTCCGGATCGGTCAGGTCCGTCGGTAGTGGATCGAAGCCCGCCGACGCGGGTCCGTCGGCTCGTCCCTCCGCTCCGTGACAGGCGGCGCAGTACTTCCGGTACAGCTCCTCGCCATCTGTCGCACGTGCTACGACGAACGAATACGAGGTTTCCTCAGGGACCCCCGCCGCAGCGACGGATCCGGGGCCGGCCTGTCTACCTGTCGCGATCAGGCCCGCAGACACGACACCCACCATTAGTAGAGAAAGCTGTCCCGCGTACGTGCCGTTGAAGTCCATCGATGGCCTCCCTGGCCGCGCGCTCTCCATCGGGCGCAGGCGAGGCGCCCGGTGCATCCCACGCAAGCGCACGGCACGTACCACGCGGGCCGGTGCCATCAACCGATTGTTCCACAAGAGATTACGGACGCGGACAACCGGTACGGGAGCGGTCCCGGTGGGGGATTTGCCGCGCCAAACCGGGGCATTTCCCCCGATTTGGGCTGGCCAGCACGGCCGCCGCGGCCGTAACTTGTTATGAAGGGCGGCTTCGGCGACCGGCATCCTTCTTGCCGCACGTTCCCCTGTATCCGGTCCCGGGCCGGGATGAGCCGTCCGCGGAGATCCACATGCTCGAGAAGCACGACCCAGCCAGGATTCTTCGTTCGCATCCACTGCGTGGGGGGCTCGGGCGCAGGATTCTCGTCTGGTTTCTAGTACTGTCCCTGCTGCCACTCTTTATTTCCAACTCGGTGGGCTACGGGGTCAGCCGCAGAATCATCGAGGACCGTGTTCAGCAGTATCTGGAGGCCCTGGTGCAGGTCCAGGCAGACCACGTGGCGCATCAGGTCGAGCTGCACCAGTTGAAGCTCGAAGCGGCTGTCGCTAACAGCCGGTTTCTTCCCGCGAACATGGCCACGGTCTCGGCGGCCGCCGCATCCGGCCGAACTCAGGACCCCGCGTTCATCGCCCTCCGCTCCTACATGGCCCGCAAGCACTCCGAGCTGCCGGCCGTGTCCGAGCTGTTCGTGGTGAACGGTACCGGAATCGTAATCGGCGGGACCCGCAGTGAGCGCATCGGGTCCGATATGTCCGGTACCGCACTGTACTCGTCCGCCATGGAAGACCGCTTCTTCGTCGGAGACTGGGAGGAGGAACAGGGGATCACTCATTCCGTGTTTCGCCTCGCGACGCCCATTCACGGCGATCGGGGTGACGTGCTGGGCGTCCTGGGAGCGATGGTCGGACCGGACGAGCAGCCGGGTTTCCTGAATCTGGCCGGGCGCATGGCCGGGCATGTAGACGCGTTCATCCTGTGCTCCGCCGGCCGGCCCCTGTTCGTCTCCCGCCCGCACGCCTCGCTGGACTACGGCCAGCGCATGCCCTCACCGCTGGTGGACCTGCCACCCGGTTCGTCGGCCAGGTACGTGAACTACGCGGGAGTGGACGTCATCGGCATCTCCCTGTCGATCAGGGGTATTCCGTGGCTGTACGTGGCCGAGATGCCGGTTCGCACAGCGTTCGGCCAACTCCGCAGCCTTCGACTCCTGTCCACGGCACTGGAGGGTGTGTTCGCGCTGGCGCTCGTCGGAATCGTCTTGGTCGTGGCGGGCTCGATCGTCTCGCCTTTGAGGCGCCTGGTGTCCGCCGCCGAGCGAATTCGGAGCGGGGACCTCGAAGCCCACGTTCGTGTGGACAGGGATGACGAGCTGGGCGAGCTGAGCGACACCTTCAATCAGATGGCGCAAGGGCTTCGGGAGTCCGCCCACCAGATCCAAGAGCTCCACGAGCAGGACATGCGTCGGGCGGCGCAGCTGGCTTCGGTGGGAGAGCTCGCGGCCGGGATCGCGCACGAGATCAAGAATCCTCTCGCCGGCGCGTCCAGCGGCATCGACATGCTGGAATATGAGCTGCACAGAACCCCGTCCTCCGAGAGCCTGTTGATGCAGGTCCGGGAGCAGCTGCGTCGCATCGAATCTGCCATTCGAGACCTGCTCAGCTACGCGCGGCCCAAGCAGCCGATGATGGGGTGGGCGGCCCCCTGCCAGCTCATCGAGCGTGTCGTCACGCTGGTCGGGCCTCAGGCCGAGGCGGCCGAAGTGCGTATCGAGCAGGGCACGAGCGAAGTGACGAGGAAGGTGCGGGTCGATCCCGAGCTGTTAACGCAGGCCCTGGTCAACCTGTCACTCAACGCAATCCAGGCAATGCCCGCGGGGGGAGTCCTCACGTTCGGCATCGAGCAGCTGGAGGATGAGATACGGATGACGGTGAGCGATACTGGCACCGGCATCCCCGTCGGCGCGATGAACGAGATCTTTCGGCCATTCTTCACCACCAAGCACCGGGGCACGGGTCTCGGGCTGGCCATCACGCGGTCGATAGTGGAGCGACACGGCGGCCGCCTCGAGGTCGAGAGCACGGCGGGCCATGGATCCACCTTCGCCCTGGTTCTCCCGAGCGTCGAGCAGGAGACGGGATCTTGAAGAATGAAGGTCCGTTGATCGTGGTCGTGGATGACGAAGAGCTCATCCGGAGGTGGTTGGGGGAGAAACTGCGTCGCTCCGGCTACGCCGTGGAAACGGCATCGACGGGAGCCGAGGGGCGCCGCCTGGTCGAGGATGCTTCTCCAGCCCTGATGCTCCTGGACCTGCGCCTGCCGGATGGTGACGGCATTCGACTGCTTCAGGAGTTCCGCGACATCGATCGTGAGCTGATCGTCATCATCGTGACGGCGTACGGCGACGTCGATACTGCGGTGGAGGCGGTGAAGGGCGGCGCCTATGACTTCATCGAGAAGCCCGTCGAGTTCGATGCTCTGCTCCTGACCATCGAGAAGGCCCTGGAAACGCGCAGGCTGCGCCGCCAGGTGGCTGCGCTCCGGGAGCAGCATCGGTGGCGATTCGCGCATATTGACCTGGTCGGTCGATCGGCGGCGATGCAGAGCATCGTCAACATGGTCGAGAAGGTGGCAGGCGCCGAGTCGGCGGCCGTCCTTCTGACGGGTGAGAGCGGCACCGGCAAGGATCTCGTGGCTCGGGCCATCCACACCCACAGCTCTCGCGCCGATCAACCGTTTCTAGAGATCAATTGCTCCGCTCTGCCGGAGAACCTGGTCGAATCAGAGCTGTTCGGGCACGAGAGAGGTGCGTACACCGACGCTCGCTCTCGAAAGCAGGGCCTGGCAGAGCTCGCCGACGGCGGTACCCTGTTCCTCGACGAAGTCGGCGACATGCCCTCGGCCACACAGGCCAAGGTCCTGCGCTTCCTGGAGGACTCCAAGTTCAAGCGCGTCGGCGGGACCACCGATATCAGAGTCGATGCCAGGGTGATTGCGGCTACGAATCATGACCTCGACAAGATGGTGGAAACGGGCGCGTTTCGAAGCGACCTGTTCTTCCGACTGAAGGTCGTTCCCATCCACATCCCACCGTTGCGTGAGAGAACGGACGACATCGCTCCGCTGGCATCCTTCTTCATCGAGCAGCTGTCCCGGGATCTCAAGCGCGAGCCTGCCACGCTGACCGAGTCGGCGCTGCACCTGCTCGAGAGCTACAGCTGGCCGGGCAACGTGCGGGAGTTGCGCAACGTCCTCGAGCGCGTTCTCATCCTCGAGGAAATAGGTGAGATCCGGGCCGAGAACATACCGGTCGAAATGCGCGTCCCGTTCCCCATCTCCACACCAGCTGCCAGCCTGTGTGAGCTCCCCCCGGAGGGCCTTCGCATGGAGGATGTCGAGATAGACCTGATGCGCCAGGCCCTGGTGCGCACATCGGGAAACGTGACGCGCGCCGCGGACCTTCTCGGCCTGTCCCGCGATACGCTTCGCTATCGTCTTGAGAAGTACTCGAACCGGACAGACGCAGCGGCTCCGGAAGCCGATTCGCAGTAGGACCATAGACGAACGGGACCCTCCCCCCCGCCGTTGGGTCAAATGCCCCACATAGCCGGGCTGTATCCCCCACACGACCTCAGAGCCACACACAACACTCTCGTAACTTTATATACAATAAATGGTTGCAGATGCTGCAAGATTGGTACGCTCCGTGCACTTCGCGTCAAGCAGACCCGGGAGCGGTTGGGTCGCTCCCCCCGGACGAACTCGGTCCCAATCATGGAGGTAACCGATGAAGAAGCTCTTGCTGTTGGGGGTCTTGCTGTTTGCCCTGGGAGGGTGCACGGGAGATCAGGGGCCCATGGGACCGGCAGGGGCCGACGGACCGGCCGGACCGGCAGGGACCGACGGTGCGGATGGGGCGGACGGTGCGGACGGTGCGGATGGTGCGGACTTCCCGGGACCGCTGCCGCCCGAGTATGCGGCCGCGGACGGAATCCTGGGCGGAGCGGCGTACGCGAAGTGGTGGGAGACAGATGCGGGCGGCACCGGGAGCCACGGTGCGTCGGTGCCGGCGGACTTTTTCCGGTGCAAGGCGTGCCACGCGTGGGACGGGATGGGAAACGCGGCGTCCTACTCCGACCGTACCGGGCAGAGCACGCTGAACCCCAACCGTCCCGACGTGTCGTCGGTCAACCTACGTAGCACGGCCGTGAGTAACACCGTACAGGGGTTGTTCGACATGATCGTGCGCACACCGGGCCGGACGATCGACGCGATGGACAACACGCACCCGGACTACTCCACGAACCTGACAGTGAGCCAGGTGTGGAACCTGGTGAAGTTCATGCGCGAGGAGTGGATCGAGCCGACCGATCTGTATGATCTCGAGATCGTGGGCCCCGCCATGTATGTCGATCACACGGTCGATCCTCCCGTGGTGGTGGCGCCGACAAAGGTGATCGCGAACGTGGGCGCACTGGGCGATGAGGCGGCGGGCCAGACGCTGTACTCGTCGACGTGCGGTGCATGCCACGGGGCCGACGGGACATCCGTAGACCTCGGCGGCCGCAGCCTGGGCCAGTTCATCCGCGAGAAGCCGTGGGAGGGGTGGTTCAAGGCGAAGTTCGGTGAAGCGGGCGCCATGGATCCGGGCCTGGTCACGGACACCGGGGACATGCAGGACCTGTACGCGGCGCTGGCGAACGCCACGAACTTCCCCGACCTGCCGTAACCAAGGGCGAGGCTCACGCTCCCGAGGCAGCGCGCTCCCGGCAGGCCACCGGCAGCGCGTGGGAGCGGGCAACGAAAGGCATGTACCGGTTCCCCGCGCAGTCCGGCTTCTGCTCTCCCGCACTCACGTGCAAGCCGGGCTGCGACAGGGGACTGGGAGGAGTTAACCGCTCCGGGCTACGCGAGTCGTACGCCACCCGGACTTCCAATCGTCATTCGTCATCTCAGGGGAACTTTCGAAGGGAGCTACTTGTGAAACTCGGACACGGGTTGGGGATCTT
>JBDGXI010000291.1:0-3229 GCA_039584685.1 Gemmatimonadota bacterium | reverse complement strand
CATCATCTTCGTGTACTCGCTGACCTCACCACCAACGATATTTCGGAAGCCGGCGAGAATGTCCTTTCCGACGTGCCGCGCACGGATCGTGTTGCCCCGGACGAGTCCGAGGGTCCGGGTGATCCGATGACCGGCAACGGTGGACGACGGTGTGATCATCATCGCTCGATCTCCTTGTATGGATCGGACCGGCTCACGAAGATGCGGTGTCGAAGTACCGACACGAGCAGCATCACCAGCCCGACGATCAGTGCCAGGGTGCCATACTTGACGAAGGTGGGCAGATCCGGGTCGGCCATCAGGTCCCGGATGCCGTACCAGGCGCCCCACGAGCCTACGATGATCGCGCCGATCGAGACCAGGATCCAACCCAGGCCCCGTTCGAAGCGACTATAGACGCTGTTCCAGTATCCGGCCCACATCTCTTCAGGTGGATTCCGAAGCTTCATGTTCGCCGTCACCTCCTTGAGCCTGGAGAGGCGGTTCCATTCCTCTCGCAGCCCCGGGTTGTCCGATATCAGCCGCTCGAACTCGGCGCGGTCAGCGGACTCCAGCTCGTCGTCCAGCGCGAGCATCAGGAGCTCCCGGCCCCGGTCGATCCGGCCTCCGTCTTGTGTCATTCAAGCCCTTCCAGCCGTTGTGCGAGTCTCTGTCTCGCTGCATACAATCTCGACATTACCGTTCCGATCGGGACGTCCAGGAGTGCCGCGATCTCCCGGTATTTCAGCCCTTCGAACTCCTTCAACACAAACACCTCTCGCTGCGCCGGAGGCAGCTCCGCGATCGCGTCCTCGAGCCGGTCGCGAAGCTCGTCCGTGGCCCGGACGCGCTCCGGATCGTCGCCGGTGGCTCGCGTCGTCGCCTCGGCGACCAGCCACCAGCCGGCGCGCTCCAGCTTCCTTCTCCGCGAACTGGTGTCGCGCGTGAAGTTGTAACACAGCCTCCGGAGGATCTGGTACAGCCAGGGATAGAACGGACGCTCCGGATCCAGTCGGGCGCGGGCGCGAAACGCGCGGACGAACGCCTCCTGCGACAGGTCCTCCGCGTCCTGCGGCGATCCGACCATGCCGAGGGCGGCGTAGTAACACCGATGCATGTACGCGGATACGAGCTCCCCGAATGCGGCTGTGTCTCCCGCCTGGGCTCGACGCACGAGGATGGATTCGGCCGTTGGGCCAGCATCTCGTTCGCGCTCCGACTCCGTCTTCGTTCGGTTCACGGGTCGCCGATCGGCTCCCTTCCGTTCCCTGTTACCCGTTCGTGCCGGCTTTATTCGACCTTCGCGGGGACGAGCCTCCTGCGGAGCAGAAGTACGAGGAGAACCGCTGCCACGCCTACTATCGCCACGAGCTGCAGCAGGCGTACGAACAGCAGGTTCACGGCGCGCACCAGGGCGCCGTCTATGTCCACGACGGCCTGCGAGATCGTGCCGTCCAGGCGGGTCACCGCTTCACCGATCTCTGCGTTGAGGATGCGCTCGAGGTCGGCCATTGCGGCTTCGCGGAAGGCTACGCGCTGGTAGTCGACCGCCTCGAGCAGGATGTCGCGCTGTTCTTCCACCAGGTCCGGCATGCCCACCAGGAACTCGTTCAGGGCATCCAGCGCCTCGATCCGGTTCAGTATGTCCAGGTAGATGGCCGCACGCTCCGGATCGGCCAGCTCGGCCAGCATGAGCTCCGCCTGCCAGCGCCCGGCGCGTGGGAGGATCTCGGTGTAGGTGTTGAGGCGCATGCTCAACTCCTCCATCAGCTCGGTCATGCTTCCCACCGCCTGCAGACCCGAGAGCTGGTCCTGCCCCAGGTACTTGGCGAGGAGGTCCACCGGCGAAGGACGAAAGAAATACGGGTTCGTCAGCGGGTTCTCCGCCGCGAACTGGCGGATTGCGCCCTCCAGCTCCGGGTCCGTCTTCTGGCCGGAGAGTTCGATGGCCCGTTCGAGATGCCCCTCGATGAACCGCGTCCCCTCGACCGCGAGGGGTTGGAGATCGCCGAACAGGTCCTTCCCCATCCCGGTCTCGAAGTAGTCCCGCATCTGGTAGGTCAGCACCCTGCTGTCGATCCACGCCATCAGCGGGTCCGGGAGTGTGGCCGATCGGTAGATCGCCGGGACCGAATAGCTCTTCCACAGCAGAGCGTTTCGCGCGATCCTTCGATCCGCGGTTAGGCGGAGTATGCTGTCCGCGGCGATCTCAACGGTCTGAGAGAACGTCATGGCGAATTCGGTGGTCCGGATCCGTATCTCGCGGGACGACACCTGGCTTCCGAGTGATTGCTGGAACTGCGTCTGCCGGGGAGCCGACGTCGAGCACGCGGCGAGCCCCAGCGCCAGCAGAACGAGGCAATAGCGAACCAGTCGGACACCCCACTGCAGCATGGCCTTACGCGTTCTCATATCAACTCCGGGGATTCGTGTTGTGCACAGTTCAGAATCTTAACGTCTGAACACGGCTGGCGCGCCAGTCGGAACAAGGAGCGCCGGCACCGGGTGTAGAGTCCGTCTGGTGGCGTGCTCCGATCGCAGAGATCATCATCGTAAGGAGGCAGCATGCGGGATTCGAAGTTGGGGCGGCGATCGTGGATGAGGCTGGTCACGTCCCTCGTCTTTCTGGCCGTCGGCGGCGACGCGCTCGGTCAGGGTTCCCAGGAGCCGCCCTGCGCGGACGAGGCGCACCGCCAGTTCGACTTCTGGGTGGGCACCTGGGAGGTCACCAACGCGCAGGACAGGGTCGTCGGCACCAACGAGATCTCGTCGATTCTGGGTGGCTGCGTGGTGCTCGAGGAGTGGCAGAGCACGGGCCCCTATTCGGGCAAGAGCCTCAACATCTACGACGCCGCCAACGACAAGTGGCACCAGACCTGGGTGGACAACGGCGGCCTGCTGCTGGAGCTGGACGGCGGTCTCGAAGACGGCAACATGGTCCTGAAGGGACGCCGGCCCGGTCAGGACGGCGGGGAGGTCCTGCACCGGATCACCTGGGAGCCGCTGGAGGGGGGAGACGTCCGCCAGACGTGGGACACGTCCACCGACGACGGTGAGACCTGGACCACTCAGTTCAACGGGCTCTATTCGCCGAAAGAATAGATCAGCCTTCGGGCTCCTCCACCCGTCCCATGGCCTCGTGCAGCAGCCGGGCGGCCAGCACCGCCGTCCGGTCACCCTGATCGTACGAGGGATTCACCTCGACGGCATCCATTCCCACCAGGCGCCACGGGGCTTCCTGGATCAGGCC
>JBDGXI010000028.1:0-26966 GCA_039584685.1 Gemmatimonadota bacterium | reverse complement strand
GGATCGTCGCGGGGAATCTCCAGCACCGGATCGATGGCCGCCCACGCGACCCATGCGTGCGGCGGCTCGAACTCGAGCCAACGGAAGGAATCATCGTTCTCTCCGAGAGTCGCATACAGAACCGCGAGCCCGAAAGCGCTCATGGACGTCTGCTCTTCCGATTCCAGTTGCGCCGCTAGTTGCCGGGCGTCATCCGTGCGGCCCGCTTTAGCATATGTGCGACCGAGAAGCCAACGCCAGATGGGATACAACTCGGCCATCCGCTCATGCGTCGCGATGGCCTCTTCGTACTTTCCCTCGGCCGCGAACGCCGCGCCCAGCACGGCAAGCCCGAACATGCCGTCAGGTTTGAGGGCCAGTCCTTTCCGGGCCTCCTCGATCGCCTTGTCGGTCTGGCCGGGGTAGAGGTACGCCCACCCCAGGATCGACGACATCTCCGACGTGAGGGGATCCAGGTCCTGGCCCAGCTCGTGAATCTCCAGGGCCTCGTCCCACCGTCCCACGAGGAGGAGATACCACGCGTAGTGGAAACGGTTCATCGCGAGATTCGGGTTCAGCTCGTCGGCTTTCAGGAAGGACTCTTCCGCTCCCGCCCAATCCCAGTCGTAGTACAGCTTGACGTCGGCCATGGCGGCATGACCCTCGGCGAGAGTCGAATCTAATCCGATGGCTCTCTCCGCAGCCGCGCGGGCTCGTACCCAGGCATCGGGCGGAGCGGCCGGGCCGTGACCCACCAGCGCGTAACCGGTAGCCAGGCCGGCCCAGGCCCTCGCGTCACCGGGATCGCGTTCCGTGGCCTCGTGCAGGTGGGAGAGCCCCGCCGTGATTCCCTCGGGTGTGCCCTCGTTGATGAAGTACATACCTCTCAGGTATGACTCGTATGTCTCCCTGTTCACGGGTCGCGTTCCGGCCAGCTGCGCTTCGTCGTCCGGACTAACCTCCACATCCAGGGCCCCGGCAACCGCCCTGGCAACCTGACCGTGGATCTCCATCGCGTTGTCTACGTTTCCGTCGTATCCGTCCGCCCACACCTGGCGTTCGTCGGGCACGGCCTCTATCAGATGAACTTCGAGCCGCATGCCGTCGCCATCCCTGGAAACCGATGCCTCGATCAGGTACTCCACCCCCAGCTCACCGGCGATCTCGGGAATCGGCTTGTCGGACTCCGCGTATTGACGGACCGAGCTGCGCGAGATCACCCTGAATCCGCTCAGCTTCCCGAGCTGACCGATGAGCGCATCCTGCATGCCCGCCGCGAAGTAATCCTGCCCCGCATCACCGGTGAGGTTCTCGATCGGGAGTACCGCCATGGAGACGAAGTCCGCTGCGCCCACCTCGGGAGTGCTGCTCGTGATCCACCAGCCACCGCCCAGGACAATCGCGGCCGCCGCCGCTCCGGCCAGAATCCGCATTCGGGACCGAGACCGCCGTGGCCTCAGTCTTTCCGCCGTCTCCGGCGACGCCAACGCTCCCTCGAAGTCGCGCGCCGTGGTATACCGGTCAGCCGCCTGCGGCGCCATCGCTTTCGCGACCACTCCTTCTACTTCCGCAGGCACGCTTCGCCGCCGTACCCGAAGGCTCGGGGTCGAGTCCGACGACTTGAGCGCAAGAATCGCGTGCGGTGTCGGCCCGTCGAAGGGAGCGTCTCCGGCCAGCATCTCCCACAGCACGCACCCCAGGGCGTACACGTCCGCTCGCCCGTCCACTTCCCCCGCGCTGGCCTGCTCCGGACTCATGTACTTCGGTGTCCCAACGGTCATGCCCGTCGCCGTCGCGTCCTTCTCTCCCGCTACGCCTACGGCCCTCGCCACCCCGAAATCCGAGATTACCGCGTGACCGGCCTCGAACAGGATGTTCGACGGCTTGATGTCACGGTGGATTACTCCCTTGTCGTGCGCGTACGCCAGCGCGTCGGCCACCTCGCGCGCGATCTTCAGCGAGTCTTCGACCGGCAGAGCGCCCTCCCGCTCCAGCCTTTCCTTGAGGGTGTCTCCTTCCACGTATGGCATGACGAAGAAGAGAAGTCCGTCTGCTTCGCCGGAGTCGATCAGGGTGAGGATGCGCGGGTGGGTGAGTCCGGCCACGATCTCGATCTCGCGCAGGAACCGCTCGTGCCCCACCGAGGCGGCCAACTCCGGGTGCAGGACCTTGAGAGCGACCTTCCGGTTGTGCTTCAGGTCCGTGGCCAGGTACACCGTGGCCATACCGCCCCGGCCGATCTCGCGCTCGATGGCGTACCGGCCGGCCAACGCCTCGGTCAGGCGTGATACCAGGTCAGACACGACGTTTTCTCCGCTGGAGTACTACCGAAAGCCTCGCTCCAGTATAAGAAATTCGTGCGGGACGTGCAGGTCGAGGGTGTTGGAATGCCGCCGGGCCGCTGATCAATAGCGTCAACAGCTCAGAGTGACAGGCCTTTGAGACGTAGACGCTTCTATCTCACTCCGGCCGCTGCGGAAGGCCGAATCTCTCCAGGAACTCCTCGAACCGCGGATCGGCGCCCACCTCGGCCGGGACCCCGCCGATGGGATCGAACCCTATGGCCAGTCGCCAGACGTGGTTCGGCTCATGCACCAGCCACCTGTACGCCGCATCGACATCGCCCAGCGCTCCATACAGGACCGCAAGTCCGAAGGCGTCGAAGCCTGTGACGTCCCCTGCCTCGATCTCGGCTGCGATACGTCGTGCGTCCTCAGTGCGTCCGGCGCGAGCGTATGTGGCGCCGGCAAGCCACCGAAGGAACGGGTACAGCTCAGCCATCCGCTCGTGCGTGTCGATCGCTTCCTCGTGGCGTCCCTCCATCTGCAGGGCCCTCCCAAGAACGAACAGGCCCCATGGCCCGTCGGGATTGAGCTCTAATGTCCGGCGGGCCTGTACCTCGGCTTTCTCCGTCTCTCCGCCGTACAGGTAGCACCAGCCGAGCAGCGCCGATTGGAAGGGGGTGAACGGGTCCAGCTCTTTGGCAAGCTCGTGCTCCGCCACCGCTTCTTCGTAGCGGTCGAGGGTCAGCAGTAGCCAGGCGTAGTGGAAGTGATTCATGGCGATACTGGGGTTCAGTTCGTTGGCCCGGCGGAAGGCCTCTTCGGCGCCCACCCAGTCGTAGTCACCGTAGAACCGGACATCCGCCAGGGCAGACCACGCCTCAGCCAGCGTCGAGTCGAGCCGAACGGCCCGTTCCGCTGCTGCCCGAGCCCGCGCCCACACCTCGGGTGTGGGTAACGGGCCGTGCCCAACCGCGGAGTATCCGAGCGCGAGGCCGGCCCATGCCATGGCGTCGGCCGGATTCTCATCCGTCGCCTCGTGCAGGTACGCAAGGCCCTGCGCGATGTCCTCCGGGGTACCCTTGTTCAGGTGATGCATCCCCTTCAGGTAGGCCTCGTACGTTGCGGGGTCGATGGAGCGGGCTCCACCGAACCGAGTCTCCTCGGCCGGCGTCAGCTCGACATCGGCGCCAGCCGCGATCGAGCGCGCCGCTTCACCGTACATCGAATACAGGCCGGTTATCACTTCATCGTACGAGTCCGACCAGACGAGATCTTCCAGCGGCTCCGCCTCGATCAGCTGTACCTGTATGCGCACGGTGTCGCCGTGCCGCGTCAACGATGAAGCCACTACGCCCCGCACCCCCAGCTCGCTCGCGATTTCGGAGATGGTCTTCTCGGTCTGCCGGTATTGCATGACGGAAGGGCGCGAGATCACGCGGAATCCGCTTATCGCCGCCACGTGATCGATCAGGGCCTGGTGCTGGCCGGCGACGAAGTACTCCTCCTCGCCCGTCAGGTTCTCCGGAGGCAGAACCGCAAGGGGATAGGGTCCCGCGGCCTCGAGAGGCGTGCCGCGCCCGAAAATCCACCACGAAGCGACGACGGCAAGCGCCACGATCGCCACGCCCGCCACTGCCCGGGCCCGAGCCTGCTGGCGGTGACGCGGCCTGAGTTTCTCTGCGCTCTCGGGTTCAGCCAGCGCCCCTTCGAAGTCTCGCGCCGTCGTGTACCGGTCCGCCGCTTGCGGAGCCATCGCCTTCGCGATCACTCCCTCAACGTCCGGTGGCACGCTCTTGCGCCGCACACGCAGGCTCGGCGTCGAGTCCGACGACTTGAGCGCCAGGATCGCATGTGGCGTGGGCCCGTCGAACGGCGCGTCCCCCGCCAGCATCTCCCACAACACGCAACCCAGCGCGTACACGTCCGCACGTCCGTCCACCTCCCCCCCGCTCGCCTGCTCCGGGCTCATGTACTTCGGCGTCCCCACCGCCAGGCCCGTCGCCGTCGCGTCTCCTTCCCCCGCCGCGCCTACTGCGCGCGCCACCCCGAAGTCAGAGATCACCGCGTGGCCCGCCTCGAACAGGATGTTCGACGGCTTGATGTCCCGGTGGATCACGCCCTTCTCGTGCGCATACGCCAGTGCGTCGGCCACTTCCCGCGCAATCCGCAGTGACTCTTCCAGAGGAAGCGCGCCCTCGCGTGTCAGACGTTCTTTCAGGGTCTGGCCTTCCACGTACGGCATCACGTAGAACAGGAGTCCGTCCGCGTCGCCCGAATCGATCAGGGTGAGAATGCGCGTGTGGGTCAGACCGGCCACGATCTCGATCTCGCGCAGGAAGCGCTCGTGTCCCACCGAGGCCGCCAGCTCCGGGTGCAGGACCTTCAGCGCCACCTTGCGATTGTGCTTCAGGTCCGTGGCCAGGTACACCGTGGCCATACCGCCCCGACCGATCTCGCGCTCGATGGCGTACCGATCAGACAGAGCCTCCGAGAGACGCGGCAGGATATCCGGCATGTTGACCTCTCCGTGGGGATGATCCGGGGAAGGACCCATGCAACATACGGTGGACGGAAGCCGACGGCAGCGCTTGCGGCTGCTAGACGACCGGCGTCGGCGGCTCCTCTCCCGAAAGCACCGCCCTCACGTTCGCCGCCGCCAGGTCCCACATGGCCCGTCGGGCGTCCCGCGTGGCGCTTCCGATGTGCGGCAGCACGAAGCAATTGGGCAGATCTCGGAGCCCGGCCGGGATCTCTGGCTCGTTCTGGAACACGTCCAGGCCCGCTGCCGCCAGGTGGCCGGAACGGAGGGTCTCGGCGAGCGCCTCCTGGTCGACTAACGCGCCGCGCGCCGTGTTCACCAGGATCGAGGCCCGCTTCATGGCCGCAAGCCGTCCCGCGTCCATGACCCCGCGAGTTTCAGCTGTCAGTGGCAGGTGCAGGCTGACGATGTCGGCCACCCCCAGCAGCGCCTCCAGCGACTCGATTCGCCTCCCGCCGGCCTCCGATTCCATGGCCGGAGACGCGGAGCTATTCCAGTAAGCGATCTCCATCCCGAACGCTGCGGCCCGGCGGGCCGCCGCCACGCCTATGCGGCCGGCCCCGAGGATTCCGAGCACCCTGCCCCGTAGGCCCATGCCCAGCAGTTGAGTCGGGTGCCAGCCGTCCCACTCGCCGCTTCGGGCCAGGTCGAGGCCTTCCCGCAGACGGCGCGCCGCCGCCAGCAGCAGCGCCATGGCGAGGTCCGCCGTGGCATCGGTCAGCACGTCGGGCGTGTTAGTCACGATGATGCCGCGCGCCTCGGCCGCAGTCAGATCTACGTTGTCGTAGCCGACCCCGTAGTTGGCCACCACCCGCAGGGACGGCAGTCCGGCCAGCTCGGATTCGCCCACGGGCTGCGAGACGAGAGGAATGATCGCGTCCACGTCGGTCCGCGCCGGAAGCGGCGCCCCGGGCTGATGAAACAGTGTCTCCCGGCCGTCCGGCCACTCCGGCTCGGGACCGGATAGATCGTGCAGCTCTCCCGCCACCAGAACGAGCCTGTCCTTGGATTCGATCACCGTTCGACTCCCTCCGTCATCTCCGATCGGCGAAGAAGTTCTTCAGAAGCGCCGAGGCTTCTTCCGAGCCGACTCCGGAGACCAGCTTCACCTCGTGATTCAACCGCCCGTCCTGAACCAGATTGCCCAGCGACCCGCACATCCCCGCTTTCGGGTCGTGTGCTCCGAACACCAGGCGCTCGACGCGCGACAGGACGACGGCGCCCGCACACATCGAGCAGGGCTCGAGCGTCACGTACAGGGTGTGTCCCGTGAGGCGCCAGTCCCCGTGGTAGGCCGCCGCACGCCGGATGGCGAGGACTTCGGCGTGTGCCGTCGGATCCGCCAGCTCGCGGGTGCGGTTGCGCTCCTCGAAGGCCGTCCCGTCCGGCCCCACGACCACCGCTCCCACGGGGACTTCTTCGTTTTGGGCCGCCTCCCGGGCCAGGGCGAGGGCTCGCCCCATCCAGCGTGAGTCGGTGTCCTTCACGAGTCCGCCGCCAGGCCCTCGAGCTCGGCCAGCGCGGCGTCGATTCGCTGGATCGATCGCTCCCTGCCGAGCAGGAGGATCACGTCGAAGATGCCCGGGCTGTCCTGCACCCCCAGCAGAGCAACCCGCAGCGGCCCGATCACCTTGCCGAAGCCGACCTCCCGGCTCTTCGCGACCGCTCGCAGTCCCGCTTCCAGCGTCTCCGCGTCGAACGGATCCGCTCCCGCGATTACCTTCCGTTCGGCGGCCAGGATCTCCCGCGTGGCCTCGGCTTCCTTGAGCCAGTGTTTCTGCACGGCCGGTCCGTCGTACTGCACCGGATCCACCAGGTAGCGGAGGCTGGTCTCCGCGATCGCCGGGATCGTCCGGGCCCGCGTCTTCTGCAGATTCACTACGGTCTCGAATCGCTCCGGATCGGCGCCCGCCACGGACCGCCCGTCGTCGTCCATCGCTTCGAGAACCAGCGGCACGAGCCGGTCCGCGGATGCCGCATCGAGGCACTTCCCGTTCAGCCACTCCAGCTTCTTCGGGTCGAACACGCCTGCCTTCTTCAGGATGCGATCCACGGTGAACGCTTCGACGAGCTCCGGAAGCTCCATGAGCTCACGGTCGTCGCCCGGCGACCAGCCGAGCAGGGCCAGGAAGTTCACCAGGGCCTCGGGAAGTATGCCCTCTTCGCGGTACGCTTCCACCGACGCCGCCCCGTGCCGCTTCGACAGGCGCTTGCCGTCCGGCCCGAGGATCATCGGCACGTGCGCAAACACCGGTAGATTGGCCCCCAGCGCACGATAGATGAGAATCTGTTTCGGCGTGTTGGACAGATGATCGTCGCCCCGGATCACGTGAGTGATGCCCATGTCCACGTCGTCGGAGACGACCGCCATGTTGTACACGGGCGTCCCATCCGACCTGAGAATCACGAAGTCATCCAGGCTGTCGCCGCGCACCGTTGTCGGCCCGTGCACTGCGTCGTCGAAGGCGATGTCACCGTCGGGAACCTCGAAAAACACGGCGTGCGCCTCGCCAGCCGCGGCCCGGCGCTCGGCCTCCTCCGCGTCGTACGACGGAGAGGCGCGATATCGGAACGCCACCACTTCCTCTCGCGCCTTCGCCCGCAGCTCGTCCAGCTCGTCCTTCGAGGCGAAGCACCGGTAGGCCGCACCGGACTCGAGCAGCGATTCCACGTCGGCTCGATGCCTTTCGAGGCCGTCAGCCTGGTGCACCGGAGGCTCGTCCACCTCGAGCCCGAGCCACGCCATGGCCTCGAGGATCTGGTCCGTCATCTCGTCGCTCGAGCGCTCGCGATCGGTGTCTTCGATGCGCAGGAGAAACGACCCGCCGTGGTGACGGGCGAACAGATAGTTGAACAGGGCGGTACGAGCCCCCCCCACGTGCAGATAACCGGTGGGACTGGGCGCGAAGCGTACTCTCGGTATCATCATTGACTGTTTCGGTTTAGATACTGTGATCTACGGTTATTTCTTGGACGATCCAGACGTCTGGCATTCCCCACGCACCGTGGTGGCCCGCGGGGGCGGCCGAGCGCGCCCGTGGCGCCCGTCCAGGCCGCGACTCATCTTGCAGATGGATTGGTTGCGGCGCCACCCACCCCCTCGGGCGGCTGGACGCGGCCAAACTGGTGATCGGTGAAAGGAACCTTCGGGATGTCAGCCCCGTCCGAGCTCTTCGTCTTCCCTGCCCCGCGCAGCCCATTCTCGAAGATGGACCGCGAGCTCGGCTCGCTCGACCCCCTGCAACTCTCGGTGCCCGTGGTGCAGCAGGCGGTCGTGGGTCATCGCGGCCCCGGCGGCGCGGCGAACGTAGACCTCGTGGTGTGGGGGGCGGTGATTCCGACCCTGGATCTCAGCAACTGGGGCCGGGAGGTGTGGCTCGACGCCGGACTCGATCCGCACGTGGCCGCGGTCACCGTCATTCAGCAGTGTGGCACCAGCCTCGCCGGGGCCACCCACGCGGCCGGGCAGATCCTGGCGGGATCCACGCACCTGGCCCTGTGCGGCGGGGTGGACTCGATGTCGAGCGCCCAGATCGGGCTGAATCGCACGCTGAGCCGGGCGATCCGTGGGGCGGCCGCCGCGAAGGGCGTGGGAGGGATCGTGTCCGAGCTGCGGCGCGTGCGCATGAGAGACATCCGCCTCGCCGTACCGGCGGTCAAGGAGCGCACCACCGGGCTCTCGATGGGCCAGCACGCCGAGGTCACGGCGCGCCAGTGGGGTATCGGAAGAGAGGAGCAGGACGAGTTCGCGGCAGCCAGTCACCGGCATGCGATCCGGGCGGCCGACGAGGGTCTCTTCCGGCGGCTTCTCGTATCGCCAGGCACGTTCCCGACCGATGCGGACACTCTTCCGCGCGCCGACTCCACGGTGGAGAAGCTGGCTCGCCTCAACCCCGTCTTCGATCGGGAAGGCGGCACGCTCACGGCCGGCAACTCGTCCCCCCTGACGGACGGAGCGGCCAGCGTGTGGGTGGCCGACGCTGAGGGAGCCCGGCGGCTACCGGACGAAGCTCCGCGAGTACGGCTGCTGGACTGGGAACAGGCGGCCGTGGACATCGACGCCGAAGGACTTCTCATGGCTCCGGCGCTGGCGATCCCGCGCCTCCTGGCACGTCACGGCCTCGGGTACGACGGCATCGCCCTGTGGGAGGTCCACGAGGCGTTCGCGGCCCAGGTCCTGAGCACGATCGCGGCCCTCGAGGACGGTGACTGGGTGCGCGAGCGGGCTGGAGTGGAGGTCGATCTCGGACCGTTTCCGCGTGACCGAGTCAATCCGAACGGCGGCAGCATCGCCCTCGGACACCCGTTCGGGGCTACCGGCGCCCGCATCCTGTCGCAGACCGCCGTCGAGCTCGCCGGCATGCCATCGGGTAGCAAGGGGATCGTCAGCATCTGTGCGGCGGGAGGCCTGGGGCACATCGCCCTTCTCGAGGTCCTCTGAACTACCCCGGTCAGCCTTCCAGTACCGTGCCCTCGGTTGGCCTGGCGACCGTCCAGGCCAGCCAGACCAGGGATCCGAACACGGCCGCGCCCAGCGCCACGTGCGCCACGCGCATCCAATCGGGCAGAGCCATCGATACCATGCCCGCGGCCAGCACCAGCTGCGACACCACCAGGACGGAAGCCACGATCGACGCCCGCCTCGCGCCCCCGTCTCCGACCCGGCGTCTCTTCACGAAGGCGGGAAGGAACAGGACCCAGACGAAGAGAGCGTAGGCAACGAGACGGTGACCCCAGTGGATGTGCATCAACGGATTGTCGGCGGGCATCCAGCTCCCGTTGCACGACGGAAACCCCTGGCACGCATGCCCCGCGTCGAGATTGGCCACCAGCCCGCCGGCCAGGACGACGCAAAATCCGAACGCGGCGGTCCACCACGTGGCTCCCGAAGCGCTGTCCGAGTACTTCACCGACCGCCCGGCCCTGTGCGCTCCGGCCGCCAGGGCAGTAGAGATCAGGAGGGCCATCAGGAGCATCGCCGTCCCCAGGTGAACGATCACCGATGCCGGAGGCAGCTCGAGCCACACGGTGATCGCGCCGAGCACGATCTGGACGACGACCAGTGCAACGGCCAGGCCCGCCGCTCGCCGCAGTGGCACCCACAGCGGATCTCCGGCGCTGCTCCACTTCCGCGCGGTGACCGCCAGCGCCAGAACCAGCAACGCGACCACGGCCGCGATGATTCGGTGCCCGAATTCGATGGAAGTAGCGAACGACAGGTCGGGAACGAACTCTCCGTTGCACAGCGGCCAGTCGTCTCCGCACCCCATGCCGCTCTCGCTGATTCGGACGAACCCTCCGAACGCGATGAGCAGGAACGTGGCCGCCACAGCCGTCCACGCCAGCCGTTTCCAGGTCCGCAAGTGGTTCGAACCAGACACGATTCGCCTCTCTTCCGCAGAACTTCGATCGAGACCGGGCGCGGGAGCGGGATTGCCGTGAATAGTGCCCTGACCCGTATGGTGCGCCCGGCGGGCGAGCGGTAGGTTCCGCTCGTCGATGGACGGGAAGATAGACGTCACGGACCGACGACGAAACCGGGAATCCAATCACTAGATGATCACGCCCCGAGAGGGTCAGTCCAACTTTTCGATCTTCGCGGCCCGGCAGTTGCTGCCGCGGCTCAGGCCGCACCGCACCGCACTGTCCGTAGCCGCCGTTTCCCTGGTGGTCAGCGCCGCGATCGGACTCGCCTTTCCGCTGATCGTGCGCCACCTGATGGACGCGGCTTTCGAGAGCCGCGACCCCTCGGCGCTCAACTCCATCGCCGTCCTCCTGCTCGCGGTGTTCGCTGCGCAGGCCGTATTCAACTTCGTGCAGGTGTTCCTCCTGAGCGCCACCGCGGAGAGGGTCGTGGCCGGCCTCCGGACGGAGCTGTTCGCGCACCTGCTCACGCTTTCTCCCGGCTTCTACGCCGAGCGCAGCTCCGGCGAGCTCACCAGTCGGCTCGCTTCGGACTGTTCCACGCTCCAGGTCGTGCTCAGCCATCAGCTCGCGGAGTTTCTGCGTCAGATCCTGTACCTGGTCGGTGCCCTCACGCTTCTGGCGATCCTGCACACCGACCTGATGGTGACCACGATCACCGTGGCTCCCATCGTCGTGCTCAGCGCCTATGCCTTTGGGAGCGTCTTGCGAGCGAAGAGCACTCGCGTGCAGGACGAGCTGGCGGAGTCGAACGCGGTGGCCGAGGAGGCCTTCACGCAGATTCCCATCGTCCAGAGCTTCACGCGCGAGGGATGGGAAGAAGAGCGCTACGCGAGCCGGATCGCGCGGGCGCTGAAGACGGCCATCCAGAGAGCCCTGGTCCGCGGGGTCTTCTTCGGCATGATCACGTTTATCGCGTTCGGCGGGATCGTGGTGGTGCTGTGGAAGGGAGGCCTGCTGGTTCTCGAGGGCCAGATCACCGCCGGCGAGCTCGTGTCGTTTCTTCTCTACGCCGTCTCCGTGGCCGCCGCGATCACCGCGCTGGCCTCCCTGTACAGCGGGTACCAGGAGGCGATGGGGGCGGCCAAACGGGTGTTCGACCTTCTCCGGAGGGAGCCGGCCATCAAGGAGCCGCGCCACTCCGAGGCCCTCCCGCCCGCGAGCAATCCGGGCGGGCTGGTGTTCAGCGACGTCTGGTTCCGCTACGGGCCGGACGAGCCGTGGGTGCTCCGCAGCCTCGATCTCGAGATCAGGCCGGGTGAGATCGTGGCGCTGGTCGGGCCGAGCGGTGCCGGCAAGTCCACACTGGCGGCCCTGGTCCCGCGCTTCTGGGATCCGACGCAGGGTGTGATCTCTCTGCGGGGCACCGACCTGCGGCGCATCCCTCTCATCGAGCTGCGGACGGCGGTGGGGATCGTGCCCCAGGAGCCTCTGCTTTTCGCTGATACGATATACGAGAACATCGCGTACGGAAGGCCCGAAGCAGCATCCGAGGAAGTCATCAAGGCCGCCCGCTTCGCGCACGCACACGAGTTCATCCAGGGTCTCGCGGCCGGATACGAAACCATGGTCGGTGAGCGGGGCATCCGGCTGTCGGGCGGACAGCGCCAGCGCATAGCCATCGCCCGCATCTTCCTCAAGGAGCCCGAGATACTCATCCTGGACGAGGCCACCAGCAGCCTCGACGCCGAGAGCGAGGGGCTCGTCGAGCAGGCCCTGGAGACGGTGATGGAAGGCCGGACCACCATCATCATCGCGCACCGGCTCAATACGGTGCAGCGCGCCGACCGGGTGCTGGTGATCGACGACGGCCGGATCCTGGAGCAGGGCACGCACGCCGACCTGGTCGCGGAGGGCGGGCTGTACGCCCGGTTGTATCGAGGCCAGCTTCTGGAACTGGAGGTCGGCGCGGCCGTCAGCTCGACGGACTGACCTTTCCCGGATCGGGCTCGTTCCCCGGGCCGGACCGGCTGCCCACGAGCGCTTCGATGTCGTGAAGCAGCGTCCGCGCGGTCTGCGGCCCCAGGTACTGTTTCCGGATGATCCCCTCGCCATCGATCAGGAGCGTAAAGGGATAGCCAGCGGCCCCGAAGCGGCCTACCGCCGTCTCGTAGTCGGACAACCACAGCGGGTAGTTGATCCCGTGCTCGTCGGCAAAGCGCAGCACGTCCTCGGCGCTCCCGGAGCCCACGGCGGGCCCGACGATCGTCCCGCCGAGGCCCGCCAGAACCTCCTGGACTTCGATCAGGTGTGGTATCTCGGCGAGGCAGGGCGGACACCAGGTTCCCCAGAAGTTGAGCAGCACGATCTGGCCGGCGTAGTCGGTCAGGCGTGCCACTCCGCCCTCGGTGTCGCGAAACTCCACGTCAGGGGCCCGGATTTCGAGCCACACCTGCGGTGCGTCCCATCCAGCCGTCCACGGGCTCGGGCCGTCAGGGTCCCTATCGCCGAGCTGGGAGCCGGCCCGGTATCCGAGCGCCATGGCCACGACGACGACGGCGGCCGCGCCGACGACGACCGCCAGCCGCCTGCTCATCCGATCCGGGAGAAGGGATAGTAGCGCGAAGCGAACATGCATCCGGCAAGATGGTGAATCCGTGCCGCCGCACACGCTTCGTCACGGTTCTGTGGCGGGACCCGGTACTCGAGGTCGGCCTCGCGGATATGCCCGACGGCCCTGCCAAACGGTACGGCCGGAACCGTGACCATTCCCTGGTCGTCCATCGCCTTCTCGAGATGGCGGCGATTGCCGGTCACGAAGGTCAGGAAGGCGCCGGGCGTCAGGCTGTCGATTCTCGAGGTCGTGAGACCCGGATTCCGGCTGCGCAACTCGACGATGAACTCCGCGTAGCGCCACAGCATCTCCAGGCAGAACTCCATCTCCTCATCGGTCTGCACGTCGTCGAGATCAAGCTCTCTGTTCAGCGGCTCGGCGAACACGGAATCCGGCGGAGGAATCAGGCCTTCCAGCGCTCGAAGAACCTGCTTCATCTGCTTCGAGCCGTGCGCGAACTCGACTCGTAGCCCGTCCCGCGCCGTCCCTCCGACCGCGGGGACCCACCGATGGTGCCAGCGCGTCCCATCCATCGTTCTCCTGATGGATGCGATGCAGCTGAGGAAACCCGCTCCATCCAGCTCCGGGAGTCCCCGGTGCCCTCGCACGCGAATTACCGTCCAGTCACCCTGCATGATCTCTCGGGACGCAATGCCGGACCGCGAGTCCGGGTGGAAGGCACGTCGAGTAACGCCGGCAAGATCGCGAGGCCGTGCGCACCCGGCAACCGTTCGGGTTCTTGTGCGCCCGCCAGCGCTCACGCCATACTGCGATGTTGCGGGCAGGTACCTGGCTCGGAGCACGATTCGGGCTGAACCCCAGACCGGCTTCTCGATGATCGACCTCGAGCCCGATACGATAGAATCGGACACCAGCGTACCGCCGCGTGCCCTGGCCCTGAGCCTATTGGCGCTGGCCGTCGCGGGCGTCGCGGCGATCGTGTGGCCGGAATCCCTCAACGAGCTTGCGGACCTGATGTGGCTGCTCGCCCTGGTCCCCGCCTTCCTGTTCGCCTACTACCGGGGATGGGAAGGCGCGGCCATCGGTCTCCTCGTCGCGATGATCCTCATGATCGCGATCGAGATCGTGCCGCCGCTGCTCCTCGGAACCCAGGTGGACTGGCGCATCGCGGGAGGTGTCACGGTCGCGTTCATCGCCGGCAGCCTCGGGCTCGGATGGCTCGCCGAGGCCTTGCGCCGCCAGAAGTCCTCGGCGTTGCGACTCGCGTTCCACGACGCCCTCACCGGTCTCCCGAATCGGCGCATGCTGGACCTGTTCATCAAGCCGCACTTCGCGGCGGCGCAGCGCGGACAGGGTATGGCGGTCGTGATGTTCGACCTCGATCGATTCAAGGAGTACAACGACGAGCACGGCCACGCCGAGGGGGACGAGGCGCTGCGCGCTTTCGGCACGATCCTCAGGCGCCATACCCGGGACTCGGACGTGACCGGGAGATACGGGGGGGAGGAGTTCCTCGCCATCCTGCCGACCGAGCAGATGGAAGGGGCCGTGCGGTACGCGGACCGGGTGCGACAGGCCCTCGCCCGTCAGGACCTTCCCACCGGGACCCGGATCACCGTCAGCGCTGGCGTCGCGGTATCCAGGCCCACGATGAAGGAGCCCGCCGAGCTCGTGAGAGCCGCCGACGCGACGCTGTATCAGGCGAAGGCGGCGGGAGGCAATCGAGTGGAGCCTGGACTGGCCGGGCTCGAAGGGCCGCGCACCGAGGTTAGCGGGTAGCCACCGACCCATGACCGCCCTTATCCAGGAGCCGATGGCCGTATTCGGCTATCTGGCCGCCGTCTTCGCCGCCATTTTCTGGATCAGCGAGCTGCCGGCCCTCCAAAGGGTGTTCCGCATCACCCCGGCCGTGATCTACTGCTACTTCGTCCCCACGCTCTCGACCACGCTGGGCATCATCCCCATGGCCTCGCCGGTCTACGACTGGATGACGCGATACCTGCTCCCCGTGGCCCTGCTCCTCCTCATGATCACGGTGGACATCAAGAGCATCCTCAAGCTCGGCCGCACCGCCCTGATCATGGTCACGGCCGGCTCGATCGGAATCATGATCGGCGCGCAGGTGGCGTACCTGGCGTTCGCCCGCTGGCTCCCTCTCGAGGGCTGGAAGGGCCTGGCGGCACTCACCGGAAGCTGGATCGGCGGCACGGCCAACATGGTCGCGATCGCCGAGAGCGTGGGCACCCCGGACGCCATCATGGGTCCGATCATCGTGGTCGACACCGTGGTCGGGTACGGCTGGATGGGCGTACTGCTGTTCCTCAGCGCCTGGCAGGCGCTGTTCGACCAGCGTCTGCGGGCCGACACGTCGGCCGTCGCCGAGACCAACCGGCTGCTCGCCGAGCTCGACACGCACCGGCGGCCCACGCAGCTCAGGGATATAGCCATCATCGTCGGTCTCGGGTTCGCCGGGGCCGTACTCGCGGTGCAGCTCGGAGCCGCCCTTCCGGCGCTCGGAGACCCCACGATTATCAGTCACACCACCTGGGCCGTGCTCATCGTCGTCACGGGCGGCCTCCTCCTCAGCTTCACTCCGGTGCGCAACCTGGAGGAAGCGGGCGCCTCCAAGATCGGGTACGCGGCGCTCTACCTGCTGCTCACGGCGATCGGCGCGCAGGGCAATCTCATGGAGGTGCTCTCGGCCCCGGCTTTCTTCTTCGCCGGCGTCCTCGTGATCGCGATCCACGTGGCCGTGATGCTAGCGGTAGCCCGTCTCATCAAGGCCCCGTTCTTCTTCGTGGCCACGGGGAGCGTGGCCAACATCGGCGGCGCGGGGACGGCGCCGATCGTGGCCAGCGTGTACCACCCGGCCATGGCGCCCGTGGGCCTGCTGATGGCCGTGGTCGGCTACATTCTCGGGATCTACGGCGGGCTCGGCGCCGCGTGGATGCTGGGGGCCCTTGCGGGCTAAAACGCGCCGGCCATCTCCCTCTCGTCCCCGGTGACGGCGGCCGGCTCGGCGGCGTCATCCGCTCGCAGGGCCGCCTGCCCGTTCGCCCGGAAGTGCCGGCGCAGGAAGCTCACCATGTCGTCCAGCAATGAGTGCATCACGGGCAGCAGGATCAGGGTGAGGAAGGTGGCGAACAAGAGTCCGGCGATCACCGCGATCGCCATCGGACCCCACCACGCGGCCTGTGCACCTCCCCAGTAGATGTTCGGGTTCAGCGTCCGGTAGAACCGGTTGAAGTCGATGTTGAGGCCGATCGCCAGCGGGATGAGTCCCATCACCGTCGTGATGGCCGTCAGGGTCACCGGACGGAATCGGGTGACCCCACCCATTATCAGCGACTCGTGCTCCGACAGACCGTCTCGGTCGCGAAGCACGTGGATGTAGTCGATCAGCACGATCGCGTTGTTCACCACGATGCCGGCGAGGCTGATCACACCGACGCCGCTCATGATCACTCCAAACGGCATTCGGAAGACGAGCAGGCCGATCAGTACTCCGATCGTCGACAGCATGACCGTGCTCAGAATGAGCCCGGGCTTCAGGATCGAGTCGAACTGCGAGACCAGGATGAACGCGATCAGGAACAGGGCCCACAGAAACGCGTTGACCAGAAACTCTTCGGACTCCTGCTGTTCCTGCTGCTGGCCCGTGTAGCTCAGGCGATACCCGGTCGGAAGCTGGGTGCGAAACTCTTCGAGTGTCGTTCGCACTTCCGCCAACACCGCGTTCGCGTTGTGGCCGGCGCGCACGTTCGAGGACACGGTCACCACCCGGTCCAGGTCCTTGCGGTTGATCCCGCTGAATCCTTCTTCAACGCTCCACGTGGCCACCGATGACACCGGGACGGGATCTCCCAGCTCGCTTTCGATCGTGAGGTCGCCGATCGACGAGAGATCCGAGCGGTACTGCTCAGCCAGACGCACGACGATATCGTACTCCTCCTCGCCGTCCCTGAATTCGGACGCCTCGGTTCCGTTGATGGCGTTTCGAACCGTGCTGCCGATGTCGAGGGTCGTCACGCCGTACAGGGCCGCCTTCTCGCGGTCTACCTCGACCCGGAGCTCGGGCCGCGCGTCGTCCAGGTCGCTCTCCAGCCCCTCGAGCTTGGGAGCGACGTCGGCGTTCGAGAGCAGGGCGACCATCTGGTCGCCGAGATCCTTCAGGGTCTCGAAGTCCTCGCCGATGATTTCGATGTTGATCGGACGACCGGTGGGTGGTCCCATGTTCGGCTTGTCCACGGTGATCGTGGCGCCGGCCACGTCTCCGCCGATCGACGACCGCATGACCTCGAGGGTCTTGTTGGTGTCACGCTCGCGTAGCTCGAAGTCCACGAAGCTCACGGCCACGGTCGCGTACTGCGAGCCCGTCTGGCTTCCGAAGTCGGCGATCTTCGACCCCGTGGTTGCCACCACCGACTCGTAGTCCTCCCGGCCGTCGATGCCCCGAAGCTCGGTCTCGAGCCGCTGCACAATCGCGTCCGTAACCTCGGCGCGCGTGCCGACCGGGGTCTCGACCTGCACCCAGATGTCATCGGGTTCGATGTCCTCCGGGAAGAACTCGATCCCTGGATTGAACGCGGCGAACAGGGCCAGTACTCCCACGAACAGAAGGCCGGTCTGCCCCACCACCAGCCACCGGTGCCTCAGGGCCCAGCGCAATCGCCCCTCGTAGAGGTGCAGGGTCGCGGGGAGGGCTCGCTCCCGCACCCAGTGTCCGGCGGGCTCGAGCACGAATCGGTGCAGGAAGATGAGGCCGACGACCGTCGCGGCGAGCAGCAGCGTGGTCAGGGGTCGCCCACGCGCCAGCACGAGCCCGACGAGGCCCGCTGCCACCCAGGCTCCGATCTTGAACTCGCGCGTCAGGTGCGGCCTCGGCTCGCCTTCGGTCCGCATGAACAGAGAGCACAGCGTCGGGTTGATCACCAGGCCGACGATCAGAGACGCGGTGAGGGTGATCATGAGCGTCTTGGGCAGATAGCTCATGAACTCGCCCGTGATCCCGGGCCAGAACGCCATGGGCGCGAAGGCCGCGAGCGTGGTCGCGGTCGCGGCGATCACCGGCATTGCCACCTCGGCCGTCGCCAGCTTGGCGGCCGACTTGCGATCGAAGCCTTCCTCGCGGAAGCGGTAGATGTTCTCGACCACCACGATCGCGTTGTCCACCAGCATTCCGAGAGCGAGGATGAGCGAGAACAGGACGACCATGTTCATGGTGAAGCCGAGGATCTGCATCACGCTGAACGAGAGGAACATCGACAGTGGAATGGCGACGCCGACGAACGAGGCGTTCCTCACCCCGAGGGCGAACAGCAGGACGGACACCACCAGGATCAGGCCGGAGACGATGTTGTTCTCCAGGTTGCTGACCATGCTACGCACGTACTTGGCCGCATCCGACGTGATGCTGACGTGCGTGGTGGGAGGAAAGTCAGCTTCCATGTCCGCCAGGATCGCGCGGACGGCGTCCGAGGTCTCGATGATGTTCTCGCCGGTGCGCTTGCTGACACTCAGCGTGACCACTGAATTCCCGTTCAAGCGCGCGTAGCTCTCTCGTTCCTTGAAGCCGAAGTCGACGGTGGCTACGTCGCGCACGTAGATCGGCCGGTCCCTCTGCGTCTCGATCACGATGTCTTCGAGCGGTCGGGTATCCTGGAATTCTCCAGGCACACGGACCAGGTACTTCACGTCGCCCACGTCGATGGTTCCGCCCGGTACTGTCACGTTCTCGAAGGCGATCGCCTCGATGACGTCCACGAACGAGATCCCGTAGTACTTCAGCTTCCCGAGGTCCACGTCGACCTTCACCTCGCGCTCCAGTCCCCCGGAGAGCTGAACGCTGAGCACGGACGGGATCTGCTCGATCTCGTCCTGGATGTCCTTGGCGAGCTCTTTCAGTCGCACGAGGTTGTACTCGCCCGACACGTTGACCTGCATGATGGGAAACTCGGAGAAGTTGAACTCGAGGATCGCCGGCTCCTCGGCCGCCTCGGGCAGCTCCGGCTTCGCGATGTCCACCTTCTCCCGCACCAGCTGCAGGGCCTCCGTCATGTCCATGCCGGCCTCGAACTCGGCCGTGATGGAGGAGACGCTCTCCACCGACTGCGAGGTGAGCGTCTTGATGTCGGAAATCTTGTTCAGCTCCTCTTCGAGCGGTCGGGTGATCAGCGTCTCGATATCCTCGGGCGCGACGCCCGAATACACCGTGTTCACGGCCACGAACGGGACCGTGATGTCAGGTGAGGCCTCTTTCGGAACCGTGAGGTAGGAATACAGACCTCCCATCACGATCAGCACGAGCAGGGTGAGCACGCTGATCGGGTGGTCAACGGCGAAATCCGTCAGCCAGAACGTTTTGTACCGCCCGAGGTCTACTTTGCCAGGGTCCCTCCGCTCGAACAGCCGGTCGGCGGCGCTCCCGGCCGCCAGACGGTCCTCGTCGCGGGTCCCACCGCGACGGCGGCGCAGCAGTCTTCGGAACCAGCTCATCTTCCGCCCCCCTCGCTCACGTCCCTCACCCGGTCACCGGCATCCACCAGCTGATGACCGGTGGCGATCAGACGATCTCCCGCGCCGAGCCCGCCCACCACGACGACCTCGTTCTCGAAGCTGGGGCCGAGATCGACGTTGCGCGCCTCGGCGACCATGCTCTCCCCGTCCCCGACTGCGACGAATACCTGGTACCCGTCTTCCGTGCGCTGGACCACGTCCTGGGCCACCACGATCACGTCCGTGAGCCGCTCGGTCGCGACCCTCACGTTTGCCACCATCTGCGGCTTGAGGCGACCCCCGGGATTGTCGAGGAGGATCTCGATCGGGAACGTCCGGTTCTGCGGGTCCACCGCGGCGCCGACGTACTCGATCGTGCCTTCGAGCGTCTGTCCGGGCAGCACGTCGAAGTTGATCACCGCGCTGCCGCCCTCGGCCACGTACGGCCCGAAGCGCTCGGGAACTCCGCCGACCACCTTGAGCTTGTCCACCGTGAGCACCCGCACCACCGGGGTGCCCGGAGCCACGATCTCTCCCGTATCCACGTAGCGCTCGTCGAGCACGCCGGCGATCGGAGACCGGATGGAATGACGGGCCAACCGCGCCTCGAGGAATGACAGGCGCGCGTCGGCCGATTGGGCGTCGTATTTCGTCTGCAGGAAGGCGATCTCGCTGCCGATCCCTTCGTCCTCCCACAACTGGCGCTGCCTTTCGTAGCGCTCCCGCGCCAGGGCCGCCGAGGCGCGCGCCTCGTCCACCTGGGCGGCGAGGATCTCGTCGTCGATCCTCACGATGGCCTGCCCCGCGCGTACCCGAGAGCCCTTCTCCACGATCACTTGCTCGATCACGCCGCTTTCCTGCGAGCTCACGACGACGTCCTGGAAGGCCTCCACGACACCGGTCATCCGCACGTAGGACGTGAACTCCGTCGGCTCGACCGTCCGGATCACCACGTTCACCACCTTGACGTAGGCCGCCTCGCCGGACTCGGCGGATTCGCTCCCGGCCCCCTCCGTGGAGCCGCACCCGGCAACCACGGCCGTCAGCACCAGGCCCACTCCGGCGAGGAAACTACCCCGTCGATCTATGCGCATCACTCGTCTCGTCCTCATCGGTCGCCTTCCCTGTCATCATTGGACGTCGCATCGTCGCCGGCCGGGTCTATCCGGTCGTCGGGCCCGATGTCACCCTCGATCATCGCGTGGACAACGGGATCAACCACCGGCACCACCCCTACAGCCAGGTCCAGCCGCGCCTGGGCGACCAGGTAGTCGTAGACCGCCAGCGCGTAGTTCTGTTCGGCCTGCCTGAGCGCGAGCTCGGCCTCCGTCACCTCGAGCCGGGGCTGCGTGCCGGCCAGGTACTCGGTCGTCACGATGTCGAAACCTCTCTGGGCCTGCGAGACGGCCTGCCGCTGGGCCTCAGCGCGCGACCGCGACTCGGTCAGGTCGGCGAGCACAGTCTCCACCTCGTTCGCCGCTCGCTGCCTCAGATCGCCGATTCTTTCCTCAGCCTGACGTACACCTATCTTTCTCTGCTCCACGCGGTTCCACCGGCGCGCTCCCGAGAAGATCGGCACGTCCAGTTGCACGCCAACCGCCGAGGTCGTGAATCGCTGATCGGGGTTCTCGCCGAAGAAGTTGAGCGCCCCGTTCTCCTGCGCCTGCAGTCCCCAGTTGAAAAACGCGTTCACGCTCGGAAACAACTGTGTGCGCTCGTACTTCACGCGCGCCTCCTCCAGGTCACGCTGGAGGCGAGCCTGCTGTAGGTCGGTCCGGTTGGACAGGGCGACGGCCTCCAGCTCCTCCCGCCCGACCTCGGAAGCGTCCGGGACGCCTGCGAACGCGAGGAGCGCCACGTTGTCCTCGCTGTTCGCCGCACCTTTGGACAGGTCGATCTGGTGCAGCTCACCGAACGCCGCAGCGCTCGCACTTTCCCCGAGCCCCATCTCGATCGCCAGCACCCGCCGGGACTCGGCCACTTCGTTCGCGGCCCGCCTCAGGTTGGGCTCGATGTTCGCCAGCTGCACCTCTAGCCGAAGGACGTCATAGTCACTGGCGAGACCGGCCCGGTTCAGGGCCCGGGTCTCCTCCAGCGTCTGCCGCACCCGCTCGATGCTGTTCTGGGTGACGCGGACGGCCTCCTGGGCCAGGAGCACGTTCAGGTAGGCGATCCGGGCCGTCGTCGCCACGCCCTGGGCCGATCCGCGCAGCGCCTCGCGGGCCAGGTTGCGGAACGAGCCGGCCGTCCCCACTCCGACGAACACGCCGGCGTCGAACAGGGGCTGGTTCACGATCAGCCCTGCGTTCCACTGGTTTTCCGCCCCGAAGGTCACGGCGATCAGGTCATCCGGGTCCGCTTCGGGATCGATGAAGATCTTCGGGAGAAATGCCGACGGAAGCTCTAGATTCCGCTGCAGCGAGGCGAAGCCGTCGATCTCCGGGAACAGCGCCCCGTAGGCCTCGGAAACCTGTTTGTTCGCCGTCTCGAGGTCGTATTGGGACACGGCCAGCTGGCGGTTGTTGCGCAGGGCGATCGCCACCGCCCTCTCGAGAGTGTAGGGACGGACATCGGCGTCCGCCGCGTCGGCATCTTGCCCGCCTCGACCCGCATCCGGGTCCACCTGCGGCAGCGTCTCCCCGAGGCCGACCTGCGCGGAGAGCGCCCCTTCCGACCTGAGCACTGGAGATTCCCCGGCCGCCGCCGTCCCGTCGAGGGCCTGGCCGTGGGCAGGACTGA
This sequence comes from Gemmatimonadota bacterium, assembly GCA_039584685.1. Classification (GTDB taxonomy): domain Bacteria; phylum Gemmatimonadota; class Gemmatimonadetes; order Palauibacterales; family Palauibacteraceae; genus Benthicola. The sequence goes on along the minus strand of JBDGXI010000028.1, from coordinate 4,990 downwards.
CGGCTCCCCCGATCGTTATCGCCAGCGCGGCGAGGACCGCGGAAACCGATGCGGAGCCCCTATTCCGCGGGCGCTCATCGTGTATTCCCTGCAACGTTCCCCCTTCGCGCCGTTCCATCCTCGATCCTTGCTCAGGCATCGCTCTCGCCTCCCCTCGCCTCGTCGGGCTCGAGACCGATCCGTACCATCGCCCGAAACCTCTCGAACAGCCCGATCGTGAGGTCCCTCTCGTCCAGGTCGTCGCAGCACCCGGTCTCTGCCAGCAGCTCCTTCGGATCGCAAGCCATGAAGATCGTCACGAGGCCGTGAACCACGGACCACAGAAACAGGACCACCAGGTCGGGTTCCATTCGCCTGATGTTGCCGGCCTCCATCGCCTCGACCACGCACTGACGGAGCACCCGGTATCCACCCTGACCCGGTACGTCGTCGATGTGCCGTGGAGCCGGCGTCTGTATGGCGAAGATGATCTTGAAATACTCTCGGTTCTCGAGCGCGAAGCGGATGTACGCCTCGCCGAGGGCGGCCACTCGATCCATCGACCCGGGGGGCAGGTCCTCGATCGCCTTCCACATGTAGGCCTCGGAGCGACGGAACCCGTGCAGCACGACCCGGTCCACCAGGTCTTCCTTGTTCTGGAACCAGTGGTAGATAGCCGTCGCGCTCAGACCGACCTTGGAGGCCACCGCCCGCATCGAGACAGCGTCGAGGCCGCCCTCCGCCAGCAGGTCGCGGGCCGCCTCCAGGATGGCGGTCTCCGTCTCCCCGGATCGTTCCTTCTCGATGATCTGCGATTCAGTCATGAATTCACCCTTAACGTCGTTAAGTTAACAACGTTACATTAACGTTGTTAACCACTCCGTCAAGGGGATGAGGTCGGGTGTCTTCCACACGGCCTGGACGGAGGCCGTGTCACGCATGGGAGCCCGCGACCCGGACGGCAACATGTTCGCCGAATTCGTGGAGCTTTGCCCGAGGCACAAGGACAACATCTGGGGTATCGTCCACGAGGCGGAGGATGACGACGAGGCGGCAGAGGACGGCTAGGCCTCCACGAGGCTTCGGGGCCAGGCCGGCGTGCCCGGGTATGCCATCGGCGAATCACGGGCGACCGGCTGGCCCCGACGTCCTCAGCCCTCCGACACGTCGAGCCGACAGATAATGGAGTAGGCACCCTCCCGGCCCTCTCCCGACACCTCGTAGTCGCCCGGTACTGAAAGGGCCGTCGATCCGCGGAACAGAGGAGCATCGCCTCCTGCGAGCCGCGCCACCAGGGTGGACTCGAGGTCGGTGGCTGCCGTCCCGAAGGAGTCGGATACCGCCCATGCCTTGTCGGGCACGATCGTGCGAGCCCGACCGATGAGCGTGCTCACGACGTCGCCCAGGGCCCGGCGAAGCCGGTCCCAGCCGTCCGTACGGTTGACGTCGAGGACCTTGAACTGGACCGAGTGAATTCCATCCCCACGCACGAGCAGTACCAGGCGGTCCCACTCGTCGATGCGCGACATGTCGAACGAAGCGGTCTTACCCTTCTCCGGCCCGCGAACGTACTCGGGCGTCTTCTTCCGCTCGGGGTCACACTCCCAGTACCGATCGAGGTCGGGAAGCACCGAGTGCTCCGTGTCGTGCTCACCGCGCCCGTTCACGTAACGAACGTCCGCCACGAATCGGAAGTTGGCCTTTCTGCGCGGGAGTTTGCGGGGAAAGTGGAAACCGGTGAGTACCAGCTGGTAGGTCTGCGGCATGGCGCCTCCTCTCGGGGAGAACGGTGATCGTTCCCGATGGTCTGAGGGGCGCAGTCCCGTGATGTCCCTTCGCTGAACCTGCCGGCCGCGGGGAGGGTCGGCCCACCAAGTCTAGCTTCGGGTCGGCGCTGCTTTCAAGTCGATACCGCTTCGGAGGCCTCCAGCGCCCGTTCGAGCCGGCGCTGCAGATCCAGGAACGCCCGGTCCCAGTCGGCGGCCTCCGCGTGTCGGACCACTGTGTCCTGCCTCTCGCCCCACGACAGCACCAGGCCCACGGCCTTCGTGGCGTCTCGCTCCTCGAGCACGAACTTGGCCAGGTGCAGGCCGGTCGTCCGGCTCTCCACCTCTGCGGCCAGCGATTCGACGCGAGAGGTCAGGTCATCGGTGAGATCCATGCCGCGGTGCGAGATCTGCGTCTGCATTCCGTCTCCTCGTATTCACGGGTCCACCTCGACGGGTGGCGCCCTCATTCGTCTTCGTGGCGCGGGTCGCACCAATGTGGCTATTTACAGCCGCCGGTGCCATGATGTAAGGATGAACCGGACGGGAGGCCGAGAGAGATGGCGCAGCCACTTCAGACTCTGGTTAAATTAGATCTCGATAAGCCTATCTGGGACAGGTTCTTCTGGGTGTCGCCACTTTCGGTCGTTGGCACGCTCGAGGAGGACGGCACCGCCAACCTGGCCCCCAAGCACATGGCCACGCCCATGGGGTGGCAGAACTACTTCGGATTCGTGTGCACTCCGCGCCACTCGACGTATCGAAACATCCAGCGCGACGGCGTCTTCACCGTGTCCATGCCCCGCCCCGACCAGGTCGTGCTTGCCAGCCTGTGCGCGGCGCCGAGGTGCGATGACGACGCGAAACCGGTGCTCGAGGCCCTGCAAACGAGGCCCGCGACCCGGGTCAAGGGAGTCCACCTGGCGCAGTCCTACCTGTTCTTCGAGTGCGAGCTCGATCGAATCGTGGACGGATTCGGAGAGAACAGCCTGGTGGTGGGCCGGATCGTCGAGGCGGCGGTGGCCGAGGATTCCGTCCGCAGACTGGACCGGGACGGGCAGGACCTGATTCACGACGCTCCGCTGCTGGCCTATCTGCAGCCGTGGCGATTCGCGGCCATCCAGCAGACGTTCCGGTTCCCCCTTCCCGACGGGTTCGAGCGCTGAGCCCCGTGGCGGAGGGGGTAGGGCCCGAGGTCCTGAAGCATCTGCTCTCGCGCGAGCGGGAAATGGTGCGCCTTCTGCGCCGCCTCGCCGAAGCGGAATCCCCTTCCCTGGACCCTGGAACGCAGGCCGGCCCGCAGGCGATACTCCGCCTGGAGCTCGAGCGCCTGGGCTTCGTGGTCCGGGCGATTCCGGGCGTCGAATCGGGCGGCCAACTGCTGGCCATACCACACGCCAGACCCAAGAGAAGATCGATCCAGCTTATGGTAGGGCACTGCGATACGGTGTGGGAGGTGGGGACCCTCGGCGCCATGCCGGTAATCGAGAAGGAGGGGCGCCTGTACGGGCCGGGCACCTATGACATGAAGGGCGGACTCGTGAACATCGTGTTCGCGCTACGCGCCCTGCAGTCGATGAACCTGCGGCCCGAGGTCGTCCCGATCGTGCTGGTCAACTCGGACGAGGAAATTGGCAGCTCCGATTCGATGCGGCACATCAAGCGCCTGGCCAAGGTGTCGGAGCGGGCTTTCATTCTGGAGCCCGCTCTCGGGCCCGCCGGGAAGCTCAAGACGGCTCGCAAGGGGAACGGATTCTTCGAGATCCGCGTCCTCGGACGGGCTGCCCACGCGGGCCTCGAGCCGGAGCGCGGAGCGAGCGCGATCCTCGAGCTCTCGATGGTCATCCAGCGGCTGTTCGCCCTCAACGACGCCGAACGCGGAGTCACCGTGAACGTCGGTACGATCGACGGAGGGCTGCGCACCAACATCGTCGCCCCGGAGAGTCGGGCGACGGTGGATGTGCGGGTGCTCACGATCGAGGATGCCCGCCGGGTCGAGGCCGAGATCCTGTCCCTCGAGTCCACGACACCGGGCACGGAGCTCGTCGTGACCGGGAGCATGAACCGGCCACCGATGGAGAAGACCCCGGGCAACCAGCATCTGTGGCAGTCGGCGCACCGGGCGGGCCAGGAGCTGGGCCTCGATTTGCAGCAGGGTACTTCGGGCGGCGGCTCCGACGGAAACGTCACGAGCCTGTTCGCTCCGACCCTCGACGGCCTGGGTCCGAGGGGCGACGGTGCCCACGCCTCGCACGAACACGTGATCGTGCGCAGCCTTCCAGAGCGAGCCGCCCTGCTGGCCATGCTCCTGCTGCAGCCGTCCATGGCCGAGGTGGCGAGGGCCAACCACGGCAATCCCGCGCAAGAAGAGGCGGAGGCCCTGCTTCGGGGGGCGAACACCCACGTACACCGGGGTCCGCGGGCCTGACCCGCAGGGCCCATGGGAAAGAGCCGGCTGCCCCGAGGGACGGCCGGCTCCTTGAGTTGTCAGCGGCGCGCGAGCCGGATCGCGGCCCGAAACACCACCTCAGCGATCCGCCCCACACGGGTTAGCAACGCACGGGTTCATGCCTGACGCAGCGCACGGATTCGCCGCGCACGGATTGGCAGCACACGGATTGGCGGCGCACGGGTTCATGCCTCCCGCCCCCGCCGGATCGAACGTCTCCTGGAGCTGCTCGACGCGAGCAGTGAGCGCTGACAGCTCGACGGAACCGTAGTCCAGGGGCTCGGCCGTCATCGGAATCGCCATGCACAACTGGACCATCTCCGCCGCGGTCACCTGGTCGAGGCCGGCCCGGTCCTTCGCCATGGCGACGGGATGGGGATACGGATCGGCGAACGAGGCGTTCATCATGCCCGTGCCTTCGCCACTGTGACAGGTGCTGCACGATGTCGCGCCCGTGCCGCTGAGAGACTTGTCGTCCCACAGCTCCGCGCCCCGGGCGGCCAGCTGGTCCCAGGACAATCCGTGAGAGTCCAGCTCGCGGTCGCCCTGCCGGATGGCATCGACCGGCAGGTCCATTCCGGCACACGGATTGGCCGCACAGGGGTTGGCGGCACACGGATTCGCGGCACACGGATTCGCCGCGGCCATTTCCGCCTCGGAGCCGGCATCTCCACCGCCACACGCAGCCAGGGTGAACGCGGCCACGGGGGCCAGCCAGGTCATACGCCTCATCTCGCTCTCCTTCTTCTTGACGGGACATCGCGCGGGACGAGCCTCGTGACCGGTTCCCGCGCCT
>JBDGXI010000027.1:0-27051 GCA_039584685.1 Gemmatimonadota bacterium | reverse complement strand
GATCCTGGCGGGTCGACGCCGAGTCGTGTATGCCCGGTCGGCTGTTGCCGAACGGGCATTTTTCGTGTCCGCCTCTCCGCCTCGGGTCGAGCGGATCGGCGACGCTTGCACCGCGGCCCTGGAAGAGGTGAAGTGAGCCAAGACGAGTTGCGCGTAAACGACAAGATTCGCATCAGCCCGATCCGCCTGATCGACGGGGAGGGGGAGCAACTGGGCATCATTGCCACTGACGAGGCGCGATCGATGGCCGCGGAGCAGGGCCTGGATCTGGTCGAAGTCGCTCCCAACTCGCGCCCCCCCGTGTGCAAGATCATGGACTACGGGAAGTTCAAGTACGAACAGGCACGCAAGGCGCGGGAGGCAAAGAAGAACCAGCACATCATCCACGTGAAGGAGATCAAGATGCGGCCGAAGATCGAGGATCACGATTTCGGCTTCAAGCTCCGTCACGCGAGGCGTTTCCTCGAGGAAGGCGACAAGGTGAAGTTCACGCTCCGTTTCCGGGGGCGCGAAATGACGCACCCTGAACTCGGCGTCCGTGTGCTGGAGCGCGTCAAGGCAGAACTGGTCGATCTCGGAAACGTCGAGTCGGACGTGCGCAAGGAAGGTCGGACCATGACGATGCTCATCGGTCCCAAGGGTTAGACAGAAAGGGTAGACGAATATGCCGAAGCAGAAGACCAATCGGTCTGCCGCCAAGCGGTTTCGGAAGACCGGATCCGGCAAGTTTCGCCGCAACAAGGCGTTTCACAGCCACATCCTGACGAAGAAGAGTCCGAAGAGGAAGCGAAACCTCCGCAAGAAGACGCTTGTCGCGAAGGCGGACGAGAAGCGGGTGCGCCGGCTGCTGGGAGGCTGAGCCGGACGGGAGGCGGACGGGTCGCATGGGCGGTCGGTCGGAATGTGGCTTTGGAAGCATGGAATAGAAAGAAGAGGATATCGATATGGCGCGTGTGACCACGAGCGTCGCTCGGAATAAGCGCAAGAAGAAGGTACTCAAGCAGGCCCGCGGCCAGTTCGGCGCTCGTTCGAAGCTGTATCGCACGGCGAAGAACGCCGTCGAGCGGGGATGGGCCAACTCGTACCGGGACCGTCGTCGGCGCAAGCGGGACTTCAGGAGGCTGTGGATCGCGCGGATCAATGCCGCGACCCGCGAGCACGACCTGTCGTACTCCCGGTTCATTGCCGGTCTCAAGAACGCCGGAGTGGATCTGAACCGCAAGGCGCTGGCCGATCTCGCGATACGCGAGCCGGAGGCGTTTGCCGAGCTGGCGAAGCTGGCGAAAGAGCATTCGCATTGAGTGGTAGGGAAGAGGAGGGAAGTCTGCGAGAGACCCTCGAGTCCATCCGGATCGAGGCTCTCGAGGCTATCCAGGAGGCGGAGGACCCGGAGTCGCTGGAGGAGGCTCGGGTGCGGTTCCTGGGCCGCAACGGGCTTCTGTCACGCGCCCTGTCCGGCCTGAGGAACGTTCCGCCCGAGGAACGCCCGGAAGCCGGAAAGACGGCGAACCTGGTCAAGAAGACTTTGGAGACGACGCTCGAACTGAGAGTGGACGAGCTGGCCGCGGCTCTGGCGCCGGAGGAGTCCGAGGGCGCCGATCTCACGTTGCCAGGTCGTCGTCAGTGGCGCGGCGGCGTGCATCCCGTCACGGTCGTGATCGACGAGATATGTGACATCTTCCGGGAGCTCGGATTCACCCGAGCGGCAGGGCCGGAAGTGGAAACGGACTGGCACAACTTCACGGCGCTCAACATCCCGTTGGACCACCCCGCCGCGGACATGCACGACACCTTCTATCTGGACGACGGCGTGCTCCTTCGCACCCACACGTCACCGGTACAGGTCCGTGTGATGATGGATAGCGAGCCGCCGGTCCGGATCCTCGCGCCGGGCATGGTCTTCCGGCGCGATCCATACGACGCGTCGCACGCGCCGGCGTTCGAGCAGGTCGAGGGCCTCGCGGTCGACGAGGGCATCGACTTCATCGAGTTCCGCGCAGCCATCGACTACTTCGTGTCCCGGTTCTTCGGCCCCGCGACGCGCACCAGGTTTCGCCCTTCGTACTTCCCGTTCACCGAGCCTTCGGCGGAGGTGGACGTGAGCTGCATCATCTGCGAGGGCTCGGGTTGCGCGACCTGCAAGCGGACCGGCTGGGTCGAGATCATGGGGAGCGGGATGGTGAACCCGGCGGTCTTCGAGGCTGTGGGTTATGACCCGGAGCGCTACACGGGATATGCCTTCGGGATGGGCCCGGCCCGCATCGCCATGCTCCGGTACAGGATTCCCGACATCCGACTTCTGTACGAGGCGGACGTCGGCTTCCTGGAGCAGTTCGCCTGATGGACATCAGCATCAACTGGGTGCGGGCGCTCGCCTCCACTATCGAGGGTACGGCCGAGGAGTTGGCCGCCGCGCTCAGCTCGAAGGCGGTTCCGGTGGACACGGTGGAGGTCGTGGGCGACGGACTCGACGATGTCGTGGTGGCCCGTGTCCTCGAGGTCGGAAGGCACCCGGACGCCGACCGGCTGTGGCTGTGCCGCGTGGACGCCGGTGGCGGAGAAGTGCTCGACGTGGTGTGCGGGGCCCCGAAAGTGGTGGGGAACGCACTTTACCCGTTCATTCCGGCGGGAGGTACGCTGCCCGGGGGTTTCAAGATCGAACGCCGCAAGATACGGGGGCAGGTCAGCAACGGGATGTTGTGTTCGGAGAAGGAGCTCGGTCTGGGTCGCGACGCTGCCGGCATCATGCGGCTCGCCGACGGCTACGAGCCGGGCGAGTCGCTGCTGAACGCCCTCGGACTTCCGGACGCGCGGCTCGACGTGGACCTCACACCAAACCGCATCGATCTGGCCTGTCACGTGGGGGTGGCTCGAGAACTGGCGCCCGGTGGCGTGCACGACGTCTCGCTGCCTTCGTTCGGCGGGCCCGATTGGACGCCGGTCTGGGAGTCCGGAGACAGGTCCGCGACGGCCGGCGGGGTAAGCGTGTCGATCGAAGACCCGGAGCGCTGCTTCCGCTATCTGGCGGCCATCGTTCGGGGGGTGAGGATCGGCCCGTCTCCGGAGTGGCTTCAGGCGAGGCTGAGAGGCGCCGGGTCGCGCCCGATCAACAACGTCGTGGACGCCACGAACTACGTTCTTCTCGAACTCAACCAACCATTGCACGCGTTCGACCTGGCTCGCATCTCGGGTCCGGAGATCCGCGTGCGGGCCGCCCGAGGCGAGCCGCACACCACGCTGGACGGCACCGAACACGAGCTGGGGTCCCAGGTCACCGTCATAGCGGACTCCGAGCGCCCCGTAGCCCTGGCGGGAGTGATGGGTGGTGCCGATTCGGAGGTGTCGAGCGGTACCGCGGACCTGCTGATCGAGTGTGCGGCCTTCGATCCGCGGCACACGCGGCACACGGCCCACGCCACCGGCCTCGCGACGGACGCGTCGTACCGTTTCGAGCGGGGAATCGACGAGTCGGGAATGGAGGCCGCGATCCAGCGGTGCGTAGAGCTGATCCTCACGACGGCCGGGGGTGCAGCGGACGAGAAGGCGATTCGCGTCGGCAGGACCGCCCCGGATCCGGTTCGCGTGAAGCTTCGGCCCGAGCGGGTGCGGGTGGTGCTCGGAATCCACCTCACGGCCGAGCAGATCGCGGGCTTGCTGGAGCCGCTGGGCTTCGCCGTGGCGGATGGAGGCACCGCTGCGGACGGATCTGAGGCGCTCGACGTCATGGTGCCCGGGTGGCGGCTCGACGTGCGGACGGAGGTCGACCTGCTGGAGGAGGTCGCGCGGCGTTACGGCTACGAGTCGTTTCCACACGAGAGAAGGTCGTTCAGGCCAAGTGCCATACCGGACAGCCCGGTTTGGAAGCGGGCGGACCGGACCCGTCTGGTTCTGGCGTCGCTCGGCATGTTCGAGGCTCGCAGCTCAGGCTTCTCTCCGGAGAGCAGGACATCGAGTCGGGCGGCGCGGTTGCTCAAACCCCTGTCGGAGGCCGAGTCCTTTCTGCGCACGGACCTGGTTCCGATTCTGCTGGGTCGAGTGGAGCACAACTGGTCACGCGGCCACAGGGATGTACGGCTGTTCGAGATCGGCAACGTGTTCCAGGCGACGGAAGGATCGGAAGCCCGGCCCGAGGAGCGGCTGCCGGTGGTGGAGGAGACTCGAGTCGCCCTGGTCGCGACCGGTCTTCGTCGCCCCCCTCATTGGGAAGGGTCGGAAGGCGATCTGGATATCTCGGACCTCAAGGGATGGCTCGAGGACCTGTCCGCCCGTCTCGGAATAGGCGACATCCGGCCGGGGAATCCGCGCGAAGACCTCGACGGACTCCCGTTCGGGTGGAAGCAGTGGCTGGGAGACGAATCACTGTGCATCTTACGGGAAGGTAGCCCGATCGGGGTGGCGGGTCGGGTGCGTGCACAGGTAGTGGACGCGCCGGTTTGGGCGGCTTCCGTTTACGCCGCCGAGTTCAGGCTGGATGCCGTGCAACTCGAGGATCGGCGCGGCTACCGCGAACTCCCCACGTTCCCCGCGGTGTCGCGGGATCTGGCACTGGTTCTGGAACGGGCCGTGCCGGCGGCGAGCGTGGCGAAGGAGATCCGTTCCGCCGCTCCTGACACGCTGGAGTCACTGAGCCTGTTCGACGTCTACGAAGGAGACAAGGTCGGCGTCGGCAAGCGCAGTCTGGCGTGGCGCCTCGTGTTCCGGGCGCCCGATCGGACGCTCAGGGACGAGGAGGTGGAGGAAGGGGTGGGCTCGATCACCGCAAACCTGGAGGACCGATTCGATGCCAGAATCCGCTCCTCGTGATCCCGTAGCAATCGAGCGGGAACTCGGCGTTCTCGAGGAGGGCGTGGAGCGACTCGTTCGCGAGCTGGAAGACTACAGAAGCCGCGCCTCGGTTGCCGAAGACGAGCATGCACGCCTGACGGGGCTGCTTCAGCGGTCCGGTGTGGACGTTTCGGATCCGGCCTCGCTCGACCGCCGGTTGCGGGAGCTGACCGAGGAGAACTTCCGCTTGAAGGAAGTGCTCAGGGAGGCGCGCACCCGGGCGAAGAGAATACGGGGCAGGCTGATCGTGATGGAAGATGAGTCAGCGGGCTGAGGAGTGACGCGATGAGCGATGGAGCCGAGAAGGCGACAGTCCGGGTCACGATCTTCGGGGAAGAGTACGCGATTCGCACGGACGCCCCGCAGGAGTATACGCTCGAGTGCGCCCGGTACGTGGACGAAGCCGTGCAGCAGGCGCACGTTCGAGGCCAGGTGGCCGAGCCGCATCGTGCGGCAGTGCTCGCGGCCCTCCAGATCACGGACGAGCTGTTCCGGACCCGCGAGGACCTGGCCAGGCGAACGGACAGCATGCAGGAGCGCCTGAGCGCGCTCAGGGAACGTGTCGATGCGGTCGTGCAGGGGGACGGCGGCGGCTTGCGGACGAACGACTGAGCGGGCAACTTGGAGACGTCACCGAGGTGAACGCCGGCTATCGCTAACGGTCAAGTGGACGTATAGATCGCACGGTTCGCGCGACTGAGATCGCGCCCGCAATACCGTGCATCGGGCCGGCGGGGCCTCGGAGAGGCCGCCGGCCTTTTTCTATGCAGGCCGGTGAAGCGAAAGGTGTGGGGCGTGGGCGCTCGGAATAGCGCCGTCCGCGAACGTGCCGCGGACCCCTTTCTTGCCACATAGATGGAGTCAGCGATGGAGAACCTCATCACCATTCTCGTCGGGATAGTGGCTCTGGTCGTCGGACTCCTCGGCGGTCGAGCGCTTGAAGTGCGCCGGGTCAGGAACGCCAGGCGCACAGCGGAGGACGAAGCTGCCGCGATTCTAGAGGCGGCTGGCACCGAGGCCGACAATCTCCGACGTGCCGCCGAACTCCAGGGCAAGGAAGAAGGCTACCGGGTCAAGCAGGAGCTGCTGGAGGAGGCAGAGCAGAGGCGCGCGGAGTTGGAGAAGACCGAGAAGCGCCTGAGCGAGAAAGAAGAGGGTCTCGAACGCAAATTGGACGTGCTGGACCAGCGCCAGGAGCGCGTGGCGCAGCGCGAGGAGGAGGCCGGCAGGGCTCGGGACGAGCTGAAGGCGGCACAGGAGCAGCTCAAGTCGGAGCGGGCGCAGCTCACGGCACGGCTCGAGAAGATCGCCGGCCTCTCGGCGAAGGAGGCCCGCGCGGAGCTGATCTCGCGAATCGAAGACGAGGCGAAGGCCGAGGCATCCCAGACGGTCCGCGAGATCAGGGAGCGGGCCCGGCGCGAGGCGGAGCGAGAGGCCCGAAAGATCATCGCGATGTCCGTCCAGCGGCTCGCAGTAGATCATTCCTCAGAGATCACGGTATCCGTGGTCCCCCTCCCGAGTGACGACATGAAGGGGCGCATCATCGGCCGGGAAGGCAGGAACATCCGCTCCTTCGAAGCCGCGACCGGCGTGGACGTCGTGGTTGACGATACTCCGGAAGCTGTCATCCTCTCCAGCTTCGATCCCATCCGCCGCGAAGTGGCGCGCATCGCGATGGAGCGCCTGGTGGCGGACGGCAGGATCCACCCGGGCCGCATCGAGGAGGTGGTCGAGAAGGCGGGGGAGGATGTGAAGGGTGAGATGAGAGAGGCTGCTGAGGAGACCCTGTACGATCTGGGTATACACGACCTGCCCGAATCACTGATCGAGGTACTCGGCAACCTCAAGTTCCGCACCAGCTACGGACAGAACCAGTTGATGCACGCCCGGGAAGTCGCTCTCCTGTCCGCCAACATGGCGGCGGAGCTCGGCGTGGATGTCGAGATGTGCAAGCGAATGGCGTTGCTGCATGACATCGGCAAGGGCCTCACCCACATGCAGGAAGGCAGCCACGTCGAGATCGGTTACGAGCTGTGCAAGAGGGCGGGCGAGAAGGACCCCGTCCTGAACGCCATCAAGGCTCACCACGGGGAGGAGCCGGCGCGCTACCCGGAGACCTTCCTGGTCACGGCAGCAGACGCGATCTCGGGCGCCCGGCCGGGAGCTCGCCGCGAGTCCTTCGAACACTACGTGAAGCGGCTCGAGAAGCTCGAGGAAATCGCTCGTTCATACACCGGGGTGTCCAAGGTGTACGCCATCCAGGCCGGGCGCGAGATCCGGATCATGGTGATGCCGGAGAAGGTCACGGACGAGGAGATGGCCGCTCTCAGTGAGAAGACCGCGAACCGGATAGAGGAGGAGCTCCAGTATCCGGGACAGATCAAGGTCGTGGTGGTCCGGGAGACTCGGGCCGTCAATTTCGCCCGCTGATGAGCCGGAGTTCGCCGGCCCGGTCGGAGTAGATTCGAGGAGATGACATGTCCGCTCAGATCATAGACGGAAAGGTGATTTCGCAGGCCGTTCGGGACGAGGTCGCCCAGGAAGTCGAGGAGCTGAAGGCCGCGGGCGTCGAGCCCTGCCTGGCGGTGATGCTCGTCGGAGAGAACCCGGCGTCGAAGGTGTACGTGGGGATGAAGGAGAAGAAGTGCGCCGAGGTCGGCATCAAGGCGGTCGATCAGCGCCTCCACGAGGATGCGACGCAGGAAGAGATTCTGGCGACCCTGGATTCGTGGAACGACGACCCGTCGATCCACGGGATTCTCGTGCAGCTGCCACTCCCGGACCACGTGGATGAGAAGACGGTCATGGAGCGCATCCGGCCCGACAAGGACGCGGATGGGTTCCACCCGGTCAACGTGGGGCGCCTGGCCAGCGGCGACCCGGATGCGTTTCGCCCGTGCACGCCCGCCGGGGTCCAGGTCATGCTCCAGCACATCGGGTACGATCCGGCCGGCAAGCACGCGGTGATCGTTGGACGATCGAATATCGTGGGCCGTCCCATGGCCGCGATCCTCTCGCAGAAGGCGCCCTGGGCCAACGCCACGGTGACCATGGCCCACAGCCGGTCCGAGGACCTCGGAGCGATCACCCGGTCTGCCGATCTCCTGATCGTGGCCGTCGGCTGGCCGAACGCGGTCACCGGCGACATGGTCTCCGAGGGCACGGTGGTCATCGATGTCGGTGTCAACCGGGTAGATGACGACACCCGCGAGCGGGGCTACCGTCTCGTGGGCGACGTGGCGTATGACGAAGTGGCCGAAAAGGCGTCGTGGATCACGCCCGTGCCGGGAGGCGTCGGCCCCATGACGATCGCCATGCTCCTCCAGAACACCGTGGTCGCCGCGAGGCGCCTCGCGGGACTCGCCTGAGGGAAGCAGCCATCGACGGGATCGCTCAGGTCGCCGATCCGGGTCGGACTCCGGCTACGGCCGTTCCGGTCGCGGAGGTCAACGAAGCCGTTCGTCAGGTGCTCGAAGCCTCGTTCGAACCGCTCTGGGTCAGGGGGGAGATCGGGCGCTGGCGGCGACACGGCTCCGGCCACTGCTACTTCGCGCTTCGCGATCAGGAAGCGCAGATAGACTGCGTCATGTTCCGTTCCGACGCGCGCGGTCTTCCGACGGATCCCGACGACGGAATGGAGGTCTGCGCCTTCGGTCGCCTCACCGTCTATCCGGCGGGTGGCAAGTATCAGCTGGTCGTGCGGGCGCTCGAGGCTCGCGGGGACGGACTGTGGCGCCTCGCGTTCGAGAAGCTGCGCGCCGCACTCTCTGCGGAGGGATTGCTTGATGCGGCCCGCAAGCAGGTTCTGCCCCGGGTTCCCACGAGGGTGGGCGTCGTGACCTCCCTCTCGGGTGCCGCGCTGCGCGACATCATAGCGGTGGTGGGTCGTCGTGCGCCGTGGACGCAGATCCTCGTCTCGGACTGCCGGGTGCAGGGACGGGATGCCGCGCCCGAAATAGTAGCGGCGCTCGAGCGGATCGGACGCGACGGGTCGTGCGACGTGGTGATCGTGACCCGGGGAGGAGGGTCCGTGGAGGACCTGTGGGCGTTCAACGAGGAGTCGGTCGCGCGTGCCATCTCCGCCTGCCCGATCCCCGTGGTCTCGGCCGTCGGTCACGAAATCGACGTCACCATCGCCGACCTCGTGGCAGACCATCGTGCCGCCACCCCCTCCGCCGCCGCCGAGATGGTGGTGCCGGAGATCGGCTCTCTCCTCGCTGGCCTGCGGGGATTGAGAGACGGCCTGGCGTCGGCGCTTCGGGACGTCGTTCGCGACGGACGTGACCGGGCTGCGGCCGATTCCGATCGACTCGTCCAGGCGGCTCGTGATACGCTGTCACGGAAAGCGAACCGGCTGTCGCTCGTCTCGGCCCGGCTCGCGGCCTTGAGCCCCCTTGCGACTCTCAGTCGCGGCTATGCGGTCCCTCTCGACGATGAGGGTATGGTGCTTCGGCGAGGCAGTATGTTCGAAGTGGGCCGCGACTTCGATCTGCGCGTGGTGGATGCCACGATTCGATGCGAAGTGCGTGAAATCGGCGATATCGAAGTCCGTGTGGAGGACCAATGGACGACGCAGACCTGACGTTAGAGGCCGCCCTCGAGGAGCTGGAGACGATCGCTGCTTCCCTGGAGCGGGACGATCTCGATCTCGATGAGGCCCTGGCGTTGTTCGAGCGTGGCATCGAACGACTCCGGGCCGCGGGACGACTTCTGGAGTCGGCGCACGGCAAGGTCGAGGAGCTGATCGAGGGAGCCTCTGAGTCCCTTCAGATCAGGGCTGTTGAAGTCGTCCTGGAGGATTCGGATGGACGTGAATCCGGGCCCAGCTAGGTCCCTCTCGGCCGCGAGCGGCGGTGCCGAGGCGATGTCACCCGGGATGCGGGAGATGCGGGTGGCCTTCGACCAGGCCCTGGAGCGATTCCTGGCCGAGGAGATCGGCCAGCTGGAGCCCGCGGTGTCGGACGTGGTACGCTACGCGGTCCTCAGCCCGGGCAAACGGGTACGGCCGCTTCTCCTCATGGCCGCGTATCGGGCTTCCGGCGGGGAAGATCCCGACATCGCCGATCTCGCACTCAGTGTCGAGCTGGTTCACGCCTACTCGCTCGTGCACGATGATCTGCCCTGCATGGACGACGATGTATTGAGGCGCGGGCGTTCCACGGTGCACGTGAGGTTCGACGTGCCCCAGGCGGTGTTGGCCGGGGCGGCGCTGATGCCCCTGGCCGCGCGGGCAATCCTTCGCGCCGGATCGCATCTTCGCCTCGATTCGGAAACGGTCGAAAGGCTCGTCCATACTCTTGCCGTGGCGTCGGGAGCGTCCGGGATGGTCGGTGGACAGCTGCTGGATCTGCGGGCGGAAGGCAGGTCGGTGACGATGGAGGAGCTGGAGCGAATCCACTCGGGTAAGACGGGTCGCCTCATCGCGGCTTCGACGCTGATGGGAGGGATCGCGGCGGGTGCAACCAGGGAGAATCTAGAGGCTCTGCAACGATTCGGATTCGATCTCGGGCTGGCCTTCCAGGCCGTGGACGATATTCTGGACCTGCGGGGCACTTCGGGCGAGCTGGGGAAGGAGAGCGGCCGGGACCGAGTCCTGGGCAAGGCCACGTATCCCTCGTTGTTCGGAGTCGAAGAGGCGGAGAAGATCAGCCGGGCTCTGGCCGAGGCGGCGATCGCCGAGCTGGAGCTATTGGACAGGCCCGAAGGCCTCAGGGCCATTGCGTCGTACGTGATCGAGAGGACGTACTGACATGCGACTCGGTGTGCTGTCACAGCCGCATCACGCGGCCCTCGGCGACATCATGGATCGGTTGCGAACCTCGGCCGAGGAGATCGGAGCCGACCTCGTCCTGGCGGCTGATCTGCTGGCCGTCGAAGGCGGGGACGGCCCACCGCTCGAGGACGACCCGGGCAACGTGGATTTCCTGCTCACGCTGGGAGGAGACGGCACCCTCCTGCGCGGGGCGAGACTGGCCGGGCCGCTCGACGTGCCGGTCGTCGGATGCAATCTCGGAAAACTGGGCTTCCTCACCACGGCACCGCTCGACCGACTGGAGGAGCTGCTACACCGTCTGCGTGACGGGCAGTTCGAGGAGGAACGACGCCTGGCCCTTCGCGTCGGACTGCATCCGGCCGACGGGCCTGACGGCAGGGCGGCGGCAGAGCCCTCCGAATCGTTCTACGCTCTCAACGACGCCGTCGTCCACAAGGGCGGCTTCGCACGCCTGATATCGATGCGGGTGTGGGTGAACGAGGAGGAGATCGGCCAATACAGCGCGGACGGCATCGTGCTGGCGACCGCGACGGGCTCCACGGCGTACAGTCTCTCGGCCGGAGGGCCGATTCTCGTCCCTTCGCTCGATGCCCTGGTCGCGAGTCCGATCTGCCCACACACCATGTCCATTCGACCGGTCGTCGTGCCGGCGGACGCCACCATCAGCGTAGAGATCCTGAGCCGCATGGAGGGCATCCTTGTCACGGTTGACGGACAGACCGGGGGCCGTCTCGGTGGGGGCGGGAGGGTCTCGGTCAGGCGGTCACCACATCCAGTCCGGCTCATCCGCATGCCTGACCAGAACTTCTTCTCCGTCCTGCGCCAGAAGATGCGGTGGGGCGACGTCCGGCCCGCGGCCGACTGACCGCATGTTGAGGGAGCTGCACGTCCGGAACTACGCGGTCATCGACGACCTGCGCCTGCAGCTCGAATCCGGGCTCAATGTCCTGACCGGAGAGACGGGGGCCGGCAAGTCCTTGATCGTGGGCGCCCTGTCTCTCCTCCTTGGAGAACGTGCCTCCTCGGATGTGGTGCGGGCCGGCGAGGATCGGGCCCTCGTCGAGGGCGTATTCGACTGCTCGAAGGCTCCCGATCTCGTCAGGGTGTGCGAGGACCAGGGGATCGAGGTCGAGGAAGGCTGGCTGATTCTGCGCCGTGAAGTCCTCCGCGAAGGGCGCAATCGGGCCTGGGTCAACGGTTCTCCGGCCACGGCGGCGCTGGTGCGGCAACTGGGCCAGGGTCTCGTGGACCTGCACGGCCAGCACGAGCACCAGGCTCTCCTGCGACGGGACGCTCAAAGGGACATCCTGGACGCGTTCGCCGGAGCCGCGGATGCGTCGCGCCGGACGGCGGACGCGGCCGGCCGTGTGGCTGATCTGAGAAGACGTATTGCCGAGACACGCGGAGAGGCCGCGGCCACGCGTGAACGGGCCGACTACCTCGAGTTCAGGGCGAAGGAAATCGAGGCTGCGGGTCTCGAGTCCGGGGAAGACGAGGCGGCCGAGCGCGAGGTGCGCCGGTTGGGGCACTCCGAGGAGCTCACGGAGCTGTCGTCGAGCCTGCATTCGGCGGTGTACGGAGCCGACGGGGCGCTGGTGGAGTCCCTCGGCGGGCTGTCCAGGAAGATCGACGACCTTGTCCGAATCGATCCGGGGGCGTCGGAGATCGCGGAACTCTACTCGGAGGCCAGGAACACGCTCGAGGAGTTGGGCAGCCGCCTGTCCGCTTACCGGAATGCGGTCGAGCACGATCCGGGGCGCCTGGCCGCGCTTCGGGAGAGACTGGACCTGATTCACCGCCTGAAGCGGAAATACGGGGACACGCTCGACGAAGTGCTCCTCGCCGGCCGGTCGGCGCGTCAGGAGCTGGAATCCGCCGATCGCAGCGCGCTCGATCTGGACGCCCTGGCTCGCGAGGAGGAGCGGGCGCTGGTGGACCTGGAACGAGAGGCCGAGGCCCTGACCGGTCTCCGGCAAGCAGCCGCGAAGCGACTCGACGACGAGGTCACCGGGCTGCTGGCGGAGCTCGGAATGGAGGGGGGGCACTTCCGCGTGCGGCTGCAGGCGCTCGAAGAAACCGGCGCCACGGGAGCCGAATCTGTCGAGTTCCAGGTGACTCTGAATCCGGGATTCGATCCGGGTCCCCTGGCCCGCATCGCGTCGGGCGGAGAGTTGAGCCGCGTGATGCTGGCCTTGAAGACGGTCCTGGCCGAGGTGGACGCGGTCCCGAGTCTCGTGTTCGACGAGATCGATTCGGGTGTCGGTGGTCGGGTGGCGCACCAGGTGGCAGCCCGACTGGCCGCCGTGGCCGAGAATCACCAGGTGTTCGCAGTCACTCACCTTCCGCAGATCGCCTCGCGCGCGTCGGCTCACCTCTACGTCGAGAAGACCCAGGAGGAAGGTCTGGCATCGGCGAGGGTGCGCGCGCTGGAGGGCGAAGAACGGGTCGAGGAGCTGGCCCGCATGCTGGGAGGTGATCCCGGTCGTGAGGCCTCCCGCAGGCACGCTGCCGAGCTCCTGTCAGAATAGCTGTATCGGCACCCGCGCCGAGACCGTCACCACACCGGCGGCGGGAGTCTGCCCCCCCGAGCCGGAGATCGCGGTCTGCCATAGAAATGCCAGGTCGATGGGCACGCCAGACCTGCCGGCCGCGAACAACCGGGTGGTCCGGTAGTAAGCGCCGATCCCCAGTGCGTGTCGGGTCTGGGATGTCTCGACTCCCAGCGGGGTCGCATCGACGCCGCCCGTGGCCTCGTACGAGTCGCCCTGCTTGTTCCAGTAGGTATACTCGATCGCCAGTGACATCGCCTCGGCGAGCGCAAACCGCGGTGAGAGCACGATCTGCAGGAAGTCACCCAGGTCTCGAGAGACGCTGACCTTCTGCGACGCGTAGCCGTAGGGTTGCCCCGGCGGGGCCACACGCCTGACCAGCTCGTCCTGGAGCTGGATACCGTAGGTGGCTCCGGCGACGACCCAGAATCGTTGCCCAAAAGCCACGTCCTGGTACAGTTCGAGCTGAAGATCGGCCTGTCCGTCGCCTATCGGCTGCTGCAGGAAGACGTCCGGGTCCAGGTACGGATCCTTGTCCGGGTCCGAAAGCGGGAATCGATAGCGGGCACCGACGGTGGTTCGGAACCGTATGCCCGGCCGATCGAGCGGCTCCGGCCCGGCGGCCGGGCCGGGCGTCACCGGAGCCTCGCCCTCAGGATCGCCGGGCTCCTCCGGTGCTTCGGCTCCTTCCTCGGCTCCTTCTTGGGCGACCTCTTCGACGCCAGCCTCGACCCCCGCCTCTTCCTGGGCCTCCCGCCCCCCCGGATCCGGCTCGGGATCGGGCTCAGCGTCCGGTGGAAGGGTGTGTGGAGGGGTAGCCGGCCCGGCCGACTCCTCCGGCTGCGGCTGCGGGCGCTCGGGCCACCCGAACGTGTCGACCAGCTTGAATCGGGCCCCTACCTCTATCTCGGAGAACGCCCAGCCCCGGGTCACCTTGCCGAGCGGCTGCCCGAGGACCGGATCTCTCTCGAAATAGGCATTCAGGTCCGAACGGGTAGCCGAATCGGGCAGACCGAAACCCGGAAGCGCGATTCCGAATCCCTGGAAACCCGTCTCGAAACCGCCGTAGTAGCTCGTGATCTGCTGGCCGGAAGAGCTGCCGGCCGTGAACAGATACTCCTGACCCGAGATCCGTGACTCCAGGGCTCCCTGAAAGGCCTCGGTGTCCGACAG
The DNA here is from genome assembly GCA_039584685.1 of Gemmatimonadota bacterium. GTDB lineage: Bacteria > Gemmatimonadota > Gemmatimonadetes > Palauibacterales > Palauibacteraceae > Benthicola. The sequence continues at coordinate 12,732 of JBDGXI010000027.1, read as the reverse complement.
GAGCTGCACGGCGGCGGCCTGGTCGTCCGGCGACAGGGTGCCCCCGTCGACGAGCGCCTGGAGCTGGGCCTGCGCGGCGTCCAGGTCGGAGAAGAAAGTGCCTGGATCGGCCAGCGCCGTCTCGGCCCGCAGGATGTCGGCCGTGGCGGAATCGAACACGAAGCCGGTTTCAACCTCCGTCTTGACCAGGGGAGCCAGAACCTCGATCGAAGCGAATCCGCCGATTCCGAATTGCAGGGAGAGCGGGATCCGGCGGACGAAGACGTCGATGGATCCGAAGTCGAGATCGCCCATGGCCAGCTCGCTTCCCGTGAGAGGCGTGAAGCCCAGGGCATCGGCATCCCGGTTCACCACCTCCAGCATCGGGTCGAGTCCCGGAAACAGGCGCGCCGCGACGCTTCCGTCGTAGTCTGCGTACAGGGGCTCGCGGCTTCCATCGGCCACGGCGGGGCTGTTCTCCGCGAACTGCTCGTTCCAGTTATAGAACTGGGGGGCGATCTCGATCCACAGGGATCCGGCCTGCGGAATGCGGGCGTCCCGGTCTCTCACCTGCCCCCGGGCGGCCGAGGGCACGAGGAGCAGAGTAGCTGCCAGCACGCAGGCCGGTGGGATCCGGCGGGCATGGGCAAGCGGAGCCGCGCTCCGGGACATGAAGATCTCCCGTATGGTGAAACCGCGCCGCAGGGGCGGCGAGCGAGGACCGGAGTATAGACGCGTGCTGCGGGCGCGCACAAGCGAACTCGGACTCTGGCCACCGGTAGCGGAAGCGGCTAGTTTCCGCGCCCCGGAACCAGAAAGTGTTTCGGCCTGGCGTCGTGGCCGAGTGGCTAGGCAGGGGCCTGCAAAGCCCCCTACTCCGGTTCGAATCCGGACGACGCCTCTGCTTCCGGATCTGCCGGGAGGCGTCCTCACGAAGAATTCCGAGAGACCAGACCGCGGAGCCCTCCACGCTCCGGGGCCGGCCCGAAGCAGGGAGGTGTGGTGACCGATTCGACTCCGGAGGTGAGCCGCTTCCTTTCCGTGGACCGCATTCTCTTCGTGCTCCTCCTGTCCGTGCCGGCGACCCTGACGATGGTGTGGGGATTCGGGCTGCACGGGACGCCGGTGTTCATCGCCGCCGCAGTGTCCATCATCCCGTTGGCCGGCTACATGGGACGCGCCACGGAGCGTCTGTCCGAGTACCTCGGCGCGGGCTGGGGCGGCTTCCTCAACGCCACCTTCGGCAACGCCGCGGAGTTGATCATCGCGATCATGGCCCTCCGGGCCGGGCTGATGGACGTGGTAAAGGCGTCCCTTACGGGGTCGATCATCGGCAATCTCCTGCTCGTCCTTGGTCTCAGCATCCTGGTTGGCGGCTTGAAGTTTCCGCCCATCCAGAGGTTCAACCGGACGGCGGCGAGCATGGGAGCCACGATGCTCCTGCTCGCGGCGATCGGTCTCGTGCTCCCGGCGATCTTCCACCAGGTCGTGGGGGAGGGTGCCGTAGGGCTCGAGCGCGGCCTCAGCCTCGACATCTCTATCGTGCTGATGGCGACCTACGTGCTTGGCCTCATCTTCAGTTTTCGGACGCACTCGCATCTGTATCTCGGGACCGGGGCAGCCATGGATCACGGATCGGCGGATGGGGATCTCCCGCCGCTGAGGGGCGCTTCTCGCGCCCTCGGACTGCTTCTTCTGTCGGCAGCGGCCGTCGGCGTCATGTCCGAGCTGATGGTCGGTGCGCTGGAAGAGGCCGCTCACGATCTGGGCATGAACCAGGTCTTCGTGGGTGTGATTCTGGTCGCCCTGGTAGGCAACGCGGCCGAGCATTCTACGGCCGTGCTCATGGCCGCCAAGAACAAGATGGACCTGTCCGTGAACATAGCGGTCGGATCGTCCATCCAGATCGCCATGTTCGTTGCCCCACTTCTCGTGTTCCTCAGCTACGCGATCGGTCCGGCTCCCATGGATCTGCATTTCACGTCGCTGGAGGTGGTAGCAGTCGTACTGTCGACCGGTGTCATAGCGCTCGTTTCGCTCGACGGTGAGTCACACTGGATGGAGGGGGTTCAGCTCCTGGCCGTGTACTTCATGCTGGGCCTGGCCTTCTTCTTTCTACCGGTCTGAGGAGGGACGCCGTCGTGGGCGGAGTGGATGGGCAACCTCTCCGGTCGACGCCGAGTCTAAGTGAGCGATGGCCGGCGCCCGCACCCAGCGCCGGCCCGGAACCGGGTGTTGTCGTTATGATGCAACCGAACCTCACCCTTTCCAGAAGATTCTGCGCCCCAGGGTGTATACCGTACAACAGGCACGAACTCTGAACCGGGACGCGTTTCCATGAAGTCGCGCTACATCGTCACGATCCTGGTGTTCGCCGTCGCAGCCGCCGCTCTGGGCGGTATCTACCTGCGCCTCAAGCAGAACAGCGAAGAGACCTCGGAGGACTCGGAGAGCGCGACCGTGGATTCTGCTCGCGCCGAGGCCCAGAGCACGGCCGCGGCCACCGCTTTCGCCACCGGCATCGCCGTCCCGGTGGAAGGGGCTTCCGTCAAGCGCGGGACCTTCGTCCTGTGGGTCAGCGCCGAGGGGCAGGCCGCGGCTCTGCGCACCGCTCCCCTGCACGCCCAGGTGGGTGGACCGGTGATTGAGGTCCTGGCGCGTGAGGGAGGATGGGTGTCCGCTGGCGACGTAATAGCTCGAATCGATCCCATCGAGTATGAGATCAGCCGCAAAGAGGCCCAGGGGGCTCTAGAGCAGGCGGAGGCCTCGTACCAGGACCTGACGCTCGGCGACGAGACCATCGAAGACCCGGAGGTGCTGGAGGTGCGGCAGGCCCAGGCCCGGATCCGCAGCGGTCTGGCAGGAGCGGAGGCTCGGCTGGAGCAGGCCGAGTACAACCTGGAGAAGACGGTGATCCGGGCGCCGTACGCTGGCCGGATCGCCAATCTGGTGGTGGACGTGGGAACGCGTCTCTCCCCGAACGACTCGATCGCCACGGTGGTCGACCTGTCGAGCGTGGACGTGGACGTTCAGGTGCTCGAGAGCGAGATCGCGGCACTCGAGGTGGGGCGCGAGGCCAGCGTGACCTTCACCGCGTTCCCGGGCGAGCAACTCCAGGCCGTGGTCGTCACGGTGAATCCCGTGGTGGATCCGGTGAGCCACGTAGGGCGCGCGACGGTGCGGCTCAGGAATCCCGGCGCCCGCATTCTCCCCGGCATGCACGCCAACGTCAGGATCGCCGGCAGACTGTTCGAGGACCGAATCTCGGTGCCCAAGGAGGCCATCGTCGAACGCAGCCGTCGCGAGGTGGTGTTCGTCTTCGAACCCGAGTCCGAGGGGGCGACCACGGGCCGCGCGAAATGGCGCTACGTAACGACCGGACTCGAGAACGAGGAGGCCATCGAGGTCGTACCCTCCGAGGATACGGATGCGCTTGCCGAAGGAGAGATCGTCCTCGTCGGCGGTCATACGACGCTGACCCACGACGCCATGGTGCGGTTGACTGAGCCGGAAGGCGGTGCGGGGGGCGCCCCGTGAGCCGGCGCCGGCCCTTCTCCGCGTCAGGCGCTGCCGTGGTCTGTCTTCTGGTGGTCGCGACGCCCGCGTGGTCGCAGCAGGTGGTGCCGCTCGAGGAGGCTCTTCGGACGGCCCTCACACTCAATCCGAACATCGAATCATCGGCCGCCGCAGCGGCTGCCGCTACCTCGTCCCGGTGGGCTGACTGGGGGGCTTTCCTGCCCACCATCGACCTGCGAGGGTCCCTGTCCCAGACCGACTTCACGACCGTGACCTTCGTCGACCCCACGGGTGTGTCGCAGGAGCTCGAGAATCCGATCACTTCCACCCGGAAGAGCAGCTCGGGATCGCTCACGTTCGGGCTCTCACTTCTCAGTCCGGAGCGCATTTCCAACGTCAGGGCGGGGGATGCCCGTGAGAACGCGGCCGACTACCGACTGACGGCGGCAGAGCGCACCGTGATCCGGGAGGTCAAGAGCTCCTACTTCGAGGCCCTGAAACAGCAGAAGCTCCTGGACGTGTCGGAGCGGCAACTGGAGGCGCGCCGGCAGGACTTCGAGGTCACGGAGCAGCGGTATCGGATCGCGGCCGCCTCGCGGAGCGACCTTCTCGGGGCCGAGATTGATTTGAGCGATGCCGAGTTGCGGGTGCTCGATTCGGAGGCGGCGCTGTCGAGAGCCTTGCGGCAGCTGCAGGTAACACTCGGCGTGCCGGTCACCAACACGGACCCCGGATCGCTGGAGCTGGTGGACATGGACAGGGTCCCGGACGCGGCCTCCCTGGACGCCGATGCCATGGTTGCGTCGGCACTCGTAGCCAATCCCAATCTGCTGGCTCTGCAGCAGGACCAGCGGGCGGCCTCGGCCGATCTGTGGTCGGCGAAATCGACCTACCTGCCCCGCATCGACATAGGGTACACTTTCGGCCGAAGCAAGGAACTCGGCCGGGAGGAGAGCCTGTTCGACTTCGACCCGGCCAACACATCCGGCGGCTTCGTTGTCCAGGGATCCTGGAGCGTGTTCTCCGGATTCACGCGCAAGCGGCAGACGGCGCAGGCGGATCGTGCGCGGCGACAGGCCACGGCCCAGCTGACGGCGGAGCAGCTCCAGCTCGAGAAGGACGTGCGGGACCTGGTGAAGGAGCTCAAGCGGCGCAGTGAACGGCTGCGGATCATCGAGCGCAACGTCGCGCTGGCCGGAGAGCGTCTCGATCTCGCGCGGGAGCAGTATCGTCTCGGCAGCATCCCGTACTTCAACCTGCAGCAGGCGATCGACCGGCTGACCCTGACGGAGCAGTCGCTGTTCCAGGAGCGTTACGACTACCTGATCGGGTGGGCCAGCCTGGAAGAGAGGGTCGGCGGAGATCTCGGCAGGGGAGAGGGCTGATGGCGCTGTCTGACCTGTCGATCAGACGTCCCGTAGCGACGGCCATGCTGTACCTGGCGGTCGGGGTGCTCGGAGTCGTTTCGTTCGCCCGCCTCCCGATCGACCTGTTGCCGGACGTCTCGTTTCCCACCCTCTCGGTGTGGACGACCTATCCGGATGCCGGTCCGGCAGAAGTCGAGCGGTTCGTCACGGAGCCCGTCGAGGCGGTCGTCAGCCGGGTCCCGGCGGTCCGCGGGGTCGATTCGAGATCGCGCGAAGGACAATCGCTCGTGCGGCTGCAGTTCCACTGGGGGACGGACATGGAGTTCGCGATGCTCCATGTCCGGGAGAGACTGGACAACCTGGTCGGAAGTCTCCCGGAGAGTTCCGAGCGGCCGGTGATCCTCACGTCGGATCCGACGAACGATCCCATCATTTCTCTCGCGATCACGGGCGCTGACCTGGCGGAGCTCAGGGATCTGTCGGACGCGGTGTTCAAACGCCGGCTCGAGCAGCTGGACGGCGTGGCGATGGCGGCGATCACGGGTGGGCCGGTACGCGAGATCCAGGTGGAGGTCGATTTCAATCGCCTGGCACTGAACGACGTGACGATCGCCCAGGTCACGGAGGCCCTGGATCGGGCTAACTACAGCGCACCCGGCGGCAGCATCCGGCGCGGCCGGTTCCGGTACAGTCTGCGCACGCTGGGGGAGTTTCAGAGTGTCGAGGAGCTGGAGGACGTAGTGGTGGGTCGTCCGCAGGGCGGGGGCGTGGTGCGCCTGCGTGACGTGGCGCGGATCTTCGAGGGAGAGGCGGAGCGTGAGACGGTGGCCCGGTTCAACGGCGAGCCGGCAATCGGTCTACTCGTGTACAAGGAGTCGGGCTCCAACACGGTCCGGGTAGCGGACCAGGTGAACGAGGTACTGGCCCAGCTGCAGGAGGAGTTTCCGGAGGTCGGGATCCAGGTGGCCGCCAGCCAGGCCACGTTCATCTCCGACGCCATCTCGAACGTGGTTCAGGCTCTTCTGTTCGGGGGCGTGCTGGCCTTTCTGGTCCTGTTCCTGTTTCTACGCGACCCGCGCTACCCGGTGGCGATCGGGCTGGCGATACCGATCTCCGTCATGGCGGCCTTTGCCCTGTGCTACCTGGCCGACGTGAGCCTCAACGTGATGTCGCTGGGTGGCCTGGCGCTCGGGGTCGGGATGCTGGTGGACAACTCCATCGTCGTGCTGGAGAACGTGTTCCGGCACAGGGAAGAGGAAGGGCTCGACTCCGCCGCCTCGGCTTCGGTGGGAGCCAACGAGGTGGCGGGAGCCATCACGGCCTCGACGCTCACGACCATCGCTGTCTTCGGTCCCGTACTGTACGTGAAGGGAGTGGCCGGCGCGCTGTTCACGGATCTCAGCCTGGCCGTGGCATTCTCGCTCCTCGCCTCGCTGCTCGTGGCGCTCACACTTCTGCCGGTCATGGCTGCCCGGGTCGGTCGGCAGAAAACGGGCCTGCCGGAAACGGCCGCCGCGAGCGACGGCCAGGACGCGGGCTGGCTACCGATACGCCTGGCCCGGAAGGCCAGGGGCGGGATCGTCCGTGCGCTCCGGTTCATCGCGGAGTCGGTTCGCATCACGTTCGACGATCTGTTCCGGGCTATCGGCCGGGTACTGCAATTCGTCTCTCGGCCCCTGCTCGATGCCTTCGACCGGGGGTTCACGGCGTTCGCGGCCCGATACGAGCGGTCGCTGGAATGGGCCCTCGAGCACCGGGGCCAGATCCTTCTCATCGCCTTCGGGGCCCTCGCCGTGGCCGTGGCCGGAGCCAGATTCCTGCCGCGAAGTCTGATGCCGGAGGTCGATGAAGGTGCCTTCCGGGTCGAGCTGAACCTCCCCGTCGGAACGCCCCTGGAAATCACAGCCGATGCGGCTACCCGGCTGGAGACCGGACTCCTGGCGATCGGCGGAGTCGAGGCCGTCTTCAGCCGCGTGGGCCGGGCCCGAGAGGCGGAACTGGCCACGCGCGAGCTCACCGGCCTGAACAACGCGGCCCTCGATGTCCGCCTCGAAGAGGGAGCGCGGCGAGTCACGGACGTGGTGGACGAGTTCCGGACCGTGGTCGCCGGTAGTGGAATCGATCCGCAGGCGGTCGCGGTCGAGACGGGACGCGCGACCTCACTGGGACGAGCGATCGGACTCGGCGCTGCGGATGTGGCGGTGAAGGTGAGGGGACAGGACCTGGACAGCCTGGTGGCCGTGGCCGACGAAGTCCTCGTTCGCATTCGCGACCTTCCGAGGATCGCGGACGCCAGAATCGATCTGCAGCTCACGCAGCCGGAGCTCGAGATCGAGGTGAATCGGGCAGCGGCGGCCCGGTATGGGCTTTCGGTCACCCAGGTGGCCGATGCCATCGAGGCATACCTCAGGGGAGCCGAGACGGACCGACCGTATACCGAGTTTTCCGAGAAGATCGACATTCGGGTCCGCCTCCCGCAGGGGGAAAGGCAGGCGCTGGCCGACGTGATGACGCTGACCCTGGACGGTGTTCCGATCCGGGAGCTCGTCACGGCGCGAGAGGGCTATGGACCGGTCGAAATCCGGCGCAGTGAGCAGAATCGTACGGTGCAGGTGCTGGCTGAGGTGCGGGGAGGAGGCGTCGCGTCGGCGGTCGAATCCATCGAGGCAGCCGTCGCGGACGTGCGACTTCCGGCGCTCACGGCGCTCAGGGTGGGCGGTGAGAACGAAGAGATGAGAGAGAGCTTCCGCTCGCTGCTGTTCGCTTTCGGACTCGCACTGTTTCTCGTGTTCCTGATCATGGCGGCGAAGTTCGAGTCCCTGATCCAGCCGATCGTCGTCCTCGTCTCGGTGCCGCTGGCGGCGATCGGTGCCGTGGTCGCGCTCGGCCTGGCCGGCGACGGTCTGAACGCCATGAGCGGGATCGGCCTCGTGATCCTCATCGGAATCGTGGTGAACGACGCCATCATCAAGGTGGACTTCATCAATCAAAAGCGAGGCGAGGGGGCCACGAAGAGACACGCGATCCTCGAGGCGGGACGACTCCGGCTGCGCCCGATCGTCATGACCACGATCACGACCGTTTTCGGACTGCTCCCGATGGCCTTGGGGTGGGGCGCCGGTGCGGATCTGCGGGCGCCGCTGGCCGTGGCGGTGATCGGTGGCCTGATCTCGGCCACGTTCCTCACGCTCATCGTGGTACCGGTGGTGTACTCTCTCCTGGTGTCACCGGCCGAATCAGTACGGGCGGCGCGGCCGTCCGGTTCCGGAAGGCACGCTTCTGCGCACCGGCTTTCGGACGCGGCGCTAGGGCCGGCGTTGAAGGACAGTTGATGATGAAGAGAGAGGTTGTGGACGCCCGCCTGCGAGCGGGCGCCGACGAGGGAGGGGTAGAGTGATCGATCTGTCCATCAAACGGCCGGTCGCCACCGCTGCGATCTACGTGGCGCTCGTGGCCCTGGGGGCGTACAGCTTCCGGCTGATACCGGTTGAGCTCCTGCCTGACGTGGACTATCCGAGGCTGACTGTCAACGCTTCATGGGGGGGAGCTTCCCCGGAGGCGATGGAGGCCTTCGTCACCTCGCCGCTGGAGGCGGCGGCCCAGCAGGTCAAGGGGGTCCGAAAGATCACCTCCACCTCGAGAGCCGATCCGCGCGGGATGGGCTCGAGTGCCGAGATCGACATCGAGTTCGACCGCGATGTGCGCATGGACTTCGCGCAGCTCGATCTCAGCGAGCGCTTCGCCGCCCTGCGCGAGGAGCTTCCTCCGGCCGTGTACCCGGAGATTCAGCCGTTCGTGCCGCGGGAGTTCTCCGATGAAGAGCAGCGCTTCCTCAGCTATCAGCTGCACGGGCCGTATACGTTCAGCCGCCTCGCCGAAGTGGCGGAAGAGCAGATCGAGCCCGTCCTGTCGGGCGTGGACGGCGTCGCCGGGGTGCTCGTCTGGGGCGACCAGGATCGGGAAGTCGCCATCGAGCTGGACCGCCAGAAGCTCGAGGCGCTGGATCTGAGACCTGAACAGGTCGAGATGCGGATTCGGGACCTGTCCACGCTACGGGCCCCCGGCTCACTCGTGCTGGAAGGCCGGCAGGTGACGCTCGCCGTGCGCACGAGGGTGCGGCGCGTCTCGGAGCTCGAGGATCTGGTGATCCTGCAGCGTGCAGACGGGGTGGTCCGACTGCGCGACATCGGAACGGTCCGCGAGCAGACGGCGGACGCGACCTCGTATTTCCGCATCAACGGTCAGCCGACGATCTCGATCTTCGTGACCCGGGAGTCCGGGACCAACGCCGTCCGGGTAGCGGACGCGGTCAAGGCGGCGGTCGGCCCCCTCGAGGCCCGCATGCCGCCCGGGGCGACCCTGGAACTGGACGACGATCAGAGCAAGGAGATCCGGCAGCAGCTCACCGACCTGCGGCTTCGGGCGATCGCGGCCGCGATCGTGATCTTCGTGGTGCTGACGCTCTTCCTGCGGTCGATGGGGGCGGTTCTCGTCGTGTTCGCCACCATCGGGTTCAGCGTCCTGATTGCCGTTAACATGCTGTACATCGGCGGTTTCTCGCTGAACGTCCTCACGCTGGCCGGACTGGCTTGGGGGTTCGGGCTGATCGTTGACAACGGGATCGTGGTACTGGAGAACGTCGAGCGGCACTCGCACCTCGGGAAACCCGCGCGCCAGGCCGCGTCCGACGGGGCCAGGCAGGTCATGCTGCCCGTCATCGCCGCGACCGCCACCACGGCGATCGTGCTGGTGCCGTTCCTGTTCCTCCAGGGCGAGCTCCGGATCTACTATCTGCCCCTGGCGTTCGCGGTGGCTTTCTCGATCATAGCCAGTCTGTTCGTCGCGTTCACGTTCGTTCCCACGATGGCGGGTCGGATTCACCACTGGAGGGCCAGGGTATACGGCGTTCCCGCGAGTCCTGGTGAGATCGAGGAGGGCCGCGCAGGTGCGGCCACGGATGCGACGGCGCCGGGGCCGACGCGGCAGGACGCGACTGGTGCCAAGGCTCCGCCCTACATTCGCATCTACCGGAGCGTACTGGGCTTCGCTCTCGACCACCCCGTTCTCGTGACCGCGGTATGTCTCGCGGCGCTGGGAGGAAGCTGGTGGCTGTTCGACGAGCACGTCACGAGGGGAATCCGGTGGTCGTCGTTCTGGGGGCAGGACACCTACATCACGGTGAACATCACCTTCCCTCGCGGCGCGGGGCTCGAGCGGACGGACGGTCTGGCGCGCGCCTTCGAAGAGAAGATCGCTTCGATGCCCGAGGTGAAGCGTTACGAGACGTGGGTCCAGCCGCAATACTCGTTCATACGCGTCACCTTTCCCAAGGATCTCGAGACGACCCAGGTGCCGGTGGCGATCAAGGAGCAGATGGTGGCGTACAGCTACCAGTTCTCCGGGGCCGACGTCCGGGTGTACGGCTACGGGCCTTCGTTCTACGGAGGCGGAGCTTCTCCGCCCAACTATTCGCTCAAGATCCTCGGATACAACTACCTCCAGGTACAGGCACTAGGCGAGGACCTCGCGGAGCGACTCGAGAGGTTCAGCCGGATCCAGGACGTGGACCCGAACGCGAGCGGGCGGTGGTTCGAGCGGGACAAGGAGTTCGAGTACTACCTGGCCGTGGACCGCGAAGCGCTCGGGGCGCACGACCTCACGGTGGAGGACCTGCTCCGCTTCGTCTCGGCGAACCTTCCGAGCGACCGGCCACGGACGCAGGTCCTGAGGGTGGGAGCGGAGGAGCTCCCGTTCGCCGTCAAGCTCGAGGGATACCGGGAGTTCGACCTGATCGACATGCGCCAGCTACGTGTGCCTTCGCCGAGCGGCAGGGAAGTGCGCCTGGCAGACGTCGCGCACGTGGAGCGGAGGAACGTGCTGTCCCGTATTCTACGCGAGGACCAGCAGTATCAGCGAACGGTCGCCTGGGAATTCAGAGGGCCCAGGAAGCTGGGCGACCTGGTTCGTGACGCCGTGGTGGAGGCGACTACGCTACCGCCCGGGTACAAGATCGAAGAAGACGATCGCTGGGGTTGGGACGAGGAAGAGAAGACGCAGGTCTATCTGGCGGTCATCTTCGCCGTCCTGCTCATATACATGGTGACCGCGGCCCTGTTCGAGTCGCTGGCGGCTCCGTTCGTCGTGCTGCTCACCCTGCCGCTGGCCCTGATCGGGGTCTTCCTGATCTTCTTCTACGCGGATGCCACGTTCACGCGCACCGCCTACATCGGCACGATCATGATGGGCGGCATCGTGGTGAACAACGCCATCCTCATCGTATACCATATCGGCGAGCTCCGGCAGCGCTTGCCGACTCGTGAAGCCATCCTGCAGGGAACTCTGGAACGCGTGCGCCCCATCCTGATGACCACCTTCACCACGGTCTTCGGGTTGCTTCCACTGGTCCTGTTCGCACAGTCGCAGGATGAAAACATCTGGAACTCACTGGCACTAGCTACGATAGGTGGGTTGATATCGAGTACTTTGTTCGTGCTCGTGGCGATTCCGGTGGCCTATCGGTACCTGGTGGCAAGGGAGGCCTGAACACGGATTGGGGGCGCCATGCAGTCCACCTCTCGCACGGGAATTCATCGTCCCGTCAACTCTACATCTATCGTGCTGTTGATCGCCGTCCTCGCATGCCCCGTACTGGCCGCGGGCTGTGCGCCCCGGGGCGACGCACCCGGGTCCGGGGCAGACTCGAGCGGTGTAACCGTCGCGGACTCGAGCGGCGTCAAGGTCGTAACGAACCGTGGCGCGGGCTGGGGACCCGATGAGGCCTGGGAGCTGGTGGCCGATCTCCAGGTCGGCGAGCTGGACGGGCCGCTCGCTTTCGGCCGCATCGCCTGGGTATCGCCAGGACCGGAGGATGGGATGCTGGTGCTGGATGGCCAAACTCAACTCGTTCACGTGTTCGACTCGGTTGGACGCTCGGCCGGACGTTTCGGTGGGGAGGGGGAGGGGCCGGGCGAGTTTCTGCGTCCCGCCGCAGTCACCCCCTTGAGCGACGGGCGGGTCGCCGTGTCCGAGGCATTCCCCTCCGTGCTGCACTGGCTCACCCTGGGCGGCGACTACCTGAGCTCGACCCGGCTCCCGAGCGCCCGGGACGAGGCCGCGACGCGCACGGTGGGCACGTTCGGAGCCTGGCAGGTCTCGCCCGCTGGACGCTCCTTCGTGCAGGTCCAGGTGTTCGATCCGGGCGCCGAGGACGGCAGGATACCCGTGGTCCTCATGGAAGTCGATCCGGACGGTGTGGTTTCGCCCGACACGATCGCCGCCTGGACCGTCAACGTGGACTTCACCAGCCCGACGATCCGCTTCTTCGAACCGAATCACACCTGGATGCCCCGGTCGGATGGGATCATTGCACTGTCGGCCGGATCTCCATACGAGATCCAGCTGCATGACCCGTCCGCAGGGCTCCAGCGAATCGTGAGGCGGGAAGTGGATCCCGTTCCGGTGACCGAGCGATACCGCGAGCGGGAGATCGACAGGATGCGCGAGGGGGCGTCGGCCTTTCCCGGGGCGGCGAGCAGGATGGAGGAGATGCTGGAGAACGCGGAGTTCGAGGCTACGGTGCCGGAGGTTCAGCGCGTGTGGGTGTCGGACCCGGACGGCAGACTATGGATAGGGGTCCACGACGCGGGGCTGTTTGAGCTCGAGGAGGACTCGTTCCTCGGACCGTGGACGAACGCGCTGGACGTGTTCGAGCCGGACGGACAGTACCTGGGGCGAGTACCTCTCCCTGATGGATTCCAATTGCGAGTAGTGACGGAGAGTGCGCTGTACGGCGTCTGGGAGGACGACCTGGAAGTGCCGTTCGCGAGGCGATACCGTGTGGTCCGACCCGGCGCCTGATTGGCTGGCCGCC
>JBDGXI010000290.1:0-2984 GCA_039584685.1 Gemmatimonadota bacterium | reverse complement strand
GATGGCCGTCTACGTCGTCGAGAACGTCACGCACGGCAACCTGGCCTTTTCCAACCTGAACGAGGGATACGGAAAGGTGCTGCGCTACGGCGCCTACAGTCCCGACGTTCTGGAAAAGCTGGCTTGGATGAACACCGTGATGGCGCCGGTCCTGGCGGACGCTCTGACGGCCGGCGGCGAGCTCGATCTGCGGGCCCTCCTAGCCGAGGCACTGCACATGGGCGACGAGGGGCACAACCGGAACAAGGCCGGGTCACTCCTGTTCCTCAAGCTCCTGGCGCCGCACGTGGCGAGGGTCGCCTCACCCGACGTCGCCGAAGAGGTCCTGCGTTTCCTGGGCGACAACGCACTCAGCGTGCTCAACCCGGTGATGGCGGCCTGCAAAGCGATGGCGGACGCGGCGCACGGGGTGGAGGGCAGCACGATCGTCACCGCCATGGCCCGCAACGGCACGGACTTCGGGATCCGGGTGAGCGGGCTCGGCGACGATTGGTTCACTGCGCCGGCGCAAGTGCCGGACGGCCTCTATTTCTCGGGTTTCAGCGCCGCCGATGCCAACGCCGATATCGGGGACAGCACCATCACCGAAACCGCGGGAATCGGCGGCTTCGCGATGGCGGCGGCCCCGGCCATCGTCACATTCGTGAGCGGCACGCCGAAGGACGCCGTGAACACCACGATGGAGATGTACGAGATCACCGCGACCGACCACCTGCAGTTCACGATTCCGGCGCTCGATTTCCGCGGGACTCCGACCGGAATCGACATCCGGAAGGTCGTGGAGCTGGGGATCACCCCACGCATCAACACCGGCATCGCGCACCGTGAGGCAGGAATCGGGCAGATCGGGGCGGGACTGGTGCGTCCGCCGATGGAGGTGTTCGAGGCGGCGCTGATCTCCTACGCGGAGAAGTACGGGATCTAGAGAGCCGCCGTCAGCCGGAAAGAGCCACGCCGAGGCCCGGCGGCGGTCCGAGAGGCCTGAGCGCCTCCAATCGCCCCGCCAGGGAGAGCACCGATTCCTCGCCCTTGGGCGGTCCCACGACCTGGATTCCCACCGGAAGGCCGTTCGGGTCGAGTCCCGCCGGCACACACGCCACGGGCAGGCCGGTCAGCGTGAGGACGAAGGTGGGGGCGATCCACTCGATGTACGTTTCCATCTTCCGCCCCCCGATCGATTCGGGATAATCCTGCTCGACCGGGAACGGAGGCACGGGGACGCAAGGCGTGAGCTTTCGAGCAGGACTCGCATCTTCCGCCGCAGTTCCTCCCGTGCGGTTTCGGCCGCCTCCACGTCTGCGGCCGTAAGAGCCAGTCCGGCCCTGATGTTACCGGCCAGGTTCGGCCCCAAGTCGCCCAGCCGACCGAGCCGTGAGCGGTGGTGCTCCACCATCCACCGGCCGCGCAGGGTGAGGAACGTCTCGAGTCCGGCTGAGAGATCGAGGTCGATCTCCTCCACTTCGACGCCTGAGCTGTCGAGCGATTCAGCCGTCTCCCGGCATACGCGCTCCAGGGCCGGGTCGGTTCCGAGGCCCGCAACGTCCGGTGCGTACGCGACCCGCGTTCCCTGAGCGAGGCGGCCCTCGGCTACGTGTGTGTTGTCCGATCCTGTGAGAAAGTGGGAAAGTGGGAATTTCACAGAGGCTTTCGCGACCGCCCCCAACATCAGTCCGACATCCGCCACCGTGCGCCCCATCGGTCCGGTGACGCTGAGGTCGTCCGCCGGCCAGTCGGTCGGCTCGGTGGGAATCAGGCCCAGGGAAGGGCGCAGCCCCACCACGCCGCAGAACGAGGCCGGCACGCGCAGTGAGCCGCCGAGGTCCGTTCCCTCGGCCAGGGCGATCATCCCGGTCGCGAGGGCGGCCGCTCCACCGCCGGTCGAGCCTCCGGCGCTCAACTCGGTGTTCCACGGGTTGCGGGTGCGGCCGAACACTTCGTTGAACGTGTTACCGCCCGCCGCGAACTCGGGCGTGTTGGTCTTGCCGAGGATCACGGCCCCAGCCGCACGCAGGCGGCGCACCACCAGCGCGTCTTCGGCCGGCACGTAGTCAGAGTAGAGGGGCGAGCCGTACGTCGTGCGCACCCCCGCGACCGGCGTGGTGTCCTTGATCCCGACGGGCAGGCCGCACAGGCGGCCGGGTTCCTCCCCCGCCGAGAGCCGGCGCTCCAGGGCGAGGGCCTGTTCACGCGCAGTCTCATCGAGCGTCACGACCGCGTTGATCCGATCGTTGTGCCGCTCGATCTGCTCCAGGCACGCGTCGAGGACCTCGACCGGCGATAGCTCGCCACCCGCCACCCGGCGCCGCAGTTCCACGGCAGGAAGCAGGGCGATCGAGGCCCCGTCACTCACGACCTGCTCAGTCCTCCACGAACGCGATGGCCCTGCAGAACGCCGCCTCGCCGTCCTTGAACTTCCACGGGAAGATCCCGATCGTGAGCCGCTGGTTCTGGAGCTCCGGCGCCGCGATGTCGCCGCCCAGGTTCTCGACGTGCATGCAGTTGAACGGGAACAGCTTGTTGTGCGTGAGCTGGTAGTCCTCGTCCGGGAACAGGCGCGCCACCCCCTCCGGGCCTCCGAACTTGTCCTCCGCCAGCTTCCGAACCCGGTCGCAGTGCCCGAACGTGCCCTTGCCGAGGAAGCGTCCGATCGGGAGGTCCATGGGATGATCGGTCGAGATCGCGTCGACGCCCCAGATGTGGACCTCCTTCTCCAGGAGCCACGGCACCATGTCCGGATGGGCGCCCGGGTGCACGTGGACGTAACGCTCTTCGTCCGGCGTCTCACCGAACTGGGCAAATCGACCCCAGCCCGTGTGAAGGATGACGATATCCCCCTTCTTCACTTCGACCCGGCTGTCGATCATCTCCGGAGTGTAGGCAGCCAGTTCGTCCATCTCGTCCCGCAGGTCGACGATGACGCCCGGTCCGTACAGCCAGTCGAGCGGAATCTGGTCGATCGTCATCCCGCCGGTGACGAAATGTCG
>JBDGXI010000111.1:0-7109 GCA_039584685.1 Gemmatimonadota bacterium | reverse complement strand
AGCCTACGGTCAGGCTCGCAAATCGTTCATGAGAGCCGAAATGGCAATGGACGAGGCGTTCGCCGAGGAGGCGTTCTTCGAATATCACCTGTACACGCTGAATCGTCCGGCCACAGTGCTGAACAACGAGCAGAAACAGGTCACGCTCCTCGAGGCCTCCGATTTCGGGATCAAGAAGCGGCTCATCTTCTACGGCGCCGCCCATTACTTCCGGGGCTCGTACGGGCAGGTCGAGTCGAACCAGAAGGTCGGCGTGTTCCTCGACTTCGAGAACAGTGAGAAGAACAGCCTCGGGATGCCGCTCCCCGCCGGGATCGTCCGGGTGTACAAGAGCGATGCATCGGGCGCCCAGCAGTTCATCGGCGAGGATCGGATCGACCACACGCCGCGCGACGAGACGGTGCGGATCAAGATGGGCGAGGCGTTCGACGTGGTGGGTGACCGCCGGCAGATGGACTTCGACATCATCGCCGACTGCGTCACCGAGAGCGAATGGGAGATCAAGCTCCGGAACCACAAGGACGAAGAGACCGAGGTCGAGGTGTTCGAGCCGATCGGAGCCGACTGGGAGATCCTCTCATCTTCGCATCGCGCCACGAAGCTGGACGCCCACACCTTCAAGTTCACGGTGAAGATCCCGCCGCGAGGCGAGACCACGATCACGTACCGCGTGCGCGTGCGCTGGTGCTGATGCTGATGCAATAGCGCACCGGGCTCCGGTCCGGATGCGTCGAATAGCGAGCCGCCGCTTCGGGTACCCATCCCGGAGCGGCGGTTCTCGTGCATCCCTGTGAAACTGGCCGTCCCCGAAGCCGTATCCTAGCTTTGAGGATTACGCGAGGATGCGGATACACAGGAAAGCCTGGCTCGATTGAAAGAGGCGGAAGCCTCGAGAGAGGACTCGTGAGGGAATTCTTCCGGCAACTACAGGAACGGCACGTCCTGCGCACAGCCGTGCTGTATCTCGGCGCCGGTTGGGTGGGGCTGGAGTTCATCGGCTTCGTGGTGGAGAACTACGGATTCGAGCGCGTGGTCCTCGACTGCGCTCTCCTCATGATCGGCGTCGGTCTCCCGATCGCTCTCATCATCTCGTGGTACCACGGAGCGGGAGGAAAGCAGAACGTGACCCGGTCCGAAGGACTGATGGTCGGAGGCCTGATCCTGATCGGATTGATCGGATCCGGAGTCATCCTCACCCGTGATCGTCCGGAGCCCCGATCTTTTGCCCTCGCTCCGGCCGGTCTGCTGCCCGAAGACCTGGGCGAAGGATCACTTGCCATCCTTCCGTTCACCAACCGTTCGGGCGTCGACAGTCTGGACTGGCTCGGACCGGGCCTGGCGGACATGCTCACGACCAACCTGGCGCAGTTGGAGGGCCTTCGGGTGGTGAGCGCCCAGCGTCTCCTCGACCTGCTTCGACAGGCGGGACGGGAGGAGACCGAAGCGATCCCGGATGACCTGGCGCTTCAGATCGCAGCCCAATCGGGAGCTCGCAGGTTGCTGCACGGGTCATTCATGGCCGTCGCCGACGAGGTCCGAATCGATGTACAGATGATCGATCTCGAAGACGGTACGGTCACGGCGGCAGAGCAGTCGCGCGGCTCGGATGTCTTCGCCCTGGTGGACGACGTATCCGCTCGCCTGTCCGGACAGATGGTGGGTCCCGCGTTCACGCCCACCGAGTTGACGCCGGTGACGCAGCTCGCCACGGGCAACATCGAAGCCTACCGGGAATACCAGGAGGGACTCCTGGCCGAACGACGCTTCCTCCTGGAACAGGCCGAGAGGAGCTATCGACGTGCGGTGGAACTGGATCCGGAGTTCGCCATCGCCTGGCTGCGTTTGGGCATGCTGGGCAACGTGGTGGGCCAGGACGCGCTGCTCGCATTTCAGAACGCCGACCTCAACAAGGACAAGGCCACCGAGCGCGATCGCTACATGATCGAGGCCATGTTCGCGGCCAATTTCGAGCGGGACCAGCAGGCGGCCGACTCGCTGCTCCGGGAGCTCATCGACAAGTACCCGGAGGAGAAGGAAGCCCGGTATCAGCTGGGCGTCTTCTATGACGCGACGGACAGGGACGAAGAGGGCCGCGCGATCATCCGGGAGGCTGTGCGCCTCGACCCATACTACGCGCCGGGCATCAACCACCTCGCCTACATGGCGGGCAGGGCCGGCGATGCCGAGGAGGCCGATTCCCTCAGCCTGCGGTACCTGGAGCTGGAGCCGGGTCAGGCCAATCCCCACGATTCGCGCGGTGAAATCCTCGAGATGATCGGGCGGAACGAGGACGCGCGCGAGGAGTTCAAGGCCGCCCTCGAAATCGAACCTGGATTCCTGGCTTCCCTCGAACATCTGGTTCGGTCTCACCTGCGCGAGAACGATCCGGCGGGAGCCAGGGAGGCCCTCGAGCCCCACATGGAGCCTGAGAGCGCGGACGCTGCCGTGTACGCGCGGCGCCTGCTTGGTGATACCTACATCGCGGACGGCAGCTACCCTGAGGCGCTGGCCGCCTGGCGATCGGGAGCCGCACTGGCGGCGGATCTGAACCGGCCGGACCTGCAGATTCAGCCCCTCGTGGAGTCGGGACAACTGGCCACCTTCATGGGCGACTACGAGGGAGCGGAGGCGAGTCTGCGCGAGGCCGATGCAATCGATCAGCTTCTCGGCGGCGTGATGTTCGGCCTACTCGTCAACAGCGGCGAACAAGGACGGATCGATGAGATGCTCGAGGTGCGTGACACGGTGGTCGCCCGGTTCGCCGCTGCGCCTCCGATCATGCAGGGACAAGTCGCCCTGGTCACCCTCCTGGTGGACGCGATCGTGGCATGGTACCAGGGGGACGCTCAGGCCGCCGCCCAGCTGTACGACGAAGCCCGGGAGCTCGTCGGAGCGCCGCGACCCGCTCTCGTCGGGCCGAGCATGCAGGAGTCTCTCGCCCTGATCGAGGTCGGCCGCGCGCGTGAAGCGCTCGAAATCGCCGAAAACATGGAGCGGATCAGTCAGGCCGGAAACCGACTGAATCCGGGCCAGCTGCAGGGTTCCCTGTACTTGAAGGGACGGGCCCACGAAGCGCTGGGCGAAGCTTCGGAAGCCGCTGCGAGCTATGCTCGGTTGCTCGATATGGTGGGTGACGGCATAGCAGAGATCGTGAGCATGCGTGACGCGCCGGACCGACTGGTTTCCACGCGCGCGGCGGCCGGATCATAGACGGAGCTGATTAACCCGCGCGGCTGGGAGAAGCCGCCGAGGACTCGTGCATTTCAGGTTCCCTGCACCGCTAACCGCGATCTTCGCGGCAGCAGCATTGATCGTCGGCTTTCCGACTGCTGCTGCCCCCATCACGTCCGTGACATACCCGCAGCAGGTCCCGGACGCCGGCGTCCAGGAGGAAACGATCCAGGAATGGGTCCCGTGTCGCCGCACCCTTCCCTCATGCGTCAGCAAGACCCTGGGCGCTACGAGGCTGCAGCCGGGCGAGAGCATCGACGTGGACGGCCGCCTGGAAGAGGAGATCTGGAGCCGGGTCACGTTCACCTCGGACTTCACGCAGCGCAGCCCGAACCCGGGATTTCCGGCGACCGAGCGCTCCGAGTTTTCCTTCGTGTATACGGAAACCGCCCTGTACGTGGGCGCGCGGATGTACTCGGAGGATCCGTCCCAGATTCGGGCGATCATGTCCCGCCGGGACGAATCGGGCGATTCCGAGCGGCTCATCGTCAACATCGACAGTTATCAGAACCGTCGAACGTACTTCTCCATCGCGGTCACGGCCGCCGGAACTCGCCTGGATTGGTACACGGGCGAGGACGCAGACAACTTCCGCGACCGCGACTACAGCTGGAACCCCGTATGGCACGCGAACGCCGTGATCGATTCCGTCGGCTGGACGGCGGAGATGAGGATCCCGTTCTCGCAGCTTCGCTTCAACAGGGACGAAGCCAACGCGTTCGGAGTCAACATCAACCGGTACATTCCGGGCAAGAGCGAGGACATTTACTGGATAGCGGTGCCGCGGGACGAAGCCGGGTGGCCCTCCTGGTTTGGCGATCTGGAAGGACTGCAGGGTATCAAGACGAGGCGGCCGGTCGAGCTGGTGCCCTATGTGGCCGGCGGCACCCAGATCACGAGCAGTAGCCTGATCGACCCCGACGATCCGTTTTCGAGTCGAAGCGAGTTCGACGGCAGGGCCGGCGCCGATCTCAAGATGGGCATCGGGCCGAGCCTGACACTGGACGCGACGTTCAACCCGGACTTCGGCCAGGTCGAGGCGGATCCGGCGGAGGTGAACCTGTCCGCGTTTCCCACGTTTTTCCCGGAGCGGCGTCCCTTCTTCGTGGAGGGCAAGGAGCTGCTGGAGTCGGAAGGCCTGTTCTATTCGAGACGCATCGGGGCTCGACCAGGCGGCGGCGTGGACGCTGAATACGCCGACTATCCCCGGAACACAACGATCCTGACGGCCGGCAAACTCACCGGTCGCACGCCGGGCGGCCTCTCCGTCGGCGCCCTGGTCTCGGTCACCGCCGAGGAGAGCGCCCGGACGTACGACAGCGCCACCGGAGAGTTCGGCGACGCGCGCGTCCAGCCGGCCACTTACTGGGCCGCGGCCAGCCTGAAGCAGGAATTTGGCGTGGAAGGCTCCACGGTCGGGCTTTCCGGAACGGGAGTGCGCCGGGACCTCGGAACCCGGGACGCACTGTTGTTCGAGATGAACCGCGAGGCCTACGCCGGGCAGGTGGACTGGAACATAAGGGTCGACGGAGGCACCTACGAGCTGCGCGGACTCGCCGCCGGCAGCTACATAGCCGGGACGCCGGAGGCCATCCAGCGAGTGCAGGAGTTCAGCTCGCACTACTTCCAGCGCCCCGACGCCGACTACGTGGACTACGACACCACCAGGACATCGCTTTCCGGTTACCGCGCGCGCCTCCAGTTCGAGCGCGAGAGCGCCGTGCACTGGCTGTGGGGCGTCGGTCTGGGCGCGGACTCGCCCGGGTTCGACATCAATGATGCGGGGCGGTTGCGCAAGGCGGATCGAATCGAAGGAGAGGCCCGCCTGGAGTACCGGGAGACCCAGCCGGGATCCACGTTTCAGGACTTCAGCGTGCAGCTGGACGCTCAGAGCTCCTGGAACTACGGGTGGGTCCGGCAGCCGGGAGAGATCGAGCTGGGGGCCCGCTTCACGCTACTCAGCTTCTGGGGGTTCGGAGCCGAAATCGGCTACCGGCCGCGCGCCCAGAGTGACTTCCTGACGCGCGGCGGCCCCAGTATGGGCACCGGCAGCAACATCTCGTTCAGCGGCAACTTCAACACGGACCGCCGCAAGCTGACCACCTTTCGGCTGAACGCGCACTACAACCGTGGCGAGCTGGGTGACTGGGGTGCCTGGGTGGGAGGAGACATCGAGTTCAAGCCGGGCGGGGCGTTCCAGCTCAGCTTCAAGCCCGAGTATGCCCGGTGGCACGAGACCCGTCAGTACGTAGAGACGTTCGACGGGGGAGGGCCCGCTACGTTCGGATCGCGCTACGTGTTCGGGCACCTCGACGGAAGTGAAGTCACCATGCAGATCCGGCTCAACTACGCGTTTACGCCGGATCTCAGTATCGAAGGGTATGCGGAGCCCTTCGCGGCCGCCGGCACTTTCTCGAGATATGGCGAGCTCGAGGCGACCGGCAGCCGCTATCTGCGTACCTACGGCACGGACGGGACCACGATCCAGGAGGGCGAAGGCGAGGCGCCCCGGCTCATCACGGTCACGGACGGGGACGACACGTTCAGTTTCGAGCGGGAGGATTACCATGCCCTCTCGTTCCGGAGCAACATCGTGTTCCGCTGGGAGTGGCGGCCCAACTCGACGCTCTTCCTCGTCTGGCAGATCGACAACGGCTCGGGCGTCCCGGTCACACGGCCGGACCCCGTGCACCCGGGTGACGCCTGGCGCAGCCTCTCCGCGCCCGGCCGAAGCTTCTTCGTTATCAAGGCCAGCTATTGGTTGCCGATCTGACCGCCTGCCACCGTCAGCCCGGACAGCATCTGGCGGAGCGCCCGTACTGGCGCCCTGCCCGGCCGTCGCCTACCGTAGCGCCATGACACCCTGGGTGACCCGGCTCCTGTTCGCCAACGTGGCTCTCTTCTTTCTTTCGGGAGCGGTTCCCTCCCTGTTCTCCCTGTTCGCCCTCGTCCCGGCGTGGGTCGTGAGCCGTCCCTGGACTCTGTTCACGTACATGTTCCTGCACGGGGGATTCTGGCACCTCGCGTTCAACATGCTGGTCCTGTATTTCTTCGGGCCGCGGCTCGAGAGTCGCCTCGGAGGCCGCGTCTTCCTGCAGCTCTACCTGTTCAGCGGTCTCGTGGCGGGACTCGTCTCGGTTGTCGTGCCATTCGTCATCCCGACGTTCTCCACCATGACCGCCGTCGTGGGTGCATCCGGAGCTCTGTACGGAGTTCTATTCGCGTTCGCGCAGTACTGGCCCGACGAGAGGATCCTGATCATCCCGATCCCGGTGCCGATCAGGATCCGCACGGTGGTCATCCTGGCCACGCTCATCGCCGTGGGTGGGATCGCGCTGGAGGTCTTCGGCTCGCCGCAGCGTATCGCGCACCACGCGCACCTCGGTGGATTCCTCGGGGCCTGGGTGTTTCTCAAGTGGCGCGAGAAGAACTCGCCGGCGGCTCGTTTCAAGAAGCAGGCAGACGGCGGCCGGCGACGCGGCTGGTTGCAGGACCGGGATGCGGCCGAGCGCTGGGCGGCGATCGACAGGGAGTCCCTGCATCCCGTGAACCGGGAAGCATACGACGAGATCGTCGAGAAGTTGCGCACCCAGGGGCTCCAGAGCCTGACCGAACGCGAGCGAGCGTTCCTCGATCGGTTCAGCCAGGACTGACCTTCCTCCGACAGGGCGCTTGCCGACTCGCGAGCCTCGAGCCTGCGAGCGCCCGGTACTTTCAGATGCTAGGTTTCGTGCAGGTGAGCGGAGGACCGCCCCGCTGGCGGCCCTCGAGGCACCGGGAGGCTGGCGCATGGTCGCTTCGATCGATCCTTCCCTGTTCGACCGCATGGTGGCGCTTCGGCGCGACCTTCACCGCCATCCGGAGCTCGGCTGGGAGGA
>JBDGXI010000289.1:0-2065 GCA_039584685.1 Gemmatimonadota bacterium | reverse complement strand
GCGGAACTCTACGCGGAGGAAGTATTCCACCCCCGGCGCTGTGTCGAACGGCGGCAGTGGAAGGGCCAGCTCGATCGAGTCGTGCGGAGCGAGCTCCAGGATACCGAGATCGCCTCGTGCCACAACGTCGCGCGTGTCCGCGCTCAACTCCCACGACCCCGCGAACTCCACGAGATCCGTGAAGTCGTGCCGATTCACGATCCGTACGCGCCCCTGCGCGAGGTCCACCGGTCGCACCCTGATGTTCTGGTAGACCTTCCGCACCTCCTCGAAATGGGGATTCGGCGTCCGGTCCGGCGCCACGAGCCCGTTGATGAGGAAGTTGCCATCGCTCGGCACGCCCGGCGGGCCGTAGTCACCGCCGTACGCCCAGTAGGCCTCGCCTTGCCAGGTTTCCGCATACAGTCCCTGGTCCGCCCAATCCCAAACGAAACCGCCCTGGAGCTGGTCGTGCGCCTCGATCACGTCCCAGTAGTCCTGCAGGTTGCCTACGCTGTTTCCCATGGCGTGCGCGTACTCGCACATGATCAGCGGCCGGTCGCGTGGCTCGGACGCGTAGTCCAGGAGGTGCGGGATGCGGGCATACATCGGGGCGTAGATGTCCACATGCGGACGCTGGATCGCCCGCTCGTACTGCACGGGGCGCGAAGGGTCCGCCTGGTGGATCCAGGCCGACGCCGCCTCGAAGTTGACGCCGTCGCCGCCCTCGTTGCCGAGGGACCAGATGATCACGGACGGGTGGTTCCGGTCGCGCCTCACCATGCGCACCGTCCGGTCCAGGTGGGCCGCCTTCCAGGCCGGATCGTTTCCCAGCGTGACATCCGGATCGTATCCCATTCCGTGCGATTCGACGTTGGCCTCGTCCACGATGTACAGGCCGTACTCATCGGCGTAGTCGTACCACCTCGGATCGCTCGGATAGTGAGAAGTCCTGACGGCGTTGACGTTGTAGCGTTTCATCAACTCGATGTCCCGGAGCATCAGCTCGTCGGACATTACGCGTCCGGTGTGCGGATCGTGCTCGTGCCGGTTCACGCCCCGCAGCGTGACGGGGATGCCGTTCACCTGGAGCAGTCCGTCCCGAATCTCCACGGTCCTGAAGCCCACCCGGACGGGAATGACCTGCAACACCTCGCCGTCGTCGTCCGCGAGAGTGAGAAGCACCGTGTACAGACTGGGCGTCTCGGCCGTCCACTCGAGAGGCGCGGGCACGGCGCCGTCCAGCGTCACGAAGCCCGTCCCGGCCGCCTCGAGCCC
This sequence comes from Gemmatimonadota bacterium, assembly GCA_039584685.1. Classification (GTDB taxonomy): domain Bacteria; phylum Gemmatimonadota; class Gemmatimonadetes; order Palauibacterales; family Palauibacteraceae; genus Benthicola. The sequence goes on along the minus strand of JBDGXI010000289.1, from coordinate 808 downwards.
GAACGTGGTGGTGAGCGGAGTGAGGAAGACCGGCGCGCCACCACCGTCCAGCAGTTCCGCGGTCAGCCGGTAGGCAGAAACCGGGCGGGCCAGGACGCTTCGCAACTCCGCCTCGATCGTGAGGAGGCCGTCCGCGTACTCGGCATCGAGCTCCGCCCGGGCCCACACATCGCGCACGTGAACCGTCGGCGTGGCCATCAGGAACACGCCCCGCTCGATCCCGCTGATCTTCCAATAGTCCTGCCCTTCCAGGTACGCTCCGTCCGAGAAGCGATATACCTGCACGGACAGCGTGTTGGGCCCCGACTCGAGGAACGGGGTGATGTTGAACTCGGCCGGCGTCTTGCTTCCCTGGCTGTATCCGACCGCCTGCCCGTTCACCCACACGTACATGGCGGACTTCACGCTCACGTACATGGCGGACTTCACGCTGCCGAAATGCAGGAACACCTGCATTCCCACCCAATCGGCGGGCACGTCGAAAGTCTTCCGGTACGAGCCCACGGGGTTCCAATCGTCCGGGACGAAGGGCGGGTTGGCAGGGAAAGGATAAGGGATGTTGGTGTAGATCGGGATCCCGTAGCCCAGCAGCTCCCAGTTCGAGGGTACGGGAATCTCGTCCCACGCCGAATCGTCGAAGCCCGTCCGGAAAAAGTCGTCCGGCCGATCGGCCGGATCGCTGACCCAGTTGAAACGCCAGGTGCCGTTCAGCGAACGAACGAACGGCGATCGATCCGGATCGCGCGACAGGGCGCTGGCCCGATCCGCGAACGGGAAGAACGTCGCGCGCGCCGGTTCCTTGTTCCTC
>JBDGXI010000002.1:0-78563 GCA_039584685.1 Gemmatimonadota bacterium | reverse complement strand
GAACTCGTGTTCGTCGGGGATCTCTTGACGACCGTTCGCTACTGCTCGTCGTCAGCTGAAGGGGCTGATTCGGGCTGAACTGGCGGCGCCGGCCCGCCGACCGCACACGAGCGCGCCATTCCGGCGCTCTCCCCCTTGCGTTGCACACCCCCCTCATAGCGATATTCAATCTGTGGCACCCGTGCAACAGCCCCGGGCACCCGGTATATTCGGTGGGAGCTTCGCCGTTGCATCGCTATGCCCGGAGGAATGAGCGTTGCGCTCGATTGGCTGACGTATGGAGGTCCCCCGGCCAGGAGCAGGACAGGTTCAAGTGTGACGTTACCGCGACAATTTTTTCGACCCGATGTCTGCTCGAGCGTGCAGGTCTCGCAGTCGTGAAACAGTGCAGTTTGCAAGCGCTAGGCACAGATGGACAGTGTACCAGGGTTGTTGGACCCGGACCGACGCGGCCGTCTATTTCAATTTACAACAAACAGTTGCGGGTTTTCCATGTCGCCAGAATTGGGCCGGTACGGGGATTGCCTGATACACGGCAGACTAATCACCCGCCGACTCGGCAAGGCGACTTTCGCGGTCTGGCATGATTCGTTCATGTCGACCTTACCGCGCTGAGTCCGCGGGACTCGGTCGATCGCTGCGTCTTCAAGGGCCGCTCAGCAGGCTCTGGACGGACGAGTCCGGACAGGACCTCGCGGAATACGCGTTGCTTCTCGTTCTCCTCACCATCGTAGTCATCGCGGCCCTCGAGTTCCTTGGCCCAACGATTGCCGGGTTCTACAACGGTGTTGCGACGAATCTTCAGAGCGCAGCGACCTAACCCTAACGGATGTACGATCGCGCGCGGCGTGTAATCCGCGCATTCAATCAACGGCAGTCTGCCGGGAGGAAAAGACATGCTTGCACACTTCAAAGCCCTGTGGGCGGACGAGTCCGGTCAGGACCTCGTCGAGTACGCCCTGCTCGTGGCTCTGATCGCGATCGTCGTGATCGCTGCCCTGAACATCCTGGGACCGATCATCGCGACGGTGTTTAACAACATCGCGTCGAACCTGCAGAGCGCGGGACCGTAACAGTCGGGAAGTAAATCGCTTCGGGAGGGCGTCCCCCATGGGGATCGCCCTCCCGAGCACCAACAGCAGACGTATAACTCGGGGGACCACCCGTGGATCTCAGCGCAGTCGGAATGGTCCTGACGGTCGCATTCGCTGCGGCTTTTGATGTCGGGACACGTAGAATACCGAACTTCATCACGGTAGGCGGCCTGGCCGTCGCCCTGGTGCTGCGCCTGACTACTGGTGGCGTCGACGCTCTCGTCGGCGGCCTTCTCGGTGCCCTTCTGGCGTTCCTCCTGGTCTTTCCGCTGTTCATGCTCAAGGGAATGGGTGGCGGCGACGTGAAGCTGCTTACTGCGGTGGGCGCCTTTCTTGGACCTTACAGCACTTTCGTCGCTCTGCTCGCGACCGCCCTGGTGGGCGGCGTGCTTGCCGTAGCGGTTTCCTTCCGACGTAAACGCCTCGGCTCGAGTCTGTCGGGGACCGTCACGGTCGTGAGGGGACTGGCTTTGAAGGCGATCAGCGGAGGTGAGGTGGATGCCGTGCCAACGCTCGAGACCCGGGACGCCGTTACAGTTCCGTATGGCGTCGCGATAGCGGTCGGCGCCGTAATCGGCCTTCTCTGGTAGACGCTCAAACTGTGCGAGCCCGATAATCATGTCGAGAAACAGGATAACTGGCCATGCGTAGTCGACGGCTGTTCATCGTGATGGCACTGGCTCTTCTGTCAGGGCTTGCCGCCGCCTGGCTGGCGTTGAACTACCTGCGCCAGCCCGAGAGTCCGATCCGTACTGTCGAGGTCAGCGAGACCGAGGTTGTGGTCGCAGCACGCGATCTGTCTCTCGGTACGGTGCTTACACCTGAGGACGTGAAGCTTGTGGGATGGCCGGGCGGCCTCCTCCCTGAGGGCTACAGCTCGTCTGTCGAGGAGGTGCTCGGGAGAGGAGTGATCACGCACGTTGTCCTCAATGAGCCCCTGATCTCCAGCAAGATCGCGGTCAAGGAAGCAGGTGGCGGCCTGCCGATCGTGATCCCGGAGGGGATGCGCGGAGTCAGCGTTCGCGTCGACGACGTGATCAGCATCGCCGGGTTCGTCCTTCCGGGCACTCGGGTAGACGTCCTGGTGACACTCGACCAGGCGGACAACCCCGTGACCAAGCTGATCCTGCAGAACGTGCCCGTGCTCACCTCGGGTCAGGTGATCGAGCAAGCCGAGAACGGCCAGCCGATCCAGGTGACCGTGATCACGGTGCTGGTGTCGCCGGAGGAAGCGGAGGAGTTGGTCCTGGCCTCGACACGCGGCAGGATCCAGCTGGCCCTGCGCAACACGCTCGATATCGACTCTGTGTCTACGCAGGGCGCCAGACTCAACAGTCTCGTGCCATCGCAGCGGCAGGTCGTTCGGTCCTCGGCCCCGCGCCGTGCAACACCGCCTCCCTCGACGCCAACCCGGCAGATTGAGGTCTGGCGAGGCAACCAGGTAGAAACGGAAACTCTTGACGAGGGCGGCTCACGATGAACGCAGTCAGCACTTGGACCCGAATTCACCGCCGCGTGGCGCCGGTGAGTGGCCTGGCCCTGGCCGTTCTGGCGTGCCTCGCCATCGCCCGACCCGCGCCGGCCCAGGACGTGGTATCCAGCAGCGTAACTTCGAGCGGAGTGATTGACCTGGCGCTCGGTAACTCGCACGTCGTCTCGCACCCGGTCGTTATCCGGCGCATTTCGATTGCCGATCCCGAGATTGCGGACGCCGTACCGGTCTCCTCGCAGGAGATCGTCGTGAACGGAAAGATGAGCGGCACGACCACTCTGCTGCTGTGGGACAACGCGGGCGGACGGCGCATGTACCAGGTGCACGTCTCGCCCGACGTTCAGAGCCTGCAGGAGGACCTGCAGAATCTCTTCCCCGACGATAGCATCGCCGTCCTCTCGACGGGCGGATCGGTCATCCTGTCGGGTCGCGTGGGTCAGGAGCCCACGGCCGAGCGGATCCTGGCGATTACCAGTGGCTTTCTCGGCGTGGCCGCAGACGATGCTTCGATCGTCAACCACATCAGTGTTCCGGATCCGGGGCAGGTTCTTCTCCAGGTCCGATTCGCCGAGGTGAGTCGGACGGCCATCGAGAGGGCCGGCATCAACCTGTTCCGAATCGGAGACGACTACTCCGGCGGCGTATCGACCGGCCGCCCGAGCGCGCCCGGCGGGCAGTTGCCGCTGGGAGGAGACGGGGCGAACGTGTCGCAGACGTTCTCCGACGCTCTCAACATCTTCCTCATCGACCATGAGAACGGCATCGGTGCGTTCATCCAGGCGCTCAAGTCGAACGGGCTGTTTCGCAGCCTCGCCGAGCCTAATCTCCTGGCCGTGCACGGAGAGGAAGCTTCTTTCCTGGCCGGCGGCGAGTTCCCGTATCCGGTGATCCAGGGAGGAGCCAACGTCGGCGCGGTGACGATTCAGTTCAGAGAATACGGAATCAAACTGAACTTCACTCCGACGATTCAGTCGAGTGGCAATATTCGCCTGCACGTGGCGCCCGAGGTGTCCACCCTCGACTTCGCCAATGGACTCACGCTGTCCGGGTTCAACATCCCATCGATCCTCACCCGTAAAGCGGAGACTGAAATCGAGCTGGCGGATGGGCAGACCTTCGCGATCGCGGGCCTGATCGACAACACGATCCTCGAGGACATCGACAAGATACCGGTCCTCGGAGACATCCCGGTTCTTGGAAGTCTGTTCCGCTCCAAGGAGCTGCGTCAGAACAAGAGCGAGCTTCTGGTTCTCGTGACGCCAAGACTGGTGCAGCCGCTCGACCAGTCCCCGCCGGTTCCAACCGGAGAGCCCGACGTGTGGGATTGGGACGATAGCATGCTGGAACCGTTGCCCGGAATGGAAGGTCAGTGATCGTGGCGGTGCAACCAACAACTCACAGCTGCCAGCGTGGCGTCGAGATATGAACGGAACCGATATCAAGAGCGCGGTCATTTCCACCGACGTCGACCTTCGTTCCCTGCTGCGGCAGGTCATCGAAGGCGAGTCGCAAGACTCGGGTCTGCGGATCGGTCTGGAGATTCCGGTTCCGTTCACCGAGATCGACGACGCGCGCCTCGAACAGCTTCGGCAGCTGGACCCGGAGCTCATCTTCCTGGACCTGGACGACGACCCGATCATGGGACTCAAGTTCGCCCAGTTCCTGGGTGAAGGGGCTCCCGGAAGGCGGATCATAGGCGTCGGACCCACTCTGACGCCGGACCAGCTGCTCCAGGCGATGCAGGCGGGAATATCCGAGTATCTGCAGAAGCCGTTGTCGGAGCAGGATGTCGAGGAAGCCATCGATCGACTCAGCCGGAAGTTCGGCAGGAAGTTGGACGAGCGGAAACGCGAGCCCGCCAAGCTTCTGGCGTTCTTCAGTCCCAAGGGTGGAACGGGTTCGACGTGTGTCGCGACCAACATAGCCGTGGCGTTGCACCTCGTTACCAGGAAGAAGGTACTTCTGGTCGATCTCGACCTTGAGCTGGGAGAGACCGCGCTTCTCCTGGGTGTCGAGCCTCGGTTCAGCTTCGTCGACCTGGTGCGGAACTTCCACCGGGTGGACGCGGGCCTCCTGGCCTCGTACATCGAGAGGCATGAGTCGGGCGTCGAGCTGCTTTCAGCGCCGTTCCATCCAGCCAAGGCCGAGACGGTCACCGGCGACCAGATCCGGCAGATTCTCCATTTTCTGAAGCAGCACTACGACTACATCATCGTCGATACGTCGAAATCTTTCTCTCCGCCCACGCTGGCGACGTTCGAGCAGGCCGACCAGGTTTACCTGATCACCAACGTGGATCTACCTTCACTGCGCAACATCACTCGTTGCCTTCCGCTCCTCGAGCGAATGGGGGCGGTCAAGGGCGAGACGTGGCTCCGCCTCGTGGTGAATCGATATCAGAGCAGCGACCCGATCTCACTCAAGGACATCGAAAAGACGCTGGGCCTGCCCGTCTACTGGACACTCGGAAACGATTTCGAAGCCGTCATGAGCTCCATCAACTCGGGCAAGCCCGTCGTCATGGCGGACAAGTCGGCTTTCGCACGCGACCTCAAGGCTCTGGTCACCGCGGTGACCGGGATCACGCCGACGGAGGCGGACGGTGATGGCCTTTTCGGAGGCATCCGGCGAATGCTCGGGTCGAAGAGCAGCAAGAGGAGTAAGGCTACATGAACGAGGACAGTCGTTCGGAGGCAGAGGTAGAGGCGGCATCAGCAGTGCCTCAGGCCGGTGTGCCATTGCCCTGGGGAAGTGACGGAGCGGATGCCTCGGTGGGTGCACCGCTGCGGGCTCCCGGTGAAGAACAGGTGATGGGCGCGCTCCAGGAGATGAAGGTGCGGGTGCACCGTCAGCTCCTGGAGCGACTGAATCTGTCCAACATCGACGCGCTCGACAAAGCGCAGGTGGTGGACGAGATCCGTAAGGTGGTGCACGATCTCCTCGCCCGTGAGGCGACGCCGCTCAACTACGAGGAGCGAGAGGCTCTCGTTTCCCAGATTCTGGATGAGATCTTCGGTCTGGGGCCGATCGAGCCGTTGCTCCAGGACCCGACGATCTCGGATATCCTGGTCAACACATATCGCCGGGTGTTCATCGAGCGCAACGGACGTCTCGAGAAGACTGACGTCAGGTTCAAGGATGATCGACATCTTCTCCAGATCATCGATCGAATCGTCTCGGCCGTGGGTCGTCGAATCGATGATTCCTCGCCGATGGTCGATGCCCGACTGGCTGACGGGTCTCGCGTCAATGCGATCATCCAGCCGCTGGCGCTCGACGGACCGCACCTGTCGATCCGGAAGTTCAAGAAGGACGTTCTCTCCGCGCCCGACCTGCTGCGAACGGAGACTCTGACGCCGGCCATGCTCGAGTTGTGCCAGGGCATAGTGAAGGCACGGTTGAACGTGCTCATTTCCGGCGGCACGGGTGCCGGAAAGACGACGTTGCTCAATATGCTTTCCGAATCGATCCCGGCTTCGGAACGCATCGTCACGATCGAGGACTCCGCCGAGCTTCAGCTCCGGCAGCCGCACGTGGTGCGGCTCGAGACGCGAACGGCAAACGTCGAGGGCGCCGGTGCGGTATCCCAGAGACACCTCCTCATCAATGCTCTGCGCATGCGTCCGGACCGGATCATCATGGGCGAGGTCCGTGGAGCGGAAGCAGTCGACATGCTCCAGGCCATGAACACCGGACACGATGGCTCCCTGACGACGTTGCATGCCAATACTCCCCGGGACGCTCTCGCGCGCCTCGAGACCATGATCTCGATGGCGGGCCTGAATCTCCCGGAAAAAGGCATGCGACAGCAGATCGCGAGTGCGATCAACGTTCTCGTTCAGGTGGAGCGCCTGTCCGATGGTCAGCGCAAGATGGTCACCATTTCGGAGATCACCGGGATGGAGGGGGACATCATCACCATGCAGGACGTGTTCGTATTCGATCGAGAGGGAGTAGACGAAACGGGTAACGTGATCGGCAGGTTCAGAGCAACTGGAATCCGACCGCGATTCACGGATCGCATGCTGGCCTACGGGGTGGAGCTTCCGGTTTCACTGTTCTCCAATATCGAAGCCTGACGGAGGGACTCCCATGTTGGACTTTCTTCCTCCAAACTGGCTGCCGGCCCTGGTCGTGTTCCTCGCCGTGGGCATGGGCGTCGTGTCACTCGCCTTTCTCGGAGAAAGTCTTCGCGAGGTGCGAAAGCGCCGCGATTTCCGGAGGCAGCTCCGGTCGGTAACGGGCGATGACGATTCCGGCGAGATGATGTCGCAGTCCTCGGTCATTCGGGACCGCGAGGCGGATTCGGCCCTCTCGGCCCTGCCGCAGGTCCAGGATCTGAAGGTGCTTCTTGCGCAGGCGGACCTGGCCTGGACGCCCGGCACGTTCATTCTGATTTCCCTCGGACTCGCCGCGGCGCTCTGCGCCAGCGCGTACATCCTGTCGCAAAACGTGGTTGCCACGGCCCTGGCCGGGCTGGGGGGACTCTGGTTCCCGTTCATGTACGTCAAGCGACTGAAGAAGAGGCGGATCAGGAGATTCGAGGAGCAGTTTCCCGAAGCGATCGACCTCTTGGGAAGATCCATCCGTGCGGGGCACGCGTTTCCAACCGGGCTCAAGGTCGTGGCCGAGGAATCTCCCGAGCCCATGTCCGCCGAGTTCAGGCAGATCTTCGAAGAGCAAAAATTCGGGCTCCCTCTGGAGGATTCACTCCTCGGCCTGGCGGACCGAGTCGATCTCGTGGACGTTCGGATCTTCGTGACCGCCATCCTGGTCCAACGGGAGGTGGGAGGCAACCTGGCAGAGATCCTGGACAAGATCGCCTATACGATCCGTGAGCGTTTCACTTTGCAGAGGCAAATCAGTGTCTACACTGCGCAGGGTCGTTTGACGGGATATATCCTCGCGGCCCTTCCCATTCTCCTCGGCTTGGCGATTACGGCCTTGAATCCAGTATACATGGCGGTCCTGTTCGAGGAGCCAATCGGCAAAGTCCTGCTCGCGGCAGCAGCCATGCTGCAGTTCCTCGGGTTTCTCCTCATTCGTCGAATCATCGACATCGAGATCTGATGGTTACTATCGTCGCTGTCTTGATCGCCCTCACGGCCATTCTCGGAGTGATAGCCATCGCGGAGCTGGTCCCGGCCCGGGAACGGTCGGTAGGCCGCCGTCTTCAGGAGCTGCAGGAGATCGCCTCCAATCGCGGGCTCACGCAGCGAAGGCAGCGCCAGGCCAAACGCGAGCAGCTCGAGGTGTGGCTCCAGAATTTCGGCGAGCGTGTCGCCAGCGGGCGCAAGGACCTGTTCGAGACTCGACAGAAGCTGATCCAGGCGGGCTATCGGCGCCAGAATGCAGCGCCCATCTATTACTCACTCCGGGTGCTGTCGATGGTGGTGGGAGCCATCATCGTCCTCGCCGTGCTTCCCAGCCTTCAGGGCAGGAACCTGGTCATCTGGGTGCTTCTCGGGGGCGCCTTCTTCTGGATGCTCCCGGCGGGTGTGTTGAGGCGCAAGATTCGCCTCCGCAAGAAGGAGATTCAGAAGGCGCTCCCCGATTCTCTGGACATGCTGGTGGTCTGCGTGGAGGCCGGATTGGGTCTGAACCAGGCGTTGGTGCGGGTGTCGGACGAGGTCGAGACCATGAGTCCGGTTCTTGCCGAGGAACTCCAGATAGTGAACCTGGAGATGCGTGCCGGAACGCCCCGCGAGGACGCTCTGCGAAACCTCGGCGAGCGTACCGACGTGGCCGACCTCCGCTCGCTGGCCACCATGCTGATCCAGACTGACCGCTTCGGGACCTCCGTCGCCCAGGCTCTGCGGGTGCACTCGGACACGCTGCGCACGAAACGCCGTCAGAGAGCGGAGGAAGCAGCGGCGAAGACGACCATTAAGCTGGTTCCGCCTCTGGTGTTCTTCATCTTTCCCGCAATCTTCGTGGTCGTGCTCGGCCCTGCCATGATCCATCTGATCAACGAGCTTGGGGGGATCTAGTGAGGCGGGTGGCCGTGCGAAACCTCTCCCGGGACGGCGTCGATCTCGGGGATAGCGTAGCGGTCGCGGGCACGTTCTGGAATCGGCTCAAGGGGCTGCTGGGAGCTCCGCCTCTGCGAACTGGAGAAGGGCTCCTGCTGGATCCCTGCCAGGCCGTGCACATGTACGGGATGAAGCAGGCACTGGACGTGGCTTTCGTGAGCGGAGGCGGCCAGGTCGTCGCCGTTTACCACGACCTGCGTCCCGGGCAGCGATCGAAGTACCATGGAAAGGCCAGGCAGGCTCTGGAGTTGCCGGTGGGCACGTTGAGGGAAACAGGCACGCGCGTCGGGGACCAGTTGGTCGTTGAGGACGTCCCGGAGGCAAGGCCAACGAGCGACGGAGATCACGATGACCGATAGCTTGCTTCAGGACTCGGCGGCGACTACCCCGGGACAACAGGCTCAACCCACACCGCCGGTTCCAGTCACGACCGAGGACACCGGTCTGACCCCTGGGCTGATCTCGGACCTCATACTGAAGGCGCTCTACAACCTTGGCGCACGCACCGGAGAGCAGCTACGGTCGTTCGTCCGACTCCCGTTCGCCATCCTCGACGAGCAACTGGTGGATCTCCAACAGCGTCGCCTGGTCGAGGTGCGTGGAGGCGGGCAGAGTCGGGTGACCTACACGTTCGATCTGACGGGCGAAGGCAGAAGTCGGGCTCGCGACTCCATGGACGCCAACGGATACGTGGGACCGGCTCCGGTACCACTCACGCAGTACGGACGTTGGGTGGAAACGCAGTCGGTCCGCGGGGTCCACGTCACCGAGGAGACCATACGCCAGGGCTTCTCACACCTGGTGTTCGAAGACTCTTTCCTGGATCAGCTCGGCCCGGCCATCAATTCGGGGCTGTCGCTGTTTCTCTACGGACACGCCGGAAACGGTAAGACCACTATCGCCGAGGCCATTTCCCGCATGCTGGGCGGGCACGTCTACCTGCCGTGGGCGCTCGAGGTAGAGGGACAGATCATCGTCCTGTACGACCCGGTGTATCACGACCTGGTGGATGCGGACATCGGGCTGGTGGATGATCCGCTGGCTGACAGCCCGATCTTCCACGAAGGCCAGCCTCACGACGATCGCTACGCCGTTATCCGCAGGCCCGTCGTGTTCGTCGGCGGTGAGCTCACGCTCGAGTTTCTGGAATTGCAGTACGACCCGCACACGCGAGTCTATCAGGCGCCTCCGCACGTGAAGGCGGGTGGCGGAGTGTTCATCATCGATGACTTCGGGCGTCAGTTGGTGCGACCACGCGATCTGCTCAACCGCTGGATGGTACCCCTGGAGAAGCGAATCGACTACCTGGCGCTTCGGAATGGATACAAGTTCCCGGTTCCGTTCGACTGCCTCGTGATCTTCTCGACGAACCTCAATCCGCTGGAACTGGTGGACGAGGCGTTCTTGAGACGGATTCGCTACAAGATCATGGTTGAGAGCCCCAATCGGGCGCAGTACGAGGAGATCTTCAGGCGGTGCTGCGAGGCGAACGACATTCTGTACGAACCGACGCGCGTAGACCACGTGTACAAGCAATTCTACGAGCGACTGCGGATGGCCCCCCGGGGCTGCCATCCCAGGGACCTCGTGGATACGGTGTGCAACATCGCCAAGTACGAGAACGTACAGCCATCGCTGTCCACGGAACTGCTGGACCGCGCTGGTCGATCGTACTTCCTGGACGTCCCCGGCGCGGGTTCTGTCGTCGGTCACTACGCTCTCGGCGACGAAGAGTAGGCGCAAAGGAAGGTGGAGCGGCCAGCGGACCGGTTTCTTCGGTGGGCTTTGCCCACGCTTGGCGGGTTGCTGGTCATGGCAGCCTACGCCTTCCCGCTGTTCATGCGTGGCGCCTCCCTGTTCGCGGGAGACGGGGATCCGGGGCGCCACATACGCGTCGGTAGCTACATCCTCGAGACTCGCAGCATTCCCAGGGTGGATCTCTTCTCGCATACCATGCAGGGGGAACCGTTCATCCCGCTTGAGTGGCTTTCCGAGGCGATCTTCGCCGGATTCCACATGTCAGCGGGACTGGCAGGCGCCGCCGTGCTCACGGCTCTCCTGTTCGGCGGCACCGTAGCGCTCGTTTACCTGACCATGGTGCGCTCGGGAGTCTCGACTTTCGTGGCGTTTCTCTTTGCATTCGTATCCATGACCCTGCAGGCCATGCACCTGCATCCCCGGCCACACATGTTCACGACATTGCTGGTCGCAGTCTTCGCGTTCATCCTGCTGGAGGCACGCAGGGATCGTCGCACCGGGAGACTGCTGCTACTTCCGCCATTGATGGCGGTCTGGGCGAATCTGCACGGGGGTTTTCTCGTCGGCTTCATACTGCTGTTCATGTTCGCTGCCGACTCGTGGTTGACCTGGCGGGGCACGCGAGGAGAGAGTTCACCCCGCTACGCAATGTGGATCACAGGAGTGCTGGGACTCTGCTTCCTGGCTTCGCTTCTCACTCCCGCCGGACTCGAGCTGTGGCCCCATACCACGGGTTACCTCAAGGAAGACTGGTTGGTCGACTTTACGCAAGAGTATATGTCACCGGATTTTCACGATCCTCTTATCAAGCTGTTTCTTGTGGTCCTGCTCCTGGGTACAGCTGTCCTCGCACTGGTACGCTCGCGGGTCGACCTGCTCGGCCTGGCCACGTGGCTGCTGTTCACGGCGTTCGCGCTGCACTCGGGTCGGAACATCCCTTTGTTCGCTGTCCTGGCGCTTCCCTGGCTCGCTACGTGGACCATCGCCCTGGCCGATCAGGATACGCGCCCCGGCCGGGCCCTCGACCGCTTCATGGAATGGACGCGCCGCCTATCCCGCACCGAGGCGACTCTGACCGGCTGGCCTATCGTAGCCGTCGGCGTGGTCGTGCTCACGGCGGCGGCGCTGAGGCCGGACCGCCGGGAGGTGTATAGTTTTTCGAGCGAGGTCTTCCCTGTCGCGGCCGTCGAGTCCCTCCTGGAATCGGACGTCGAGCTGGTCGGTCCCGTGTACAACGAGTTCGGCTGGGGCGGGTACCTGCTCTACCGAGCGTGGCCTGAGATACCGGTATTCATCGATGGCCAGACGGACTTCTACGGTGAGGAGCTCACCCAGGAGTACGTACGGATTCGAGGACTCAGGCCCGATTGGGAGACGCTTCTGGACAAGCACGGGGTGCGGTGGGCTTTGATTCCGGTGGACGCGCCACTGGCCCAGGGCCTGGAGCTGCACGCCGACTGGGAGCGGGTCTATTCAGACAGCGTCGCGGTGGCCTTCGTGCTCGAGGCCGCGTCCCCGGCCAGTTCGAAGTAGCCACCGGTGGAGACGGGGTCTGCGACGACCGGCCTGCGCAATGCTCTTCGGCAGCAGGTTCCGTTCGTCGTCGTCGTGGCCATCTTCGTCGTGTCCGCCCTCGTCACGGAGTGGGCGCTCGGCCGCCCCCAGATGCTCCAACTACGCGCTTTTTCACCTCGCCTGCTGCTGGGCGTCGCGGTCTACCTGCCTTTCCTCGTCGTGTACCACGCGACTCGCTCCGTGGTCGTCGAGAAGAGAAGCGTCCTCGATCCCGATACATGGAGGGCTTTCGCCGAACGGAACCTCTCGCCGCAGACCCTGCTGCCCGCGGTTCTTCTCCTCGGCCTGGTGGGTCTGGTGTCTTCGACGTTCGTCAGCTACAAGGCCCTGATCCCCGAGATTAATCCCTTCTCCTGGGATGCGGCCTTCCGGGATCTCGACTCCTGGCTTCACGGCGGCAGGCACCCGTGGGAGCTGCTGGCCCCCGTGTTCGGCAGTGCGTCGATGATCGACTTCCTGGACACTGTCTATGTGATGTGGTTCCCGGCGCTGATCCTGACCATAGTCTGGCAGGCGTGGAACGGACGGGATCCGCTGCGCGCGCAGTTCTTTTTGACCTATGGACTTACGTGGATCGTACTCGGCCTTTTCCTGGCGGTCGCGTTTTCCTCCGCCGGCCCCTGCTACTACCTGGACGTGGTTGGTGAACCGAGCACCTACGACGACTTGATGCGGCACCTTTCAGATATCGACCGAACGAGACCGCTGCTGGCCCTGGAGATCCAGGAGCACCTGTGGAACGCCTACTCGGGCAAAGCTGATTCTCGGTACGAGGGAATATCGGCCATGCCGAGCATGCACGTCGCGATGGCGACGCTCATGGTCGTGGTACACTGGCGCGTGAACAGGCTGGCCGGAATCCTGGCGGGAGTGTTCGCGGTTCTGATCCTGATCGGGTCGGTCATGCTGGGCTGGCACTATGCCGTCGACGGCTATGTCGGAGCCGTCCTCGTGATGCCCGTGTGGTGGTTCTCAGGACGGTTCCTGGCAGCTTTGAGGCGCACGGCCGATGATGGGTAGATCCATCTCGCTTCGATCCGGCATGGTCGCGATCGCGCTGACCGCAGCGCAGTTCCTGGCTCGGGACGCCCCGGCCCAGGACGGGCTGCCTACCATCGCTCGAGTCCACTACGAGGGCGGAGGCGACTGGTATGCCAACCCGTCCAGCCTGCCCAACCTGCTCGTGGAGATCGGCCTGCGATCTTCGGTGCGTGTATCAGATCGGCCCGCCGAGGTGCGTCTCACCGACCCGGATCTCGCAGACTACCCCTACCTCTACATGACCGGGCACGGAAATATCAGCCTCTCAGACCGGGAGATCGAGACCCTGCGCGAATACCTGCGAGGGGGAGGGTTTCTGCACGCCGACGACAACTACGGCCTGGACGCGTCGTTCAGGCGTGAGATCCTGAGGTTGTACCCCGACGCAGAGTTGATCGACGTGCCACTGGATCACCCGGTGTACGGGATTCGGTACCCGTTTCCCGAGGGCCTGCCCAAGATTCACGAACACGACGGTCTCCCGGCACAGGGCCTTGGCATATTCGTGGAGGGCCGGCTCGCCGTGTTCTACAGCTACCAGAGCGACCTCGGAGACGGCTGGGAGGACCCGGAAGTCCACGGAGACCCGGCCGAGCTGCGCGAACGTGCGATCCGCATGGGAGTCAACCTGTTCCTCTACGCCCTGTCCTCCGCACCACCCGGTTGAGTCTCAGTTCCGCACCCGGGCCAGGCGAAGAGCGTTCGCCGTGACGACCAGGGAGGCCCCCATGTCGCCCACCAGGACCGCCACGATCAGGGAGACCCACCCCAGCGGGACCCCGACCGCCAGCACCAGTTTCACCGCCAGCGCTGTGGCAATGTTCTCGCGGATCACGCGTCGACTGCGACGGGCCAGGTTGTACAGATACGGAAGGCGGGCCAGGTCATCCCCCATGACGGCGATGTCCGCGGTCTCGAGCGCAGCGTCGGAGGCGCCCGCTCCCATGGCGATGCCCACCGACGCGGCGGCCAGGGCCGGTGCGTCGTTCACCCCGTCCCCCACCATGGCCACACGCCCGGTCTCCTTCTCGAGGCGCTCGATCGCTTCGACCTTGGCCGCAGGATCCAGACGGGACCACACGTCGTCCGCTCCCGCTTCCCTGCCCGCCTCTTCGGCCGGCTGACGCAAATCCCCGCTCAGGACCACCACCCGGGTCACTCCCAGCTCGCGCAGCGTCGCTATGACGCCGGGGACCGCAGGGCGCAGGGGATCGGTCAGGCCCAGCAGCCCGATCACGGCTCTCGGCTCCTCGTCCGGAGCCCGCAGAACGACGACGGGCGTCTTGCCCGCGGCCGCCAGGCCCGCCAGCTCCGGCACCGACTCGGCAGCCTGGAGACTGGGCCGGCCCACGAGATGAACCACGCCGCCCACCCTGGCCTTCGCTCCCTGGCCGGGGAACGACTCGAATTCGGTGACCTCGAAGGCCTCGCCAGCCCCATTCGCCGCCCGCACGATGGCCCGGGCGATCGGGTGTTCCGAGCGGGCTTCCACGGCCGCGGCCAATCCGAGGACCTGCTGTCGGTCGAGATCGGCTACCGGGATTACGTCGGTGACCTCCGCGCGTCCGTGCGTGAGGGTGCCCGTCTTGTCAAACGCTACGACCCGAACTTCCGCCATACGCTCGAGGCTGGCCCCTCCCTTGATCAACACCCCGTTGCGGGCGGCGCTCGTGATGGCACTGACCACGGAAACGGGGGTCGAGATCACCAGGGCGCAGGGGCACGCGATGACCAGGAGGGTAAGTCCGCGTAACAGCCAGGTTGCGAAGGGTTGCCCGAGGATGACGACTGGAATCACTACGACCAGGAGGGCGCCTACCGTGACGGCAGGAGTATAGTAGCGTGCGAAGCGCTCCACGAATCGCTCGCTGGGAGAACGCCGGCGCTCCGCCTCCTCGATCAGCCGGATCATGCGCGCCAGAGTCGTGTCTCCGGCATCCCGCCCGCTGCGAACCACGAGGAACCCTTCGTGCACTATCGACCCGGCGTAGACGTGGTCCCCCCCAGCCTTCTCTGCGGGCATCGCCTCGCCGGTGATCGGCGCCTCGTTCACCGCCGAGTGACCCTCGACGACCTCGCCATCAACAGGAATTCTCTCGCCGGGTCTTACGACGACCAGATCGCCGGCGGCGACCTCAGCCGCCCGGACCGATACTTCACGCCCTTCTCTTCTGACCCGCGCCACGTCGGGAGACAACTCCATCAGCGATCGAACCGACGCTTCCGCGCGCTCGGCAGCGAACCCCTCCAGCAGTTCGGCCACGGAGAAAAGGAAGGCGATCGCCGCAGCCTCCATGTACTCGCCGATGGCCGCCGCGCCGATCACGGCCAGCAGCATGAGCACGTGCATGTCGAGCACGCGCCCTCTGAGGGCGCCCAGGGCACGAGGAAGGAAGTTCAAAGAGCCCACGATGGCTGCCGCCACGAACAGGAGATCCTCGCCACCCGGCAAGGAGGGAGCCCCGTGGGAATCCACTACGGTTCCGTGCAGGACCAGGCGGAGGGCGAGCCCGGAGAGGAACAGGATTCCAGCAAGGTATGTCCGATACGCCCGCGAGCTGGACCACGCGCGAATCGCCGTCTCTCCTCGACCCGACGGAACGAGCACCCGGTAGCCCAGGTCTCCGATCTCCCGCCGGATCGTCTCCGCGTCCAGCAGCCGAGGATCGTAGTCGACCTCGAGGCGGCGCGAGACGGGACTGCCCTCCACCACGGCGATCCCGGTCCGCTTTTCGAGGGCCCTGCGAATCGTGTCCAGACAGCTGGAACAATCCATGTCCTCGACCCGGAACTCGACCCGGACGACAGGTCCGTCAGCGCCTTCGCTCAGTTTCGGGGATCCGGGTATCGTGCAGTCGCCGTCGCCATCGCCGTCGCAGGCGCACGAAGTTGGTGGATCAGTCATGAATCGAGGTTAGTAGCGGTGGAGTGCCTCGTCCAGCACGGCGGAGGGTTTCGCTTCGCGCGTCTCCTTGCCCGTGCCTCAGGCGCGGAACACGCCATACAGGAGAAACATCGCCATCATGACGGCAATCGCTACGACCAGGGGACCGATGAACAACGCGCGATACAAACGGGAGTCGAACTTCAGGTGCATGAAGAAGCCCACAACCATGGTGAACTTGGCCGCCGAAAGCGTGAGAAGAATCGGCACGAGCACCGGCTTCAAAGCGTCCAGGTAGAACACCGCCACTTCGACGGCCGTAATCACGCCGAGTATTGCAGCTACGATGACGTAGGTGCGGTTGCTCGGGTGTGCGTGCTCCGCCTGCTCGTGGGTCTGCGTCATTCAGCGCCCGCTCCTTCTAGACCAGCAGATAGATGAGGGTAAACAGAACGATCCACACGACGTCCACGAAATGCCAGTACAGACCGGCGATCTCCACGGTCTCCGCGTTGGCCTGGGTCAGGCTCCCTCGCTGCGCCATGAAGAACAGGCTGAGCAGCCAGATCACCCCGACCGTGACGTGCGCTCCGTGAGTGCCCGTCAGCAGGAAGAAGCTGCCGCCGAACAGGTTGGTCTGGAGCGTGAGCCCCTCGTGCACGAAGTGCGTGAACTCGTATACCTGGCCGCCCAGGAATATCATTCCGAAGAACGCCGTCATGAACAGCCACACCTTGCCCCACCTCATGTCTCCGCGTTGGACGGCGGAGAGCGCCAGGACCATCATGAGGCTGCTCATCAGGAGAACGAAGGTGGTGACCGTGATGAACGGGATATTCAGTAGATCGGCGGGATACGGTCCGACCAGACTTTTTCCCCTGTAGACCATGTATACGATGATCAGCGAGCCGAACAGCATACACTCCGACCCGATGAAGGCCCACATCAGGACCTTCCGATTCGGGAGTCCCGTCGCCGAGTGCATTTCCATCGTCGCCGCGTCCGTCTGACTCACGCCCGCTCCTCGTTCTCTAGTGCTCGAGCGGCTGGAAGGCCCAGCCGTAGATACCGAACAGGATCAACGCCACGCCCACTGCGACCACCGGAAGTGCCGTGGTCAGACCCCCTGCTGCCATGACTACGATCCCGACGGCGGTGACGAACGGGAAATACGAGGGTCCGGGCATGTGAGGCTCCGGTACGCTCGGATCGTCGCCGGGCACCGCCTCGGTCGTGTCCGCCGCCCACAGTGGGTCCCGGCTATGCACCACCGGCAGGGCCCGGAAGTTGTAGTGTGGCGGCGGGGATGCCATGGACCATTCGAGCGTGGCACCGTCCCACGGATCGTCTCCGGCCGGCGGGCCCTTCCGCAGCATGTGGAGCACGTTCCAGATGAAGATCAGCATCGATGCGCCCAGGAACATGGAGCCGACCGTAGACATCAGGTTCATGGCCTCGAAGCCGAGACCGGACTCGTATGTGAACGTGCGTCGGGGCATCCCATGCAGGCCGAGGAAGTGCTGCGGGAAGAAGGTCAGGTTGAACGAAATCAACATGATCCAGAAGTGAAGCTTGCCGAGCCGGTCGCTGAGCATGCGACCCGTGACCTTCGGAATCCAGTAATACATGCCAGCGAACAGGGCGAACATCACGCCGCCGAAGAGCACGTAGTGGATGTGGGCCACGATGAAGTACGTGTCCGTCTGCTGGAGATCGGCGGCTGCCGACGCGTGCATCACGCCGCTCAACCCGCCGATGATGAACATCGCGATGAACCCGAGCGAGAAGTAGAGCGGCGTGCGCATACGCAGCGAGCCGCCCCACAGGGTCGCGATCCAGTTGAAGATCTTCACGCCGGTCGGAATCGCGATGAGCATGGTGGCCGCGGAGAACACAGTGTTGGCCACCGGGCCGAGCCCCACGGCGAACATGTGATGAGCCCACACTCCAAAACCCAGGAAGGCGATCAGGATTCCCGAGTAGACGACGAAGGCGTAGCCGAAGAGCGGTTTTCGCGAGAACACCGGGATGATCTCGGAGACCATTCCGAGCCCTGGAAGCAGGAGGATGTATACCTCCGGATGCCCGAAGATCCAGAACAGGTGCTGCCACAGCAGAACGTCGCCACCCGCCATGGGATTGAAGAACAGGGTGCCGAACATGCGATCAAACATGAGGAGCACGAGACCCACGGTGATCGCCGGGAACGCCATCACCAGAAGGAACGACGTGATCAAGGTCATCCACGTAAACAAGGGCATGCGCATCAGCGTCATGCCTTCGCAACGCAGATTGATGATAGTCACGATGAAGTTCAGCGCGGCCGCGATGGATGAGACACCAAGCACCAACAGGCCGATGACCCAGAAGTCGACGCGCATACCCGGCGAATACTGGGTGGACGTGAGGTTGGCGTAGCCGAACCAGCCCGCGTCAGGCGCTCCCCCGAACAGAAAGCTGGCGTTCATGAACAGGGCGCCCAGGAAGAACACCCAGAAGCTGAACGCGTTCAGCCGGGGAAAGGCAACGTCCCGGGCACCGATCTGCAGGGGAACGATGAAGTTGAAGAAGGCTGCACTCAGGGGCATGATGGCCAGGAACACCATCGTCGTGCCATGCATCGTGAACAGCTGGTTGTACAGATCCGGATCGATCAGCGTGCTTTCTGGAGATCCGAGCTGGAGCCGGATGAGGAGAGCTTCGATCCCTCCGACCAGGAAGAAGAAGAAGGCGCTCACACCATACATGACGCCGATCCGCTTGTGATCGACCGTGGTGATCCAGCTGAGGAGTCCACCCGAATACGTGCCTTCGTGCGCGTGGCCCGCGCTTCCGGACGGACTGGCTGCCGTGACTGCCATGTATTCCCCTGTGCTCCTGGTATTCCCGATCGGGCCCGGCTGCCGCCGCGTCCCTACTTCAGGCTCTGCAGATACGCCACTATGCGGCTCACCGTCTCATCGTCGAGCTCTGGCACGACCATCAACGATCCCGGCTTCACGCCCCGTGAGTTCTTGATCCAGCGCTCCATGTTTGCCGGCGTGTTCTCGAGAATGCCGGCCGCGATCCGGCGGCGACTGCCGACGTGCGTCAGGTCGGGCCCGAGTACTCCCTGTGCGATGGTTCCACGAACGGCGTGGCACGCTATGCAGCCGCCCTGCATGAACGCCTGACTTCCGTCTGCGAACGCGGCGGAATCCGCCACTAGCGCATCGGATTTCTGATGCTCGACCCAGGCTTCGAACTCAACCGGCGACTCTGCCACCAGTTGCATCTTCATGAGGGCATGCGACAGGCCGCAGAACTCGGCGCACTGTCCCAGGTACAACCCGGCCGAGTCGGCCGTGAACCAGATCTGGGTCTCGTGCCCGGGAATCACGTCCCGCTTCCCACCGAGCCTCGGGAACCAGAAGCTGTGAATCACATCGGCCGACGTGAGACGAACATCGACCTGCACGCCAACCGGAATGTGCAGCTCGTTCGCCGTGACGATCCCCAGCTCCGGATACCTGAACTCCCACCACCACTGATGGCCGATCGCCTCCACGACCAGGGACTCGCCACGCGCCGGACGATCCACATCCCAGATCACTCTTACGGTGGGAATCGCTATCAAGACGAGCACGACCGCGGGGGCCAGCGTCCACGCGATCTCGAGTACGGTGTTGCCGTGCGTGGCCTTTGGCGTCGGTCCGCCGGGGCGTTCACGAAAACGCAGGATCGCGACGATCAGGGCACCCTCGACGAGTACGAACACTACCACTGCCCACAGGAAGATCCCCTCGAACAGGTGCTGTAGTTTCCACGCGAAGTCAGACGCCGGATCGAGCGCGGACTGAGGAAACGGTCCGCCGCACGCTCCCAATGCCAGCGCCGTCAGGGCCAGGAGCGGTCCGATCCAGAGCCGCACCCCGGACGTATTTGGTCGTCTACCGCGTCTCACGTTGTTCGTATCTCTCTAGAGTTGGCCTCGAAGACACCCGTGCCCCGGGCGGGGCACGCGACCCTTTATAGACGCGCGCTAGGCGCCAGTCAAGGCCGCGCGTGGCCAGTCGATGAGGGGCTGAGCCGTGGAATACGCTGCGCGGCCGCCGCTCACCTCCGAAATGACGTCAGTGACGGAATGTCCGCCGGCCCGTGAATACCATCGCGATGTCGTGCTCGTTGGCGGCCTCGATCGCCTCCTCGTCCCTTTTCGACCCGCCGGGCTGAATGATCGCCGTCGCCCCTGCGGCGGCCGCCGCATCCACGCCGTCCCGGAACGGGAAGAAAGCGTCGGATGCCAGCACCAGATCGGCCAATTTGAACCCTGCCGCCTTCGCCTTATGAGCCGCCAGATGCGCAGCGTCCACCCGACTCATCTGACCGGCCCCAATCCCCACTGCTGCTCCCTCGCGTGCGAGCAGAATCGCATTGGACTTCACCGCCTGCACGGCCGCCCAGGCGAAGGCCAGATCGTCCCACTCCCGCTCCGTGGGTTGGCGGACCGTGGCCACGGTCGCGCCGTCCGCCCGGAGCTCCGACGATCGAGCCGGAGCCGGTGAGCCTTGAACCAGTACGCCCCCGATCACACCGCGCAGATCCAGGCCTGGCTTGAGGTGACCGGAGTGCGACCCGAGACGGCCTTCCGAACCCGGCTCGAGGATCCGGATGTTCTGCTTCTGTTGCAGGATCCGGAGCGCCGGCGGTGCGTAGCCCGGCGCCACCAGGCACTCGACGAACAGCTTCGACAGCTGTTCCGCCACCACCTCCGTCACGGGCTCGCTGAACACCACGGTGGATCCGAAAGCGGAGACCGGGTCGCACGCCAGCGCCTTCTCGTACGCCTCGGCGGGAGACCTGCCGACCGCGATCCCGCACGGGGTGGTGTGCTTCAGGATCGCGCACGCCGACAGTTCACCGCCGAGGAACGGCGCGATGGCCAGCAGTGCGCCGTCGAGGTCGAGAATGTTGTTGTACGACAGTTCTTTGCCGTGCAGCTGCCTGAAACCCGGGATTCCGGCCGGCGGGCTCGACGAAGGACGATAGAAAGCCGCAGGCTGGTCCGGGTTCTCTCCGTAGCGCAGCGACTGGACGCGGCTGAGCGAAACCATCAATTGCTCGGGAAATGCCCCTGTGTCGTCCGACTCTTCCCTGGACCCACGCAGGTAGCCGGCAACGGCCGAGTCGTACGCCGCCGTATGGGAGAACACCTTGGCCGCCAGGGCTCGACGGAACTCGTCCTGGTCCCCCCCGGAGTCGATCGCCTCGATCAAGCGCCCGTAGTCTTCCGGATCGCACACCGGCCACACGAAGGGGTGGTTCTTGGCCGCCGCCCGCAGCATGGTCGGGCCTCCGATGTCGATCTGTTCCAGCGCTTCCGCCAGGGTGGTCTCCGGACGAGCTACCGTCTCTCGGAACGGATACAGATTGACCGCCACGAGCCCCACCGGCTCGAGCTTGTGCAGGTCGAGATCGCGCACGTCGCTCTCAACCGAGAGGCGGGCAAGCAGACCTGCGTGGACGGCGGGATGCAACGTCTTCACTCTCCCGCCCAGGATCTCCGGGAACCCCGTGAACTCCGAGATGCCGGTCACCGGGATGTCAGCCGCGCGGATCACCTGCCCGGTACCGCCGGTGGAGAGGAGCGTCCACCCGCGATCGTACAGCGCCTCAGCCAAGTCCGAAATGCCCGTCTTGTCCGAAACACTCAATATGGCGTATGGCATTCGTCGCCTCTCTTACTCGGCCGCAGCCGGGGGTGGCATCGTGAACGTCTCGGCCGGGAACCACGGGTCGGCCCACATCACCTTCCCCGACGCTGTCAATTCGAACCTTCCCTCCGCAAAAGCCTGCACCACCTCCGGCAGAAGACGGTGTTCGACCGTCAGGATTCTCGCCGCGAGGGTCTCGGCGTCGTCTCCCTCGAGCACCGGCACCGGCCACTGGGCAATGATCGCGCCGTGGTCGTAGATCTCGTCCACGAAGTGGATGGTGGGACCCGAGACCCGCACCCCGCTCGCCACCACGGCTTCGTGAACGCGGCGGCCGTACATGCCAGGCCCCCCGAACGACGGAAGCAGAGCCGGGTGAATGTTGACCATTCGTCCCCGGTACGCCCTCACCACACCGCTGGGAATCAGCTTGAGCCAACCCGCGAGGACGACCAGCCGTGCCCCCGAGGCCTCGAGCACGTGCAGGAGCCACTCTTCCCCACCATCCTCCGGTGGACATACGGATGTGGGGATGTCGTATCTCGAAGCGCGCTCGAGGGCACCGATGCCCGGTTTGCTTCCGACCACGCGTGCGACATGCACGCCGACCTCGGAACGCAGGTGAACGCGGTCGATAATCGCCTGCAGATTCGTTCCCGATCCCGAGGCCAGGACCGCTACCGGGAGTGATTCAGACATACCGAGCCTCAGTCTGGCGCACCACTACGCATCATCCTCCGGGACACCCAGAAGCCAACGGACCCCGGTCAGAAGATCGGGGACCAGGATGACCTCCGAAGGCACGTGGCCATCATACGCCCCCTTCTCTCCCGCGACCAGCATTCCCAACCCGCCGAGCGCGAGGGCCGGGAGAACGTCACGCACCCGGTCGCCCGCGTATAGCGCCCCAGCCGTCTCGAAGCCGTTCTCGGCGGCCTTCCGATACAGGGCCAGGCCCGGCTTTCGGCATCCACAGCGATCCGCTGGAGCGTGCGGGCAGAAGTACGTGGCGTCGATCCGCGCCCCGGCCCCGGCCAGGGACGATTCGAACCGGACCTGAACGGCTTGAAACGCCGGCTCATCCAATAATCCGCGTCCGATTCCGGACTGGTTGGTCACGACGACGACCGGTACCCCGGCTTCGTTCAGGAGACGAACCGCTTCCGCAGCGCCAGCCAGCAGCTCCACCTCATCGGGCATCGCGATGTAGCCCGTATCACGAATGAGGGTCCCGTCTCTGTCGAGGAATGCGGTCGTCGGCCGACGGCCCGGATGGTTCACGATTCCGAACGCTCGCTCTCGACCAACCTGTCCACAGCCCGGGACAGGAGGGGCTCCTGACCCTCGAGAACCGTCCGAAAATCGAGGAACAGCGTGTCCGCCTCGATCCGGCCCACGATCGGGGGATCTTCGCCTCTCAGTCTCGATTCGAGGTCCCGTCCGGACCCCGATACGGTCCAACCGGCGGAGGCGATCTCGAAGCCCGGGGCCGAGCCACCGCCCACCACCGATCTCATCGGCACGATCGAAACACGCTGAGCCGCGTCGTCCCCGAGGCCACGCAGGGCGGCGCGGGCCCTGCCCTCGACGCTTTCCGCCGTCTCGCAGAGCATCCGCAACACCGGGATTCGGAGCGCCGCGGTCTCCGGCGCCAGGTACAAACGCAGCGTGGCTTCCAGGGCAGCCAACGTCATCTTGTCCACCCGGAACGCCCGAGCGAGCGGGTTGGACCGAAGCTGGCGCACGATCGCCTCGCTCCCGTGGATGATGCCCGCCTGCGGCCCTCCCAGGAGCTTGTCGCCACTCCAGGTAACAACATCGCAACCGGCCGCGACGGAAGCCCGCACCGACGGCTCGGGAAGAGGGGGCAGGAGCTCGTGCTTCTGCAGGAGCCCCGACCCGAGATCGTGCATGACGGGGAGCCCGGCCGTGCGCCCCAGGGCTACAAGGCTCTGGAGGGACGTTTCCTCCGCGAAACCCTGAACCCGGTAATTCGAGGGATGAATCTTCAGCAGCATTCCGGTGGACGGGGTGATGGCCCGCCGATAGTCGTCGATCCGGGTTCGATTGGTGGTCCCGACTGCCCTGAGAAACGCTCCCGATCTCTCTATCACTTCCGGGATCCGGAAACCGCCCCCGATCTCTACGAGCTCACCGCGGGAAACGACCACGTCCCGACCCCGTGACAGGCCGTTGATCGCGAGAGCTACCGCAGCGGCATTGTTGTTGACGACCAGGGATGACTCCGAGCCGGTCAGGCGCGACACCAGCTCGGCGCAGTGTGCGTAGCGATCACCCCGCACGCCTCCGTCCAGATCGTATTCCAGAGTCGAATAGCCCTCCGCGATGCTCGCTGCGGCCCGCACGGCGTCATCCGCGAGCGGTGCCCGACCCAGGTTGGTGTGCAGGATGACCCCGGTCGCGTTGATCACTCTGCGAAGGGCAGGCCGGTCCGCCTGCAGGTGACGCAGAGTCGCCGCCAGCAACGCCTCGACGTCCGGAACGGGCCCGCTGGATTCCAGCCGGCCCCGGAACTCGCTCAGCGCATCGCGCAAGGCACGCGTGACCGGCTCCCTGCCCCACCGCGCCACCCAGTCACCCGATTCCTCGCGCCGCAATAGCTCGTCCACCGAAGGGAGATCCCGCCGGGGATCACCTCCGGTCCCAGTAGTCGTCACGAATCCTCCTCCCGTGCCGCGGCATCCTCTCCAGTCTCCTCGCCGCCTACATCACCGCCGACCTCGACCGACTCGGGATCGGGCACGGGCGGCGCGGCCTCGAAGACCATGGTGGTGTCCCCTCCACCCGACAGCAGTCGGAGGTTGAGGAATCCCTGTGTGCGCACCTCGAACGTCCCCTCGGTCAGAGCTCTCTCCAGCCGTACCGCGACGAAGCGCTCCGGACGGGCCCTGTCGATCGGAGCACTTCCGCTTGTCGGCGCTTCACCGGGAGGGGCGACCTCCGACACTTCTGGCTCGAGAATCGAGGAGTCGCGCTGCGCGTCCGGCCCGACCTGGACCGAGTCGGTACGGGGCGCGGCCGAGTCTGAGGCGGCGGCGACCGAATCGCCGACGGTAGCGACGCCCGCGGAACCGGCGGCGGTGGAATCGACGACCGGCAGGTCACCGACGACGAACTCCGCGATGGGCCATTTCTCACCCGTGGTGGATAGAGCTACGCTGACCGAAGCCGCCGCGAGTGATGCGTCCGGCTCCAGAAGGTCATCGAACTCGAGTCGGAGACGTAGACTGTCGGTAGCCGTTGCCGAGACGAGTTGCGGGGGGGTCGAGTCCGGGGACGTCAGCCACAGGTCGAGCCTGACGACGGTTGTCGGATCGGGGAGAAGAACCAGTCCACTATCGTGCGGCTCGAAGTCCCGGTCGAGCACTGCGTTCTGATTCTGGTCCCTGAAGGCGTAGGCCCAGTAATCACCGACTGGGAGAGCCGGCAGCACGAAATTGCCACCGGTGTCGGCGACCGCAGCGTAGGGCACCGAGTCGCCCCCGATCACCCGCAGCGCAGCCCCACGAACCGACCGGACGGTCTCTCGGTCCCACACGGTTCCCATCGTGCGGGTGCCGGAGATCTCCTGTCCGGTAGTAAACAGGAGCTCGATTGGCTCCCGCGTCTGGTTTCTGATCAGGTCTCTGAGTCCCGGGGGGATCCGAAACATGTATACGACATCGGGCCGCCAGCCATCACGAGGCCGGATCCGAACGTTGCTCCGCCCCGCGTTGATCTCGTAGAGCCAGGCAGGCGACGTCTCGATCATTCGTGCCACGGAGCGAGGGTCGCCGAGCGGTTCATCGAATCGGACGTATGCGTCCTCGTCCATGCCAGGGACGGCCGAACCGTGCCGCGGGAACATCTCCACGACTGCCGGAGCCTCGAAGTCGGGTCCCGTGCCGGGCGGCATCTCCTCGCGGGCACACGACACGAGCAGGATCGCCAGCACCGAAAGAAACCGACCGCTGCGGTGTCCGTTGCGCTTCATCTCATTCGGAGCCGAAGGACGCACGCTTCTCGACCAGGAGAGACAGACGCTCCTCGAACGACCTCTTCTTCTCCTGCTCCCGCTCCACGACCTCCGGCGGCGCCTGATCCACGAACCGGGAATCCTCGAGGCGGCGCCTGGAGCCCGCCAGCAGACCTTCCAGGCGTTCGATCTCCAACTGGATCCGGTCGCGTTCCTTGTCGATGTCGACGATCCCGGATAGCGGGAGAAACACCTCTGCCCCGGAACGGAGCACCGCGTGGGCACCCGGCTCTCCGGTCGGGATGCTGTCAACCATCTCGAGCGAGGACATGCCCCCAAGCCGAAGCAGACCATCCAGCTCGTCGGCGACGACGGCCGCGACCTCCGCTGGAGCCCGGGCGACTATCACACCGATTCGTCTCGAAGGGTCTATTCCGTAGTCGGAGCGCAGGTTCCGAACGGCAACCACGACCTCTTGCAGACCGGAGACGGCCGACTCGGCGTCCGCTGCAGACAGCTGATCCCGATCGGCGGCAGTCCACGGCCCGTGGAGAAGGGAGTCCTCATCGGTGCGGCCTGGAAGGTGGCAGTACATCTCTTCCGTAATGAACGGCATGATCGGGTGCAGCAGCCGCAACCAACCGTCCAGCACAAACGCGAGCGTCGCGCCCGCCGCCGCCCGGCTCTCTTCACCCCGGTCGCCTCGCAGACGGATTTTCACGAGCTCCAGGTACCAATCGCAGAATTCGCCCCACACGAACTGATAGGTCAGCTCCGCGGCATCGTGCAGCCGAAATCGCTCCAACGCATCGGTGACCGCGGCGGCTGTCGCCGAGTAGCGGGCCAGGATCCACCGATCCGTGAGTTCGAGGCGGAAATCCGTCGGGACGGCTCGCACGTCGTCCTCAGTCAGATACCCGAGTCCGAACCGGACTGCGTTCCACATCTTGTTGGCAAAGTTCCGTCCCACCCGGAAGGACGCGTCAAGGTCCTCGTGATCCAGCTGCAGGTCCGTGCCCAGGGCCGCCGAGTTCACCAGGGTGAAGCGCATGGCATCCGCCCCGAATCGGTCCACCACTTCGAGCGGGTCAATCCCGTTGCCGAGGGATTTCGACATCCGTCGGCCCTGAGCGTCCCGAACGGTTCCGTGCAGCAGCACATCAGTGAAGGGGACGGCTCCGGCGAATTCCAGTCCCGCCATCACCATTCGGGCTACCCAGAAGAACAGGATCTCAGGTGCAGTACTCAGAGTGTGGGTCGGATAGAAGCTCTCCAGGTCCGGCGTGTCCTCCGGCCACCCGAGCGTGCTGAACGGCCACAACCAGGAACTGAACCACGTGTCCAGGACGTCCGGATCCTGCTCTACCATCCCCCCGCAGGCCCCGCATTCGTCCGGATCGTCGCGCGCCACGATGATCTCGTCGCACTCCCGGCAGTACCACACCGGTATGCGGTGCCCCCACCAGAGCTGCCGGCTTATGCACCAGTCCCGGACGTTGGTCATCCAGTGCTCGTAAGTGTTGCCGAAGCGCTCCGGATGGAATCGCAGCCGCCCGTCTCGATAGGCCTCCAACGCCGGCACCGCGAGCGGTTTCATGCGCACGAACCATTGCAGGCTGAGGCGCGGCTCAACGACGGTACCGCATCGATAGCACTGGCCGACGGAGTGCTCGTGTTCTTCCACCTCGAGAACGAGTCCGAGTGCCTCGAGGTCCTCCAGGACCCGCTTCCGTGCCTCGAAGCGGTCGAGCCCCCGATAGGCCTCGGGCGCCTCCTCGCTGATCGTGGCATCGTCGTTCATGATGTCCACGCGCGGCAGATCGTGACGCGAGCCGATCTCGAAATCGTTCGGGTCATGGGCCGGTGTTACCTTCACGAAACCGGAACCGAACTCGGGATCCACGAATTCATCCGCGATCACCGGAATACGTCGGCCGACGAGAGGCAGATCCACGATCCGTCCCACCAGGTGCCGGTTTCTCTCGTCCTCCGGATGCACGGCGACGGCCGTATCCCCGAGCATCGTCTCCGGCCGGGTCGTGGCAACGACCACATACTCGCCTTCGGCATCGGCCAGAGGATACCGAATGTGGTAGAGGCGGCCCTGGCTCTCGTGATGCTCCGCCTCCTCGTTCGAAAGCGCCGTCAGGCACCGGGGACACCAGTTGATGATATAATTGCCCCGGTAGATGAGCCCTTTCTCGTAGAGCCGGACGAACACCTCGCGTACCGCCTGGGACAGACCCTCGTCCAGGGTGAAGCGCGTCCTTTCCCAATCGCACGAACAACCCATGACCTTGAGCTGGTCGATGATCGTGGAGCCGTATCGGTCCACCCACTCCCACACTCGTTCGACGAAACGCTCCCGACCCAGGTCGTGTCGGGTGAGGCCCTCCTTCGCCAGATCCCGTTCGACGACGTTCTGCGTGGCTATGCCCGCGTGGTCCGTACCCGGGATCCACATGGCGTCACGCCCTCGCATGCGCTGGAATCGGATCAACACGTCCTGGATCGTGTTGTTCAGTCCGTGCCCCATATGCAGCGCCGCCGTCACGTTCGGCGGCGGGATGGCGATGACATACGGCTCAGCCGCCTCCGCGGCATCGACATGGAACCCCCCGCGCTCCATCCAGCGGGCGTAGATGGGGGCCTCGGTTCCAGTCGGATCGAAGCGGGCGCTCAACTCGTGTCGTGTGGTCTCGTCGGCCATGTCGTCGTGGGATCGCGGATGCGGTATGCCCCTGTGGGCCTTCGTAAACACGATAGTCTAGCGGAACGGCGACTCAGTCGCGAGGAGGCGAGGTCCCTGATTCCGTGGTATCGGCTTCGGCCGCAAGCGAATCCTGACGGCGGCGCTGGGCCTCCTCCTCGCTGCGTCGCCTCATCTCGTCGAGTCGCTCCTGCTGCGCGCGCTCGACATCGGTTCGAAAGTCCTGGCGCTGGATGTCCTCCAGATCTCGCTGTTCCTGTCGCAGTTCCCTTCCGAGCGGCCCTTCGGCCTCGAATAGGGCTCCCACGTTCATCGGGATCACCATGCCGCCGAGAATCAGGCCGTCCGGGGTGACGCCCCACTGCTGGTCCCCCTCCCCGAACAGCCACTCGACCGCTCGCCTGCGCTGTTCCTCCGACAGCTGGAGGCTGTCGAGCATGGCGCCAAGGCGCGCCCGTATCGTCCCCTCCGCCAGCGCGAGACGGTCTTCCAGGTACTCGGGCATGGGCCGGTCTCCGAAGTCCTGCCACAGCCGAGGGTCTCCCTCGCGCGGAGTCAGGCGCTCGGCGTTGGTCAGCCCCCGTCCGTCTTCCGTCCCGGTCTGCGCCGGTCGCGCGCCATCGCCCGGAGTGGGAGGTTCGGGCCGCAGAATCTCGTCCTGCTCCTCCGGCGGCATCTCGATGACGTCCTCAGCGGCGGACTCTGCATCGATCTCCCGGATGTCGACCACCTCCATACCCACGGTGGGTCGCGGCGGGAGCTCCACCGGCCGGAAGGATCGGGAGCCGATGTAGAACTGACCGGACAGGAAGACAGCGACGAGGGCGTGCAAGACGGCGGAAACGACCAGTCCCGTCTGGACAGCGCGGCGGTAGCCCCTGGCACGGTATGCGGCGTGCGTCTCGCGGCTCTCCCCGCCACCGTCGTGGCCGGGCCCCGGACCGGGCCGAACCCTCAGAGAGCCTCCCGAATCCTGCGGCCAGCGTCGGCCCAGCCGTATTCCCCTATCGCGAGGGACGCGCGCACGAACCCATCGCCGCCCGGACCCATCGCGGATCCCGGGAGCAGGACGATTCCAGACTCCAACAGCAGCCGGCGGCAGAAACTCTCGGCATCTTCGTCCGTCGGGACCGGGAACCATAGGTAGAGCGTGCCACGCGGAACCGCCGCGTCCAGACCGGCGGCCCGAAAGGCCTTCACGGCGGCATCGCGCCGCCGCTCCAACTGCCCCCGGCTCCACTCGATGTAGTCATCCGGATCGTTCAGGACGGCGGCACCGGCGGCCTGGAGTGCCATGAAGGCACCTGTGTCGAAGAAGGTCTTCACGCGGCGAAGCGCCGCGATCAACTCCCGATTCCCGGTTGTCCAACCGAGTCGCCACCCTGTCATGTTGTAGGTCTTGGACATGGAGTGAAACTCGAGGCCCACCTCGCGGCCACCCTCGATGTCCAGGAGGCCGGGCGCTCTGAAACCGTCGAACGTGATCTCGGAGTATGCGTTGTCGAACAGCAGCACCGCTCCCCGCTCCCGGCACGCGGCAACGATCTCAGCCAGATAGGCCGCCTCGGCCACGGCACTGGTCGGATTGTTGGGGTAGTTGATATATACCAGCCGCAGGCGCCCTCTGGCCGTTCGTATTGCCTCGGGCGGAATCAGGAAACCTTCATCCGCGCGCAGCGTGCACCGGATCACGTCCGCTCCGGCAAAATACGATCCGCCGAAATAGGGGGCGTAGCCCGGATCCGGGACCAGGACCGAATCACCCGGATCGAGAACCGCGAATGCCGTGAGGGCGATCGCCTCCTTGGTTCCGATCACTGGAAGCACTTCGAGATCGGGGTCCACATCGGCTCCGAAACGCCTGGACAGCCACCCTGCGATCGCCAGCCGATACTCAGGCAGACCCCTCTGGAAGCCGTACTTACTGAGAGCCGGGTCTCCCGCGGCCGCCCGAAGTGCCTCGAGCGCCATCTCCGGCACGGGAAGTCCCGGGTCTCCGACACCGAGATCGACGACCGATCGTCCCTCGGCGCGCAGGCGGGCCTTGATGTCGGGTACGTCGGCCAACGGATAGGGGGGAAGCCCCTGCAGACGGGCCGGCGGCGTCCACCCTGGTGCGCCCGCATTAGCCGCCGATCTCGCTCTATCCATATCGCTCGACTGCCTCACTCAAGTCTTCAGGGCCTTTTTGCGCGCTGCCGGGTACAGGACGTTGTTCAGGATCAGGCGGTAGCCGGCCGAGTGCCGGTTCAGATCCAGGTCCGTTGGTGGATCACCCACCAGATGCTGCGGATCTTCCGGGTCATGGCCCCCGAGGAACGTGAAACTCCCCTGCCCCACTTGCCCGTGCAAGTACTTGACCACGCCAAGCGACTCATCACTCCCCAATACGACCACCCCGGCTTTCAGGCGATCCGGATTGAAGCTCGTCGTCAGGCCGTAGAAGTCGGGCAACACCCGCTCGTGCGACTGTGTCAGCATGGCCGGTACCGGATCGATCTTCGCGCTGAAATCGAACAGCTCGAAACTGCCGAGGGAGCGCCGCCATGGCGTATTGACCTGGTGGCCATCGATGTCGCTGAAGGCGCTCACCGATTCGTCGAGGATCAGGCGCGCCTCCGTGAACGCCAACGCACGATCCCAGATCATTCCGCCCTCGGCGTCGGGATCGGGCGGCGTTCCATCCGCGAACGCCGCAGCCAGATCAACATTCGCGCCGGCGAGCGCGAGGTCCAGGGTCTCCGTAGCCGTGCACATCGCGAACAACAGCCCCCCGTTGTTCACGTAGTCCCGAATCTCTCCTGCCACCGCCTTCTTGAGGTCCGGAACCGTGGCAAAACCGTACTGCGCGGCGACCGCCTGGTTCCGCTCCACCTCTTCCCTCAGCCACTCGGAAGCCGCATAGCCCAGGTAGAACTTGGAGTACTGCCCGGTGAAGTCTTCGTGATGCAGGTGCAACCAGTCGTAGCGTTCGAGTCCGTCCGACAGGACCTCGGGATCCCAGATCCGGGCATATGGAATTCCAGCGTATTCGAGAGCAATGGTCACCGCATCGTCCCACGGCGACGAGTTCGGTGGAGTGTACACGGCCACCTCCGGCGCCTTCTCAAGCGGAACGGCTTCCATGTTCCCGTCCTCGATCCGCTCGCGAAGAGCAGCCAGGCCGCTACCCGACAAGCTTTCCACTGTCACGCCGAGCAGTGCCGCGTTTCGTCGAACATGCTCCACACCGGGAAGAAGAAAAGAGCCGCCCCGGTAGTTCAGAAGCCATTCGGCTCGCTCCCCCGCCGCTATGGACTGGTATACCAGGCCGTACGCTCGCAGGTGATTAGATTGCCGACCATCCATGGGGACGAGCAGCGTCTGGCCTGCCGCAGCGGACGGCGAGACCGCTGCAAGCGCCACGCAAAGGAGCATCGGTCCCCTGATCATACGCCCGGGATCCGGTCCTGCCACTCGGACAGGAGCCTTCTCGCGACCGGGGCCAGAGCGCTTTCGGGATAGTCTACGATCAGTCGCTCGAGCCATGCGGTAGCCTGCCTCGGATCCTCGATCCGGCCACCGCGAGCCAATTCCAGCAGTGCGCGCGGAGCCGCTGCCGATTCCGGCCAAGCCTGAAGGATCGCCAGTCGAACCGTCCGCGCCTCCTCGACATGACCGGCGACCTCGAGCTCCCTCGCAGCTAGAGCCGCCAGGCGGTCGCCTCCCGAACGCGTCTCTCCGGCCCACCGCTCGACCGACTCCACCAGCGGCCTGGCGTCGTCTGACGCGGTGGCCGCTACCACACCGCGGCCCAGGGAAGCCACACTCGCCGAATCCGCTCCATCGATCAGGGACAGGAGCTCCAGGGCCTCGATCCGGAATCCCGGTCGAGCGGTGGGAACCGCCGCCGCGAGCTCCAGGTGGCCCCGGGCAGCCTCCGGACGGCCTGCCAGCATCTCCAGCCAGCCCAGAGCGCCGGCCTGCAGGGCCGCCTGCTCGGCGTCCCCGACGGACACGGCCTCCACTACCGCGCGTGCCCGCCCCAGATCTCCCTCGGCCATCCAGGCCTGAGCCGTCCGCACCGACATCTCCGCCGAAGCCAGACCCTCCTCCGGATACAGGTCCTGGTGCTCGCGGAGCATCGCCTCGGCCCCGTCCGGATCATCGTCCACCGTCAATGCATGCAACCGCCTCAGCGACAGTCCGTACAGGTCGGATCCAGGCGGAACGTCTGACGCCAAACGGCGGAACGACTGGCGAGCGCCCTCGAGGTCTCCTGCCTCGTAGGCGATATCGGCCGCCACGGCCGTCCAGTACGTGACCTCGTCGGCGGACCGACTCCGACCCGCCAGCGAGCGCGCAGCCCACGCTGCACCGGCCAGGTCCCCCGAGGATCGCGCACGCGCTACGTAGTCCCGCAGAACTTCGTCACCTGCTGGTCCGGGAAGATCCGCGATCAGGCCCTGCGCAATTTCCTGCGCCCATGCGGCTTCTCCGAATAGCAGCGCCAGCCGGAGACCTCCCTTTCTCTCCAGGAACGTAGCCTCTGACCCCGCGACCTCCGCGCGGAGCGCGGCCAGCGCCTCCGAGCGTCCCGTTCCCGAATCGCTGACGCGGCGCTCTACCGCCTCTATGCCCGCATCTCCCCAGGCCAGCATCGAGCGCCACTCCTTCGCGGCGGCGGGATAGGCGCCTCGTTCGGCCTGAAGAACCGCCAGCTCCTGGGCGAAAAGGTGTTCCGAACCGATCGCAGCACGCCCCGCCTCCAGCGTCCTAATCGCTGCCTCCGAATCGCCAGATTGAGCCCACAGCCCCGACAGCTCTGCGTACGGCGATGCCCGAGTCGGCTCCTCTTCGGTCCAGCGACGCGCAGCGGCCACGGCGCTGTCCCTGAGACCCGCCGCCTGCAGCGCCCGGATCCACAGTTGTCTGACGGCGGCGAGACCCGACTCGTCCAGGAGAACCGCCGCTTCCGCCGCCGGCAGAACCCGTCCCGGATCACCCGAGCGCTCGCCCATCTGCGCCAGGAGAACGAGGGCGGATACGGACACGGGCTGCTCCTCGAGCAGGTGTTCGAGGGCCCGCATGGCCTCCTCCTCCCGGCCGGCCTCCTCCAGACGGGTGGCGTGCTCCAGGACCCTCCTCTCCAGCGCCGCGGCCTCCACAGAGCTCTGCGCGGCCGCCGATTCAGTATCGGCTACCCACGCCCCAACCACGAGACTCGCAACCGCAAGCCAACGCGTGGCGCTCACGGCTGGTCCTCCGGGTTCCCCGCATTCAAGCGATCGAAGTACTCGTAGACCATTCGCCGCTGCGACGCCGTGAGCCCCTCCATGTCTTCTGCGTCGGGATAGGGGTAGCGCGGGCCTGCAACGATCCCCGCATCTTCATTGGGAACAAGGACTGCGCGAGGCCTGGCAGTCGTCGCCTGACGTCGCCTGGCTTCCTCCTCGTCTTTCTCCAACGAACGCCCCGCATCGAGCAGCCGCTGGAACAGCCTCTCCTGCCGGGACAGCGTCTCGCGATCCAGAGTCTCCGTCATGAGACGCCGGGCTATCTCGTCGGCCTCCGCGGACAGCTCCTCCGGCCGGCTTCCAAGCTCCCGCGCGGCTGGATCCGCCGCCAGGTCGAGGAGCTCTCGGGAGATCCCCGCCTGCCGGGCAGAGAGTTCGCTCAGCTGATCGTCTCCGGACCGTCCTTCCCGCATGAGTAGGAACAGCTCGCCGGACTCCGAATTGAGGCCGGCCTGCCGCTTGCCCATTCCCGCCAATCGGTCCAGGGCCTCCTCCATCCCGGTCGCCGAACTGGC
Source organism: Gemmatimonadota bacterium (assembly GCA_039584685.1). GTDB lineage: Bacteria > Gemmatimonadota > Gemmatimonadetes > Palauibacterales > Palauibacteraceae > Benthicola. The sequence continues at coordinate 44,517 of JBDGXI010000002.1, read as the reverse complement.
CTCTGCCATCGCCCTTCCACTGGCCAGCAGGGAGCTCGCCAGGTCCGCGAGAGCCTGAATCGCCGACTCTCCCTCCTGCACGGCGTCGTTCCTGCGCGCGGCCCCACCGGAGATGCTCTGCCCAAGGGCGTCCATTTCCCTGCCCGCCCGTGCCGCGGCCGGGCCAGTTCGGCGATCCATCAGGGCGGTCTGTCGGCCCGCCTCCGCCAGGGATTGCGACAGATTGTCGAGGCCCTCGCGGACGGCAGACTGACTGGCGGACAGATCCTCGGAGCGGTCACCCGATCGCAATCGTTTCACGATCCGCTCCTGCTCTCGCGCGAGTTCCAGCGTCTCGGCTGCCGCACGTTCAACCACCTTCATGGCTTCGGACCGCCAATCCTCGGTGAGCGCTTCGCCTGCGGCAGCGAGATTCCGCTCGGCCTGCTCAAGCTCGGCAGCCGCCGATTTCGCCTCCTGCGCGGACCTCGAGCCGGACGACTCGCTGTCACCACTCGTCCGTCGTGCCGCGGACCGCATCCGAGAGGCCGCCGATCGGGCGTCCTCCGCGGCCTCTCGTGCCCGCTCCGCGCCCTCCGGAGCTTGCTGCGCTTCGAGCCGATCGGACAGGTCGTCCACCTGGCCGGCCAACGCCTCCGATTCCGCTGCCTGTCGTTCCTGTCGGTCCGCCCACGCCTCGTCCAGCCGGTTGCTCACCGACGCTTGTTCCTGCCGATCCGCCAGGTCCTCCGCGGTCTGCCTCGCACCTTCCAGGGACTGCTCGAGGGCCACCCTCTCCATCAACCCCAGGGCTCTGTCGAGTTGCTCTTCGATATCCGCGGTCTGGCGGGATAGATCAGAGAGAGCGTCGCGCAGGTCATCGCGATCGAGACCGCGGAGTGCTTCCTCCAGAGCCTCGATCCTGTCTCGCAGTCCCGAATCGAGGATCTCCCGATATAACTCCTCCAGCTCCTGAATCCGCTGCCTCAAGTCCGGATCGGTGAAGACTGAGGCATCGAGGCCGGCGCCCAGGTCACCCAGATCTTCGCGCATGCGCGTCAACTGCGCCTCGACCTCGCGTGCTTCGCCCAGAAGATCTCTCGACTCTCGCGTGGCGCCGAAGTCGGCTCGATCCGGAGCTGCGTCCGCCTGTCGGGAATCCTCATCTCCGCCCCGGCTCCGCCGCTCCGCGTCACGAGCCCCGCCCGAGAGATCCCCCACGTTGTCCCTCACGGAACGAGCCTCCTCGACGAGGCCTCCCGTGCGGTGAACGATCTCGTCAGTGAGTTCTTCGAGACTCGCCAGACGAGCTCGAAACGTGTCCGAGACGGACGCCGGGGCCCTGGGGTTCGAGTCCCTGGCGGTCGCGAAATACACGATCTCGTCGCCGGGCAGGAAGCCCGCGGACTCGAAATCGATAGTTGGCCTCAGGGTCAATCGACGCGCCCCACTGCCCTCGGCCAGCCTCTCGCGCGTCGGAGGATCCGTCCTGCCACCCGTGGACTCGCGCCACCACACCAGCCCGACCTCGCCGAGCCCGTAGTCGTCTTTCGCTTCGATGACCAGAGAGAGAGCCCGCTCGATCCCCAGCGTCCGATCCTCGCCAGGATAGACCAGGACCACGGTCGGGGGAGCGTCTTCTGTGACTGAAAGGGTGATCGCCGGCGGGACCCGAACGTCCGGCACGCTCGGGGAAGCCACCATCCACCAGGAAAGCAGCTCGCTGCGCTCGGCTGTGAGTGCTCCCCGAGCCATGTCGGCTGCCACCTCCAGGTCCAGCGTATCCGCCGTCGCTTCCCCGTCCCGGGTCCGGGTGAGGCCCATTCGCTCGATCGGATGATTCGTTCGCGCGGTGAGCCCGAGCCGCGTTCCGAACGGAACCTGCAACGAGTTGACGGGACCACTCAGCAGTTCACGCGGCCGACTGAGATAGCGCGGGTAGTCCAGCTCGATCAGCAAACTCGTGATCGTGAGTGGATCCACGGGAACCACCGTGAAGGTATCCGTGGTGGAACCGCGGTCGTCCTCTGCCCAGAAGCGAATCCGCTCATCCACGGGCTCGATCCGTGCTACCGCGGCGCCGCCCAGCACATCCAGGACGGTGCGCCGGGTGGGCGTGCCAGATCCCGCCTGTCCGAGCCTCACCTGGTCACGGCCGACGGCGCTGACCACGACTTCGAAGGCTCCCCCACGCAAGACTTCCCCTCCCGGCGGGTCGAGGCGAAGCGGGGGCGGAGCGGGCGGGAACGTCGCGGCCCACGGACGCGCGAGAATGCCGAGCGCTCTGGCCGCCGATACCGGCTTCTCGCTGAGCCCCAGGCCCAGCACCGCGAGCACCACTCCGACCCCGGGCAGCGCGAGACGGCGCGCAGCCCTCAGGCTCCCGCACGAGGTGGGCAGCAGCTCCCGCGCCGATCGTCCTTCGAGGGCCGCAGCCACCCGCTGTCGGTGAAGGTCGGACAGACCGCCCGAGTCGCCCGGGCCCGAGCCCAGCTCGATCGCGCCAAGCAGATCGCCGCGGGCAAGTCCCTGGGCCGTTTCGATCTCGGCGGCTCTCCGTCGCAACTGGAAGGACCGGACAGAGGCACCCGCCGCCAGGCCGGCCGTGCCGATCAACACCAGCCCGGTCACGGCCAGCAACATCGGGATGATGGAGCCGGGTCGGCTGAGCCACCCGTCCGGCATCCAGCCGGCCACCGAGAGGAGAGCCAGCACGGGTATGCCGATGACGGCAGATCTCCACAGGGCGATGCTCCGCCCCACGGAGCGGACGGTCGCGACTGCACGGGCGAGCTCGCGACCCGCCTCGCCCGGACTCACTTCCTTTCTGCCGCCCGGAGTGCCAGCGCGTACGCCCGATTTCGCGTCATCCCGAACTCTCCCCGCAAACGACGTGCGATTTCCTGTGTCGTTCGCCCCGCACTCGCCATCTCATGCGCGACCGCCGACGCTTGCTCCTCGTCGACCGGATCTCCCGGCTGTCCGACGGCCCGGCCGTCCAGGACGACTGTGATCTCTCCGCGAACCTCTTCCTCGCTGTAGTAGTCCCTGAGAGCCGCCACCGTTCCGTAGCGGACTTCCTCGTGCAGCTTCGTGAGTTCCCGGCACGCCACGCACTGCCGGTCCGCCGCACCGCCGCCGACCCAATCATCGAGGAGACTGGCGAGCCTGCCGGGGGCCTCGAACACGACCACAGTATCCGGTGATTGCAGGACCTGATCCATCCACGCCTGCCGTTCGCGTCCCTTCCTCGGAGCGAATCCGAGAAACAGAAACCGTCCCGCGGGAAGTCCTGACACGGCGAGGGCCGCCGTGACCGCCGAGGGGCCCGGAATCGGCTCGACACGGTAGCCTGCACGCGCGGCGGCGGCCACCAGACGCGTGCCCGGATCCGACACGGTCGGGGTGCCCGCATCGGAGATGAGGGCACATGCCTCCCCCCTATCCAACCGCTCCAGCACTTCCTCGATCCGGCGTGCCTCGTTGTGCTCGTGCAACGAGCGAAGCGGAGTCTTGAAGCCATAGTGCCTCAATAGAGTCGCGCTGTGACGCGTGTCCTCGGCGTACAACACGGGCACGCCCTCCAGGGTCTGGAGCGCGCGGGCCGAGAGATCGGCCAGGTTACCGATCGGCGTGCTGACAACGAAGAGTGTGCCTCGCGTCATCTTATGCGAGCGCCCTCCTCCCGGACTGCGGGGGGAGGGCGCGTATCCTCCAGTCGGCTAGAGCGAGTCCTAATTCAGACGTGCTGCTGGATCTTCTGCTCCAGATGCGATTTCGGAACGGCTCCCACCACGATGTCCACCAACTCACCGTCCTTGAAGTAGAGGATGCTCGGGATCGAACGAATTCCGTACTTCTGGGACGTCGCCCGATTCGAGTCCACATCCATTTTGCCGACCTTGACCTTGCCGGCATACTCGCTCGCGATCTCCGCGACCAAGGGACCCACGAGACGACACGGCCCGCACCACTCGGCCCAGAAGTCTACGATCGCGAGCCCTTCGCTCGACTCGATTTCCTGCTCGAAGTTTCCGTCCGTCAAAGTGACGAGTTCTGCAGTTGCCACGATATTACCTCGTTCCAGTGGAAATGCACTCGCTGCGCATCTAGTTTTCGCATCCACCGACCCCAGGCGGGTGATCCCGCGGGGCCATCACAGGCCTACCGGAGCACGGAATGTTCAAGATCGATCACGTCGGCATCGCGGTCAATTCTCTCACGGCTTCCGTCCCCGTCTTCGCGGCCATGCTGGGAGAGAACCCGTCAGGCCGTGAAACTGTTCCGTCCGAAGCCGTGGAAGTGGTGTTCTTCGGACTCGGATCGGGACGAGTCGAGCTACTCGAGCCCAGCAGCCCCGGCTCTCCGATCGCTCGATTCCTCGAACGGCGGGGTGCAGGCCTTCACCACGTGTGCTTCCGCGTCCCCGATCTACAGGACGCACTCGGACGACTCGCCGAATCCGATGTTCTGCCCATACCGCCTGGAATCCGTCCCGGAGCCGGAAACCGACCGGTGGCATTCCTTCATCCGCGCGACTGCGGCGGCGTGCTCGTGGAGCTGATCGAGAGCGCGGACTGATATCCGGTCTCGGCCCCCTGCAGCCTAAGGCACCGGCGACGCGGTCAGAGCATCCAGGTTCAGCCACTCCACGAACCACCGCCCGTCCCCGTCCGGCACCGTGACCATGGGCACCACGACATCGCCCTTGCGCGTGCCCGTCAGGCTCACGTCCCAGCGCACCCGTTCGGGCCCGAGTTGTGCCAGATTTGCCTGCCGCATGGTAAAGGTCTCGTGTTTCAGGATGCTGGCGAGGAAGATCATCCGTTGCTCGACGTCCGTGACGCCGAATCGATCGACCGCCGGCCCCTTTTCCGTCCCAAACACGTTCGACATCCGCGTGTATTGGTCGGCGTTCGCTCCATACAGAAACTCCTGCACGGCCATTTCAGATGTCGACGCCCCGACCGGCGAGCCGTTCTGGCCCGATGTCCGAGCCGAGCAGCCGGATAGTGAGGCGATCACAACGGCGGCCACGGCCAGTCGGGTCACCGTTCCGTGCACCGTCTGCGAGCGAATCACCAGCGTCTCCCGTTCGGGTTCGTCATTGGACTCGCGCGTAATGTGCGCCCTGGGGAGGGCGCGTCAAGACGTCCCCCTCCCCGAAAGCGCCGTGATCAGACTCCTGAATCGTGCAGTCGACGAAACTCGAGAGTCTCTCCGTCCCCTGCGTCCACTTCGATCAGATCTCCGTCGTGGAACCTGCCCTCTAGAAACGCCATTGCCAGCGGGTCGGACACCAGATGCTGGATCGCCCGCTTGATAGGACGCGCCCCGAAGGCGGGATCGTAGCCCGCCACTGCGATCTTCTTGCGGGCCGCAGGCGTCACCACCAGCTCCACCTGACGTTCTCTCGTCAGGCCGGCGAGGCGCTCCAGCTGCATCCCGACCACCTGCTCCAATTCCTCCCTTCCGAGAGGCCTGAAGACGAGGATCTCATCGACTCGGTTGAGAAACTCGGGACGGAAGCTCTTCACTAGAGTGTCTTTCACCTTCTCCTCGGTGACCGCCCAATCATCGTCCTGATGCTCGAGGATGTAGTGGCTGCCCAGGTTGCTCGTCATGATCAGAACCGCGTTCCGAAAATCGACAGTTCGTCCCTGGCCATCCGTGAGTCGACCATCGTCCAGGATCTGCAGCAGGACGTTGAATACCTCGGGGTGTGCCTTCTCGATCTCGTCGAAGAGAACGACGCTGTAGGGTCGCCGCCGAACGGACTCGGTCAGCTGACCGCCTTCCTCGTATCCGACATACCCCGGGGGTGCGCCGATCAGACGAGACACCGCGTGCCGCTCCATGTACTCCGACATGTCGATGCGCACCGTGGCGTCGTCATCGTCGAACAGGAACTCGGCCAGTGCCCGCGCCGTCTCCGTCTTTCCGACTCCCGTAGGCCCGAGGAAGATGAAGCTGCCTACCGGGCGGTCAGGATCCTGCAGACCTGCCCGACTCCGGCGCACCGCGTTCGAGACCGCGGTGATGGCCTCGGTCTGATTGACCACCCTCTCATGCAAGTGGTCTTCGAGGTGGGTCAAACGATCCTGCTCGGTCTCGAGCATGCGAGTCACGGGAATACCGGTCCACGACGCGACGACCTCCGCGATGTCCTCCGCGTCCACCTCCTCCTTCAGGAAGCTGCCCTCGGCCTGCAGCCGCGTAAGATCCGACTCGGCGTCGGTCAGGCTCTCTCTAAGCCGGGGAATCTCGCCGTAGGTGATCTCGGCAGCCCTCTGCAGGTCTCCGGTACGCGTCGCCTGCTCCGCCGCTATGGAGGTCTCCTCCAACTGTCTCTTCAGCCCCCGGACCTTCTCGATCGCTTCCTTCTCGAGGCCCCAACGCGCTTTCAAAGCCGCGAGGTGCTCCCGTATCTCGGCCAGCTCGGTCTCGAGCGCCGAAAGCCGCTCCGTGCTCCGCGTGTCCCGTTCCTCCCGGAGCGCTTCCCGCTCGATCTCGAGCTGCATGGCACGTCTCTCCAGCACATCAATTTCCTCGGGCATCGAGTCGATTTCGATGCGCAGACGAGAAGCAGCCTCGTCCATCAAATCGATGGCCTTGTCCGGCAGAAACCGGTCACCGATGTACCGGTCCGACAGCCTGGCCGCAGCCACCAGGGCAGGATCCGTGATCCGGACCCCGTGGTGGACCTCGTACTTCTCCTTGAGGCCGCGCAGGATCCCGACGGTCTCCGCCAGCCCTGGTTCCCCGACGAAGACCGGCTGAAACCGCCGTTCCAGCGCCGCGTCTTTTTCGATGTGCTTTCGGTACTCATCGAGCGTCGTAGCGCCCACCATCCGCAGCTCTCCGCGCGCCAGGGGCGGCTTCAGCATGTTGCCCGCATCCACCGCGCCTTCCGCCGCCCCGGCGCCGACAATCGTGTGCAACTCGTCCAGAAAGACGATGTACTGGCCCTTCGCCTCCGTGATCTCCTTCAGGGCGGACTTGAGCCGCTCCTCGAACTCCCCCCGATACTTCGCTCCGGCCAGCATGGCGCCTATATCCAGCTCGATCAGGCGCTTGTCCCGCAGGCTCTCCGGAACGTCCCCCGCGACGATACGCTGGGCCAGCCCCTCCGCGATCGCCGTCTTGCCCACGCCGGGCTCCCCGATCAGGACCGGGTTGTTCTTCGTCCGACGCGACAGAACCTGCATCACGCGCCGGATCTCGGCGTCGCGACCGATGACGGGGTCGAGCTCTCCCTTTCGGGCACGCTCGGTCAGATCCACTCCGAACCGCTCGAGCGCCCGGTACTTTCCTTCCGCTTCCTGGTCGGTGACCCGGTGCGGGCCCCGAACCGCCGCGAGCGCCTCACGCAACGCCCCCTGCGTCGCTCCCGCATCCGCCAGAATCTCCCGCGTGCTGCTGGCGTGTTTCCCGGCCAGGGCGATCAGCAGGTGCTCCGTGGACACGTAGAAATCGCCCATCTCGCGAGCTTCGGAGTCCGCATCGTCCAACACCCGCCCGAGCTCGCGACTCGCTGCTGGCGACGCTCCTGACTGACGCGGGAGACGGGCAATGCCCTCCCCGACGGCGGCCCGCACTCGAGATGGTCCGGCGCCGACCTTCCGCAGCACCGGGTCGACTATGCCCTCCTCCTCGTCGAGCAGGGCCGCGAGCAGGTGAACGTCCTCCACCGCCGGATTTCCCTCGACCCGAGCCAGCTCCGCAGCCCCCTGCAGGGCCTGGCCGGCCCGAACGGTCAACCTATCCGCTGGTATCATCTATCGGTTGCCTCCTTTGAGTATCTCTTTCCAGCCCAACTGGCTTGCGGGGCCGCTTGCGGCCCGCTCCATACGAAGGCAAGACACATGCCCCCAACAGCACTCAGATCGGGCCTGAAATCAGCCACTCCGGCGGCCTGGAGCGCCTGCTCGGCACACTCCTGCCCATGTGGCAGATGTCACCGCAGGCGAGGGCCGTAGATCACGGCATTCGTAAACAGAACGAAGCTCGCAGGCCACATGAGGCGAAAAAGCGGATCGTCAGCAAACAACACGACTTTCCCCGCCCCACTTCCGGCTACCGACAGCCAGGAGGACGCAGCGATTTCCTCCAGCTTGCTCGCACTCACGACTCCGCTGACGGCGTCGACGGATTCTCCGAACGACGCGACCGTGTCGTGCTCCGGGGAGGGCTCGAATCCGAGGTCATTCAGGTGCAAGGCAAAGGACGCCGACGCCTCGTTTCCGAGACCCGCACCCCAGGCCAACGGATGATCAGGATCGAGGGCCAGAGGCAGAACGATCCCGGTAACCGCATCGTCCCAGGCGTCAGAGCGCCGCTCGCTCGTGGTTCGCAGACCCAGGCGGCGCACTTCCTCTCCGGCGAGATCCGGCTCCTCGTCGGCCCGCAGGGCGATTTCCACAAGCGAATTGGCGGCCCAGCGAGCCGACGAGCCCAGGGTGATCAGGGTTCCGCCCTGCACCACCCACTCCTTGAGCCCCGTCTCGAGGGTCGGGCCCGCCAGCTGCGGATCGCCGGAGGGAACGACCACCACCTCGTAGTCGGCCAGCTCGGCTCGGCCTGTCCGAGCCGCATCCAGGGCATCGAACGGAATGCCCGCCACCGCCTCGAGCAAGTACCAGACTGAACCGACACTGGGTGCCGAGAACCCGCGTCCCATCAGAACCGCCACTCGACCTGGCTGAAGAGTGATCGACGAGCTGGTTCCCAGATCGCGTCCCCGTGACGTCGTGCCGCTTGCCACCGCATGCGCCAGCCCCTCCAATCCCGTGGCCGCAAGTAGCTCCGGGGCTCCTTCGTCACCGGGAAGGAAGATCGTGCCGGCCGGCCACGACACGCCATCCTGCTCGAAGCCGTGCCGCAAGGCGAAGGCCCGACCTCCTCCCGCCACGTAGCGAACCACCGGTCCGGAGGCCCGGAACGACGGAAGGACCAGCCATCCGTAGCCGGCCGCCGGTGGTCCCCAATCAACCGGCATCCGCAGCACCGGAACCTCTTCGAATCCACCGTCAGCCAGTGGTCCCGCAGAGTGGGCCTCCACACCGTACGCGTACGGCAGGGACCAGGCAGTGATGTCGTAGGTCTCCGTCACGTCCTCGCCCAGGAGGGTCTCCGGCTGAAGAAGAGTGACGGCCAGCCGGCCCCGCGGCTGCCGGGCCGGTACCCGGATCGTTCCGATCGGGAACTCTCCGCGCTCCTCGAACCCGGGGTGCGGCCGCGCGGATGCGCGGAACGGTCGCGTGGCCCGCTCCACTCTAACGCCCTGCGTCTGCAATGATTCCACCAGGTCGCGGACTACCGAGGAATCCGGACCGGGAACGAGAAGGACGTCCGCCTGATCGATTCCCTGCGTGCGATGGAAACCCGCGAACTCCGCCAGCAGCTCCGTCTTGCGCGCAGAAGCCGCCCGCAGCGTGGCGAGGCCGGCCACGCGGTGACGGGTCGCCCGATCCTCGAGAGTCAGCTCCGTTCCGTCCGAGCGCCGCACGACGAGACCGGCCCCGCGGCTACCCGCCTGCTCATAGGTCATCCCGATCGCGCCGACCAGGCTCGGCCAGCTGTCGCCGAATCCCGGGTAGAACATGTCGAAGGTCTCTCCCGTGAAGTACAGCCAGCGTCGTCGATCGAACTCCGCCGCATTGGCTCGCCCGAAGTACTCGGCCCACCGCACCGTATAGTCTGGATAGATCGGGTTCAGGGGCTCCGCGGCCGGAAAGAAGAAGTAGCTGCTCGAGTAGCCCATCTCGTGGAAGTCGACGTGTACCTGCGGATTCCAGCGCTGCCACTGCGCCAGCCGTGCCCGGGTTTCACCTTGAGTGGCCCACGTCCAATCGCGATTCAGGTCAAACAGATAGTGGTTGTACCGTCCTCCGGGCCATGGCGGGTGGTGCTCGCGGCTCGCCGCTTCCGGATTGGGGCGCACTCCTCGGGCCCCCCTGTACCACTGCACGTACCGGTCGCGGCCGTCCGGGTTCGCCATCGGATCGACGAGGACGATCAGAGAGTCCAGTATCCCCTCGGTACCTTCCCCGTCCACCGCCAGGTCCCAAACGGACCACAAGGCCGCTTCCGTCGACGCGCTCTCGTCTCCATGCACGCCATACGTGAACCACGCGACCGCCGGGTTGGTCCCGGCGATCCGCGAGGCGTCAGAGGCGGACAGCTCCGGATCCGTGAGCCTCGCGTTGTCCCGGAGTACGTCTTCCATTCGCGCCGCATTGTGACCCGACGCGATCACCAGAAGCAGCAATGGACGTCCCTCTGCCGTAACCCCGTAATGCACCAGGCTGACCCGATCGGAGCTCGCGGCCAGGGTCTCCGCGTAGCGCACCACGTCCGCTGCATCCAAAAAGCGGTCTCCGAGCGCGTGGCCGAGGCTCTCTGCCGGTGACGGGACCGGCTGCGCCGGGGCTCGCGCCACGGTGGTCAGCAAGAGAATGAGTGCCATTCGGATAGCTGAGCGCATCACAGTCGATCCTCTGTTCGGGGCAAGCCCGGCCCGCCGGAGAAGCGGTCGGGAGTGGAATCCAGCCGGCCCGCCGGACTCGTTTCGAAGCTATCGGCCCGAACGACCTGCATCAATCCGGACCGAGCTTGTCTCGGGCCCAACTGGCCCCGGCACGCATCGGATGGGAGATTGAAGCATGGAAACTCGAAGCGGTACCTGCCGAGGGGGCCTGACATTGCTGCTCGCAGTCTCCCTCGCCAGCTGTGGGCAGGGCGAGGAGCAAGCAGATCCGGAAACGGTCAGCGCCGAATCCTACGTGCAGGTCATGACCGAACTCATGCTTCTGGACGCCAATCCGCCGGAGGGCGCCACGGAGGAGGAGCGGGAGGCGAGGGCGGATTCGGCCAGGCGGACTATCCTCGCCGCACAGAAGGTCACCGCACGGGAGGTCCTCGACTTCGCAGAGCGTCTCGGTGGCGAGGCAGGCGAAATGGAGGATCTGTGGAGGCAGATCACCCATCGATACGATTCGGCTCGCATTGCGAAGCTCGACTCGGAGACCGAGGCCCGGTCCGAGCCCGAGGGAAAGCTGGGCGCGGAGGCCCGGGACGGGGCGACCGGATCGTCGGCAGATCCGGGGGGCGACTCGGTCGCTGCGACGGCCGACTCCCTCGAACGCGAGACACCCCTGAATCGCGACTTCCGGTCGCGCCTGCGCAGACCGGTGAAAGGCCGGCCGGCAGCTCCAGATACCGCTGGCCCGCAGGACTGAGGAACCTTCTCCGGCGGTCTTGGTTGGCGTGCCGAACCGTGGTAGCTTGCCCGACGTAGGACCGTTTGATTGTCGCTCCGAAAGTGATCTCGATTCCCGTCATCGAGCCGATCCGCTCGATGCTCGCTTGAAAGGCAGCGCATTTCTTGGCCGCGGAGTCCAGCCTCACAGCAGGTGAAGGACCACCGGGCGGAGATCCCCCCCCCGTTCTGTGGCTCCGCAGTGTCGGTCGCGCGGGCCTTTCGGTGACACGCCACATCGGTCGCGCGGGAGTGCTGTGGGGCGCCACGATGCTGGCACTGCTTCACCCGCGCGATCACATCCGGGAGACGTTCCGCCAGGCCAAGGCCATCGGTGTGGACAGCCTGCCCCTGGTCCTACTGGTGGCCACGCTCAGCGGATCGATCCTGGCCCAGCAGAGCGGTTACCAGTTCACCGAGCTGCCGATGTGGATCGTCGGCAACGCCGTAGCCGCCGGCATGCTCACGGAGCTCGCGCCTCTGCTGTCCGCGATCATCATGGCCGGTCGCGTCGGCGCGGGCATCGGCGCCGAACTCGGCACGATGAAGGTGACGGATCAGATCGACGCGCTGCGCACCCTGGGACGCGACCCCGTGGAGGAGCTGATCGCCCCGCGTGTGGTGGCCGGCGCGGTCATGATGATCCCGATCGTGATCCTGGCCAACGTCGCCGGGATCTGGAGCGGCTGGCTCACGGCGATCGCGATGCTCGACATGACGACACACGAATACGTGTACGGCGTGAGGAGCTACTACCACTCGGCGGCATTGATCTTCTCGATCGTGAAGGGCGTGTTCTTCGGGATCACCATCACCTTCATCGGCTGCTACGTCGGATTGCAGGCCGAGGGAGGTGCGGCGGGTGTCGGCCGGACGGCTCGCAACACGGTCGTCGCCATCATCGTGGCGCTCATGGTCCTGGACGTCGTCCTCGCGCCTCTGTACAAGGCGGTCGGATGATCGAGATCAGCGGACTGAGGAAGAACCTGAACGGCAAGTGGGTCCTGGACGGAGTGGACCTGGACATCCATGAGGGGACGAGCCTCGTGATCATGGGCCCGTCCGGTACGGGCAAGAGCGTGCTTCTGAAGCACATCGTGGGCCTGTTCGACCCGGACGAAGGAGAGGTGCTGGTCGAAGGGGTGTCGGTCCCCAAGGCCAGCGGCAAGCAGATACGCGAGATTCGGTCCCGCATCAGTTACGTATTCCAGAACGCGGCGCTGTTCGACTCGCTGACCACGGGCCAGAACATCCAGCTGGGACTGTCTCCTACGGAGGTACGGGAGTACGATGCTCACCAGGATCCGAGGGTACGGGAAGCGATCGAGCACGTGAACCTCGGTCCGGAGGTCCTGCGACTGCTGCCCTCGGAGCTGTCCGGCGGCATGCAGAAGAGGGTCGCCATCGCGCGGGCCATCGTGGGCCGCCAGAAGTACATCCTCTACGACGAGCCCACGACGGGCCTGGATCCGGTCAACGCGAACGTGATCAATCGACTGATCGCTCGTCTTCAGGGTGAGATCGGAGCCACCAGCGTGATCGTCACCCACGACGTGGAATCGGCCTTCTACCTCGGCGACCGGATCGTCCTGCTCGCCGATGGAGGAGTACAGGCGTCGGGTACCCCGACCGATCTTCGTGAATCGACAGATCCTGTCGTGCAGGCCTTCCTGCATCCCAAACTCACTTCATAGGTGCCGGCCATGCGTGATCCCGGATTGAGAGACCAGTACAAAACGGAGCTCCAGGTCGGGATCCTCCTCGTCGTGAGCTTCTTCGCTCTCATCTTCGGCGTCGCGTGGATCAGCGGCCGTCAGGGCGGTGGCGATCGCCTGGTGTTCTACGCCATAGCGCCGGAGGCGGCGGCAATCACTCAAGGAACACCGGTGACGTTGCTGGGAGTGGAAGTGGGATCCGTGAAGCGGGTCGAGCTGCGCCAGGACCACGTGGCGATGGAAGTCGTCGTTTCCTTCGATGGCGAGCTGCCCCGGGATACGCGTGGCGAGATCAAGACTTCCGGGTTTCTCGGCGCCAACGTGATGGCCCTCATCCCCGGCGTATCAGCGGACGTCCTGGCCGGTGGCGACTCGATCACGGCGACGCCCGCGCCTGGCCTGAACGACCTGGCGGGCACGCTGGGAGACAGGGCCGGCCGAGTCCTGGAGCAGACGCAGAGGCTCCTGTCGGACAGTCTGATCGCTGACGTCCACTCCACAGCCGGGTCACTCGCCGCCGGCATGGAGGACGTGCAGATCCTGCTCGAGCGGGAGGCTACTGCGCTGGAGGAGCTCATCGGGGCCCTGAATCAGACCGCCCAGGAACTGGCCGCTGCGACATCGGGACCCGAGATCGACCGGACGCTGGCCAACATAGACACCCTCACCGCACGGCTCGCGTCAGCCGGCGACGACCTCGACGCCGGAAGCCAGTCCCTGGCGTCCATCCTTCAGAAGGTGGACGAGGGCGACGGCACCCTGGGGAAGATGGTCAACGACGGAGAACTCTACGACCGGCTCACGGCAGCGACAGAGAACATCCAGGTCGCCTCTGAAGAGATCGCGCTCCTGACGCGGGACGTTAGAGCCGATCCGGACCGGTACCTGAAGGGCGTGAAGTTCTCGGTGTTCTGAAGTCGGATCAGGGCGGCTAGAGGAACCGCCGTCGGACGACCTCGAACACCGCGTAAGCCGCTCCGATAATCAGGACCGCGATCAGCGCCCGTCGACTGACTAGAGGCCAGCGGCCCTCTCGCTGTGCCGCGACCTCGAAGGTACCGGTGCGCCGGACGCCCTCTCGACTCAGCTCAAACGTCCATGCCAGCAACAGTGAAACGGGGAATCCGACGAGAAGGAGGATCGGCAACCAGCGATACCAGCTCGCCTCTCCGTAAAGCTCCTTCATGTTAGCCAGGAAGCTGAAGGCACCGATGGCTGCCGCCAGGTAGACAACGGCCACGTTGTACACCTTGCGCCGCTTCAGCTCCTCCCAGAACGATAGCCGCCCCACCACCCGAGTTGCGGCCGTACTGACGGCCGTGGTCTGATTCGTCAGGGCCGCAGGCGTCACCTGGCCAGGCGTGCTCACGCTGGCGTGCGTCCCGGAAACCATCCCCGCCGCCACCTGTACCGCATCCCCGTACTCTCCGGCAGCCGTATAGCGGTCCGCGGGCAGCCGACTCAGCGCCTTGAGCACCACCACGTCCAGGGCCTCCGAAACGGTCTCACGCAGGAGGACCAGGGATGTCGGCGATTCGGCTTGCCTCCGCGCCATGGTGATCTGGGGCGACCGACCCGCCAGAGGCGCTTCTCCCGCCATCATCTCGTACGTCACGCACGCCAGCGAGTAGATGTCGCTTCTCCCGTCAAGCACGGCTTCGCCGCGCGCCTGCTCCGGACTCATGTATGCGGGCGTTCCCACGGCCATTCCCGTCTCGGTGAGGCGTTCCCCTCCCCCCAGCGTGATCGCGCGAGCGATCCCGAAGTCCGTGATCAACGCGTGACGGCGGGTCAGGAGTATATTCTCGGGCTTTATGTCCCTATGAATGACGCCCTGCGAATGCGCGAAGTCGAGCGCATCCGAGACCTCCGCTGTGATCCGGCAGGCCTCTTCGATCGAAAGGTACCGCTCCCTCTTCAAGCGATCGCGAAGCGTTTCCCCGTCGATCAGGGGAGTGACGTGATACAACAGTCCCTCCGCCTCCCCCGAGTCGTACAGCGGGAGGATGTGGGGATGCACCAGTCCGGCCGCGATCTCGATCTCACGGAGAAAACGCTGCGCTCCGACCGACGCCGCCAGTTCCGGCAGCAGCACCTTAACGGCGACGGTCCGATCGTGCCTGACGTCCCGGGCCTGGAAGACCATGGACATGCCCCCACGACCCAACTCGTCCTCGATCTCGTAGCGGCCTTCGACCGCGCGTGACAGACGCTCACTCAGCTTGGGCACGCTCACATCCCCGTGGGGTGATCGATGAACCGGCAATCGACGCCGTAACGCTCCGCCAGGATATCGCCCAGCGCACGGACGCCGGCCGTCTCCGTCGCGTAGTGTCCGGCGTAGATCAGGTTGAGCCCGAGTTCGGTGGCCTCATGAAACGTGTGATGGCTCCCTTCGCCTGTCACGAAAGTGTCCAGCCCCTCGCGGTGCGCCTGCTCGATCAGCGAACCTGCCGAGCCTGTCGCGATGCCGACCCGTCTCACGTGTTCCGGACCACCCTGAATCACCTTTGGAGCATCACCACAGACGTCCGCTACTCTCTCGACGAAATCCCGCAAAGACAGGTCCGTCACCGCCCACACGCCGAGGCCCTCCAGGTCCGACCGTCTCCCGAACGTCCCCTCGGTGACCAGACCGAGATCGCGCGCGAGAAGCGCGTTGTTGCCAATCTCCGGGTGAATGTCGAGGGGTAGATGTACACTATACAACGCCATGTCGGCGCCGAGAAGGGATTTCAGGCGACGGTACGAGCGGCCGATCACGGGGAGCGGCTCGCCCCAGAACAGGCCGTGATGAACCACGAGAAGCTGAGCGCCGTCACGGGCGGACTCATCGATCGTCGACTGGCAAGCGTCGGTCGCCACGCGGACCGACTCGATGGGTGAGCGGCAGTCTACCTGCAGGCCATTCCACGCGCCCGGGTAGTCGGGGATCCCTCGCACGTCGAGGTAGTCGTCGAGAAACTCGACCAGCTCCCTGAGATCCGCCACTCCAATCCTCCTTCGGAAAGCGCGCCGCCTGCCTATCAGTACGCCCGAGCCCGCACCACCTCACAGACGGAAGGTGCGCCGCACAGGCAGTTCACGGGTGCCGTTTCGGAACGGAACTCCTCGTCCGGAATGACCCGAATCGTCGACTTCGTATCGTCCTTCACCTGCTGCTCGCAGCCGGCGTCTCCGCACCAGCCGGTGAAGGCGAATCCGCCCTGCGTCTCTATCAGGTTCCGGTATTCGGTATAATCCTCGACCCCCCGGACGGTGGCCGCGTCGCGTCGATCGCGCGCCGCGGAGAACATCTCGTCCTGGATGGAGACAAGCATGGCCCCCAGCCACTCGGTCGCGCCGGCCATGGGCACCTGCGTCTTCCGGTCCGCTCCCGCCGGAGTGATGCGCCGAACCGCCATGACGCTCTCGGCCTCCACGTCTCGTGGCCCGACCTCGAGCCGGATCGGCACTCCGCGTCGCTCCCAGTCGTAGTACTTGGCACCCGGGTTCACCCCCACCCGGGAGTCGACGTGCACTCGCACACCGGTAGCTTCCAGCTCCGCTCGGACCCGGCTGGCCGCTTCGAGAACCAGGCCGCGCTGTCCGTCGTTCCGCCAGATCGGCACGATGACCGCCTGGTACGGGGCCAGCTTCGGCGGCAGGACGAGGCCTTCATCGTCACCGTGTGTCATGATGAGTCCCCCGATCAGGCGCGTCGACACGCCCCAGGAGGTACTCCATACGTAGACGTGCTCGCCCGCCTCGGTCTGGTAGCGAACGTCGAACGCCTGGGCGAAATTCTGGCCGAGGTTGTGGCTGGTCCCCGCCTGCAGGGCCTTGTTGTCCTTCATCAAGGCTTCACAACCGTACGTGCGAAGGCCGCCCGCGAATCGTTCGGAATCGGTCTGCCTGCCGGTGATGACGGGCATGGCCATCCAGTCTTCCATGAAGGTCCGATAGACGCCCAGCATGCGGCGCGTCTCCTCTTCGGCCTCCTCCTCGCTGACGTGAGCCGTGTGACCTTCCTGCCACAGGAACTCGGTGGTCCTGAGAAAGGGGCGCGTTCTCATCTCCCACCGGACGACGTTGGCCCACTGATTCAGGAGAATCGGCAGATCCCGGTAGGAGTGGATCCAGTCGCGCACGATCGGCCATATGATGGCCTCGGACGTGGGGCGGACGACGAGCGGCTCCTCCAGCTTGGCACCACCGGCGTGCGTGACCACAGCAGTCTCGGGCGCGAATCCCTCCACGTGCTCCGCTTCGCGATCCAGAGCCGACTTCGGGAGGAACAGGGGAAAGTACGCGTTCTGGTGGCCCGTGGCCTTGAACATCGCGTCCAACGAACCCTGCATCAGCTCCCAGATGCGGTAGCCATACGGGCGGATCACCATGCACCCGCGCACTGGCGAGTGACTCGCGAGTTCCGCCTGGTGCACGATCTCGTTGTACCAGGCCGAAAAGTCCTGGCTCTGGGAAGTCAGTTTCTTACCGTTATCCATGCTCTATCTTCCCCGGACCGGACCTCGTGTCCGGCCGACCTCAGTCCAGTTCTTCGCCTCACTCCGGGCCGGCGAGCAGATCGGCCAGGCTGAGCCTCGCCTCTTCCCCCGTGTCCATGGAGCGCACCACGCACTTTCCCGACTCGACTTCTTCCGGACCGATCACGATGACCCGGGCCGCACCCGACTGGTTAGCCACCTTGAATTGCCGCGATACGCCTCGGCTCCGGTAGTCGAAGCCCACCCGCCGACCGCGAGACCTCAGCGAGTGCACGATACGCAACGCAGCCGGCAGTTGCTCTTCGGACACGTGGACTACGAAGTCATCCAACGCGTCTCCAGCCTCGGGAATCAGGTCGCGGTCCCGCAGCAGTTCGGCAAGGACCACGTCTCCCATACCGAAACCGAGGGCCGGCAAGGCTGGCCCGCCGACCGCCTCCAGGAGATCGTCGTATCTGCCGCCTCCACAGATCGCCCGAAACTTGCCCCGGCGATCCCACACTTCGAACACCAGGCCCGTGTAGTAGGCGAGGCCGCGCACCAGGCGCAGGTCGAGCTCGACAAAGCCATCGAGACCCGCCGCCTCGATCTGGGCCCGAAACCGACCGAGCCGCTCCACCGGACTCGATATCGCCGGGACGTCTCCGAACTGCTCCGAGAGAACCTCGAGGCTCGTACCCGCCAGGCCGAGGACGCTCGCCGCTGCCGTCGCCTCGGCACCGGCCTCCACCAGGCGATCCGACAGCCACTCGGCAGACTCTCGGTCTGACTTGTCGAGGGCAGCGAAAGTGGCCGGCAGTGCGCTCGCCGGTATTCCGAGCTCGATCAACACGGCCGAGATCAGGTCCCGGTCCGAGTAGCGGACGACGAAGTCCTCCGATCCCAGCCCGAATTCCCGAAGTACGTCGATGGCGGCGGCCACCACTTCCACGTCCGAGGCCACCGAAGTCTCACCGACGATATCGACGTTCAGCTGAAAATGCTCTCGAAGGCGTCCTTTCTGTGGTCTCTCATACCGGAAGAGCTGTGGAATCGAGAACCATTTGATCGGCTTCGGAAGTCCGCCGGCGCGGGCGGCGACCATGCGGGCCAACGTGGGCGTCATCTCGGGCCGCAGTGCTATCTCTCGACCGCCCTGGTCGGTGAAGCGGTACAGCTGTCCGACAATCTCCTCCCCGGACTTGCTGGTGTAGAGTTCGAGACTCTCCAGCGGAGGACCATCGTACTCCACGAAGCCGTACCGAAGCGCCACCCTCCGCCACGTGCGGAAGATGTGCGAGCGGAGGGCCAGATCGGCCGGATAGAAATCCCGGAAGCCGGGCAAGCTGGACGTGATCATGACGTCGCCAATGTATGCGGCGCCTCTGGCGAGCGGCAACAGAAAGCGCCGGCCTCCGTGGTCGGCGCTCTCCGTCTCATCGCGCCAGGACTGGCGAGTTTCAGCCGACCTGGCAGAACCGGTCGTAAGCTTCCCTGAGGTCTCCAGCGATGTCGCTCGCGTCGCGCCCCTCTATCTGATGGCGCTCGAGCATGAACACGTGCTTCCCGTTCTGGAACAGGGCGAGCGAAGGACTCGAAGGGCGGAATCCGTCCATGTATGCCCTGGCACGCTCCGTCGCGTCCACGTCCTGCCCGGCGAACACGGTGGCGATCCGGTCCGGCTGCACGTCGTGCCCGGTGGCGATGGCCACGGCGGGTCTGGCATTGGCTGCCGCACAGCCGCAGATCGAGTTGATGACCAGCAGAGTCGTGCCATCTCCGGTACCCAGCACTCGATCGACGTCAGCGGCCGTGCTGAGCTCTTCGGCCCCCAGGCGGACCAGCTCGTCCCGCATTGGCCGTACGGCTTCCGGATCGTATCTCATGGACTCACTCCAGTTCAGGATTCGTCAGCATCTATCAGTATGAGGCTCCGGGCGTCTCCGACGGTGTGCGCGGACCCGGTCACGATTACCGTCCCTTCACTTGCGAGTTCCCTTGCTCGCGTCATCGCGCGTGCGAAATCGGACTCGCCCTCCGCAGCCATTCCGGCCGTCATTCTCACTACATCCTCCAACTTCCAGCGCCGCTCCTCAGGAGACGATGGCGCGACCGTGAGAACGACGCCGGACCCCGCGGCCAGCAAGGGGTCGAGCATCGCGGCCCACGGCTTGTCTCCCAGTATCCCCACCAGAAAGACCACGGGGCGAGGCAGGGGCAATGCGTCTACCAGATCGGCAAGAACCCGTATCGCGGCAGGGTTGTGCGCGATGTCGAGTACCCATGACCGGCCCCGCCGGGTCAAGGTCTCGAAACGGCCAGGCAGATGCGCGGCGCTCATACCCGACGCGACGTCGTCTCGCGACAAGCCGCAGTCGAACCTCTCGAGCGATCGTATGGCGAGGGCCGCGTTCCGGGCCTGATGCTGACCGACCAGGCGGGTGCGCACCTGCAACCCGTCCGCCCACCCGTCGGACAGGTATCGGAAGCGGGTACCGTCCACTCCGACTGAAACGTGCTCGACGGCCAGGTCGCGCCCGAATTCGTCCAGCGGCGCTCCCAACTCCGCAGCTCGCGCTCGGACGATCTCGGTCGGTTCCCGTTTCAGTGGCCCCACGACGGCAGGTACTCCAGCCTTCAGTATGCCGGCCTTCTCCAGCGCGATCTGCGCGAGCGTGTCGCCCAGGTAGTCCGAGTGATCCATATCCACCGACGTGATCACCGCCACGCCCGGTTGCACCACGTTGGTGGCGTCCAGCCGGCCGCCGAGACCTACCTCCAAGACCACTGTCTCGCATCCGGCGCGTCGGAACGCCTCGAAGGCGAGCACCGTGGCCGATTCGAAGAACGTGGCGTCCTCTCTCTCCGCCGCGGGGAGAACGGCCTGCGCACATTCTTCCAGGAGACTCGCATCGGCAGGCACCCCGCAGATGCGGATGCGCTCGGAGAATTCACACAGGTGTGGAGACGTGTACAGGCCGGTGACTCTGCCGCTCCGGCGCAGCGCCGCCTCGGCGAGCATGGCCGTAGACCCCTTACCATTCGTACCACCTATGTGAACGTATTCCGGACCCAGATGGGGATCGCCAAGAGTGTCGAGCATCGCCCTCGTCCGCTCAAGACCCCAGCGGATCCGGTGGACCGGACGCCGATTCAGCAGACGACTCAGGGCCGACAACGGTGGGTCCAGGAAGGCGCAGCCGGTGAGGATCCCGGCCCGCTCAGCTCATGTGGTGGAGGAGCAGCGCGACGGTGTCGCGCATCTCTCCGCGCGGCACAATCCGATCCACCATTCCGTGGTCGCGCAGAAACTCTGACCGTTGGAATCCATCGGGAAGATCCTGCCGGATCGTTTCCTTGATCACCCGAGGCCCCGCGAAACCGATCAAGGCATCCGGCTCCGCCAGGTTCACGTCGCCCAGCATGGCGAAGCTCGCAGTGACTCCCCCGGTCGTCGGGTGGGTGAGAATGCTGATGTATGGGAGGCCGGCCGCTGCGAGACGCTGGAGTGCCGCGGACGTCTTGGCGAGCTGCATGAGCGAGAAGATGCCCTCCTGCATCCTCGCCCCACCCGAGGCCGACACGATGAGCACGGGACTCGACCGCTCGACCCCCCGCTCGACCATGCGCGCGATCTTCTCTCCGACCACGGACCCCATCGAGCCCCCGATGAACCCGAAGTCCATGATCCCAGCACACACGTCTCGGCCCTCGATGCGCCCGGCCCCGGTCAGGACTGCATCATACCTCCCGACTTTCTGTTCAGCCTCTTCGATCCGGACGCGGTATGGCTTGGAGTCGACGAACCCCAGGGGATCGGCTGACCGAAGGTCCGCGTCGAACTCCTCCGCAAGTCCGTCGTCGAACAGGAGGTCCGCATACTGCGGCGCCGAGATGCGGAAATGGTGACCACATTCCGGGCACACGCGGTGGTTCTCCTCGAGTCGGCGCGTGTACAGCGCCTCTCCGCAGCCGTCGCACTTCTCCCATACGTCGGCTGCGAGTTCCCGCTTTTGGGCGACGAGCTTCTGCTTTTCCTTCCGGAACCAGGCCATTCGTCCTCGCTCTAACCGTTACACAGGCGAGCAGGAATATAACCGGAGCCGCAGCCACGGCGACCCCTGGCCGGCAGCGCTCTCCAGATCGTCAGGTCTCATATGCCACGCGGCACACGAGCGCCAGGCCCACGAAGGTCGTCAGAAGAAACGATCCACCGTAGCTGATGAACGGAAGAGGCAGGCCCGTCACGGGCATCAGGCCCACGGTCATTCCCACGTTGATCCCGAGGTGAGCAAACCAGACGGCGAAGAAACAGAACACGACCAGGCTTCCAAATCCCTGGGTCGACTCTGCGGCGACTCTCAGCACTCGCCTGAGGAACCAGGCAAGAAGAGCCAGGAATGCGAACACCCCGATCAGGCCCAGCTCCTCGCCGACCACCGAAAAGATGAAGTCGGTGTGCTGCTCGGGGAGAAAGGCCAGCCGCTTCTGCGGCCCCTGCCCGAATCCCTGTCCCGTCACGCCACCCGAGCCGATCGCGACCTTCGACTGGATGAGGTGCCAGCCCGCGCCTCGCGGGTCGACCTCCGGATCGAGGAAGACCAGCAGCCGACGCTGCTGATACGGGGCGAGCCGATTCCACAGCGGAGTGGCAAGCGCCCCGGCGGCGAGGTTCGCCAGTGCTACGGCAACGGCTTCAGCCATGAATGGGCCACGCAGGTAAAGCCCCGCCATCACGATCACGAACCAGACGCCCCACACGGCGGCCGAAAAGCCGAGGACGAGGCTCACTCCAGGACTGACCAGCATGAAGATGGTGAACAGCGGGATGCCCGCCCAGAACAGGGCTGCCACCAGAATCACTACGAAGATCAGGGCGCTCCCGAGGTCCGGCTGTGCCATGACCAAGATGAACGGCGCGACGACCGCTAGAACCGGCTTCCAGAGATCGAACAGTCTCGTCTGCGGCTCCTTGCGTGATCCCAGCAACCTCGCGAGCAGCAGAATCGTCGCCAGCTTCGCCAGCTCGGCCGGCTGGAACGAGAAGCCCGCAATGCGAAGCCAGCTGCGGGTGTTTGGTCCGCTGCCCACGGCCAGCACGGCCAGCAGGAGGATGATCGAAAACGCATACACCCAGGGAGTGGCCCACTCCAGCCAGCGCATCGGCACCCTGATCACGATGGCGAAAGCGAGGAGCGAAAGGCACAGCCACACGAGCTGGCGGGTCCACGCCCCCGTCACCAGTGACGGCAGGTCCACCTGGCCCGCCGACCAGATCATCCCGATGCCGAGAGCGGCGAGGATCAGACCCGAGCCGAGCAACACCGGGTCGCCCAGTCCAATCAGAGTGGATCCCCGATCCCGCCTCATCGGGTGCCCCCCGCGGTGCCTGCAACACCGGCAGGCGGCATCTGGGCCTGCCCCTCCAGCGGCCGGTCGGGCGGGACCCCTTCACTCCTCAGATACCGAGACACGATCTCCGAAGCTAGCGGCACCGCACGCGATGTCCGGTCGTCGGGATGCCCGTTTTCCACGATGGCCGCTATCACGATGCGGGGATCCTCCACCGGGGCGAATCCGACGAACCACGAGTGCGGCTCGCCGTGTGGGTTCTGGGCCGTGCCCGTCTTGCCCGCCAGGGTCCACTCGCGCGGTCTGTGCCAGTACGCGGTCCCTCCCGGCTCGTTGACCACCCGCGTGAGCGCCCCTACGAGCCCCTGTCTTCGCGCCTCCGGCAGGTCCAGCGTCCAGTTCTCGCGCACACGCTCCAGGACCTCGGATCGCAGAAGGTGCGGCACGACCGGCGATTGACCGGTGGCGAGCGCCGAATAGAACTGTGCCATGCGCAGGAGCGACTGCTCGGTCTCGCCCTGTCCGATCGACAGGTTCAAGATCACCGACTCCGTCCAACCCCTTCTCCCGAATCTCTGGTCGTACCAATCCCGGGACGGAGGGAATCGGCCTGAAATTTCACCCGGAATATCCAGCCCGGTGGCCTGGTTGAAGCCGAGTCCGTTCACTCCCTCGAGGATGGGATCGAGCCCCACGCGAAGGCCCACCTGGTAGAAGAAGACGTTGCAGCTCTCCTTGATCGCTCCGGATAGGTCGAGAGGCCCGTGACCTTCCGGCCTCCAGCATCGGAAAGCCCTGTTGCCGTACTGAAGGGCGCCCCGGCACGACGTGGGCATGTACGTATCGATGTCCACCGAGCCCCCACGCATCGCCAGAGTCGCGAGCACGAGCTTCCATGTCGAGCCCGGTGGATACAGCGCGGCCGCGGCCCGATTGAGGATCGGTTGCCCCGGGTCATCCCGAATCGACGCCCAGTCGAGCTCGCTGATCCCTCCGACGAACAGGTTCGGATCGAAGCTCGGCTGGCTGGAAAGAACGAGGACCTCTCCGTTTCGCGGGTCCAGCGCCACGACTGCGCCTCGATCACCCTGCGGGAAGATCGAATCGGCGAATTGCTGCAGGGCCAGATCCAGCGTCAACGTCAGGTCCGTCCCCGGCTGGGCGGAGCGCTCGAGCTCCGAGGGAAAGTCACGCACGATGGAACCGCGCGCGTTGACCTCTACGTACCGGGTCCCGGCGGCTCCGGCCAGCACGGACTCGTACGACCGTTCGATTCCCTCCTTGCCGACGATGCGGGCGGCCTCGTATTCGACGAACTCATCGCTGTCGAGTTCCGCCTCGCTTATCTCGCCCACATAGCCGATCACATGGGCCACCACGGGTCCCGCCGGATAGCGGCGCCGGGGATGTGTCTCGATCACGACCAGGCGAAACTCGGGGCGCCGCTCCTCCACGGCCGCCACCTGATCGAAACTCAGGTCGTCCCGCACCAGCACCGGGAGCTGCGGGTTGCGGCGACGGCGCTCGAGGATCTTGTCGATACCGATCGAATCGAGGCCCAGATACGGAGACAGTCGCTCCAGGGTGGCCCGGGCGGAATCGGGCGGCGAAGACAGAAGGGACAGCGAGTATCCCGGAATGCTCTCCGCGAGGAGCTCCCCGTGCCGGTCGTATATCGCTCCCCTGGCTGCCGGTATGGGAATCGGTCGTAGTCGGTTGTTTCGGGACTGCAGTTCGTAGGAGCCTCCTCCGAGTACCTGCAGACGGAAGAAGGCGGCAGCCAGGATCAGGATCACGACGATCAGAAGTGCCGCGGCGGCGCGCGCGCGTCGCACTCGACTCAGCCGAACGGCTTCCCCTCCGGTCATCGGTCGATCACGGTCGGCGCAGGGCCGCGGCCGCGCGCTCCGCCGCGCCGCACACGGCAGCCGTACCGACGGCGCTAATCGGTGCCAGCACGAAACCACCCAGGACTCCCGGTCCCCCGGGCATGGCCAGCATGAGTAGCATCTCGGCGGCCCACGTACCCACGAACAGATAGATGAAGACGTAGTACCGGGCATCGGCAAACAAGAGGTCGCGCGACCGCGCGGCCAGGTAGCCTACGACCGTAAGAACGATCGATATCGTGCCCAACCCCGCCAGCGCCATCGCCGCTTCGAGCACGCCCAGGCTGAAGCCGAGGAAAGCGGCGTATCCGGCGCGCAGGCGAAGAGCCGCGAGAAGCAGGCCTCCGATCATGAAATTCGGCAATGCCGGCCACTGGACGAAGAACCGGTACAGCGTGAAGTGCAGGACGATGAGCGCCACGACGACGACGGCGTCCGGGCTCCAACCACGTCTAGAGCTCGCCACCCGCGGCCTCCTCCAACTCAGCTCCGTCCAGACTCGGAGCTGATGTATCGGGAAGTGCAGGCACCGGCTCGACCTGCGACCGATCCCACGCAGTCGCGGCCCGCACCGCCCCCGGTTGCACGGCCGGCTCCACCAGGTAGCTGTGGGACCAGCCGGACCGAGAATCCTCTTCGGTGATCACCGTGCCGACCACAATCCCGGGCGGGAACACGCCTCCCAGGCCCGCCGTTTCCAGGATCGCTCCCTCGGCCATTCGTGCCTGGTAGGGCACCCCTTCCACGAGCATCAGCGTCTCGCCACCCTCCCCCACGACGGACCTCACGATGCCGGTCGCACCTCCCGTCGCCGACCGGACGCTGACCCTGAAGTCCGGGTGCGTCCAGAACTCGCCCAACCCGGTGCCTCCCGATGTCGAGCGCAGGACGCCCACGATCCCCAGCGGAACGCTGACTCCGGTCGGAACCTGGATTCCCGTCAGGGATTCGCCGCGCAGGAGGAACGTATGCGAGTCTCCGATCAACGGCCGGCCGGGAACGAGTTCCGCGACGATGAACGATCCCGGACCCCGATCCGGAAGCGACAACTGAGTCCGGAGCTCTCGA
Source organism: Gemmatimonadota bacterium (assembly GCA_039584685.1). Lineage (GTDB taxonomy): Bacteria > Gemmatimonadota > Gemmatimonadetes > Palauibacterales > Palauibacteraceae > Benthicola. Next base: position 18,788 of record JBDGXI010000002.1, on the reverse strand, counting down.
TTCTCCCTCTCGAGATCAGTGGCCACCTGCAGTCTGACGTATAGCGCATCCCGTTCGGCCTCCAGCTGCGCCGCCCGGATGACAAGCGAGGCGCGCCTTTCGTACGCGGCGTCAGCCGCCAGGAAAGGCGCCAGAATCGTGCTTCTAAGCAGCCGGGTGAGACCCAGTGCCTGTGAGGAATCCAAGCCCGCGAGGGACCAGGAGAGAATCAGAAGAACCGCGACGATGACCAGGTCACGTCGTTGGTTCTCAGGCCGGCCGACGTTGATATTCCGCAACGCCTCCTCAGGTGGTAAGCACGCTCCGATAGCGCGGGATGTCGTCCAGGACTCGGCCCGTTCCCCTCACCACGCAGGTCAGAGGTTCTTCGTCGACGTGAATCGGAAGGCCCGTCTCCTCGCGGAGGAGCTTGTCGAGGCCACGGATGAGAGATCCGCCGCCCGTCATGACGATGCCGCGATCCACGATGTCGGCCGCCAGCTCGGGTGGGGTGATCTCCAGAGCCCGGCGCACCGCACCCACGATCTGCTGGATCGGCTCCAACATGCACTCGCGGACCTCGGCCGAGTTGACGCGCACAGTCTTGGGAATGCCCGAGACCAGGTCTCTTCCCTTCACGCTCATGTCCCGCTCTTCCTCGGTCGGATAGGCCGAGCCGATCTGGATCTTGATCGCCTCCGCCGTGGGTTCGCCGATGAGCAGGTTGTAGTTCTTGCGAAGGAAAGACACGATGGCCTCGTCCAACTCGTCTCCGCCGACACGGATCGACGTCTCGGCGACGAGGCCGGAGAGAGCGATGACTGCGATCTCCGTCGTGCCGCCGCCCACGTCGATCACCATGTTGCCAGTGGGAGTCTCCACGGGGAGCCCCACACCGATCGCCGCGGCCATCGGTTCGGACACCATGTAGACCTCTTTCGCGCCCGCCGCATGCGCGCTGGACCGAACCGCCCGGCGTTCCAGCTCCGTGATCCCGGACGGCACCCCGACCACGACGCGGGGCCGCACCTTGAACACCCGGTCCGCCGTGACGGTCTTCAGGAAATAGCGTAGCATGATCTCGGTGATGTCCACGTCCGCGATCACGCCGTCCTTCAGCGGGCGAACTGCCTCTACGCCGTGCGGAGTGCGACCCAGCATGCGCTTCGCCTCGAGCCCGATCCCCATGATGCGGCCGGTACTCTTCTCGACGGCCACGACCGAGGGCTCATTGAGTACGATCCCTTCGCCTGCCACGTAAACCAGCGTATTGGCAGTGCCGAGATCGACGCCCACGTCGTTGATCGGTAGGAAGCTACCTTTGAGAAGACGTTTCCACATCGCCTGTTCCGTTCAGGATCATCGAGAGACTGGAGCGCACACGCCCTCATTTCCGCGGGTAGACGTGCAAAGGTCGGGCCACCGATCCGGGAATGTAGACTCCGCCTCCAACGGACGAAAGGCGGAGTCCAGCCGGACCCGCTCCGTGGCTACAGCACCTGCGAAACGTGAACGCTCGGGATGCCGAACGCCTCACCGACTGCAGCGTAGGTGAGCTTCCCGTCCACGGCGTTCACGCCGAGCGCCAGGGACGGATCGTCCTGGCACGCCCGGACCCAGCCCTTGTTCGCCAGCGCGATCATGTAGGGCGAAGTGGCATTCGTCAGGGCCAGCGTGGAGGTCCTCGGTACGGCCCCCGGCATGTTGGCTACGCAATAGTGGATCACGCCCTCGACTACGTAGATCGGGTCATCGTGCGTGGTGGGCTTGACCGTTTCCACGCAGCCGCCCTGGTCGACCGCCACGTCGGCGATGACAGAGCCATCTTTCATCAGCTTGAGGTCGTCCTTCAGGACCAGGCTCGGCGCCTTCGCTCCCGGCAGGAGGACGGCACCGATGAGGAGGTCCGCCCGCGCAATCTGCTCTAGGATATTGCGCCGAGTGTAAAACAACGTGTCCACGTTCGCGGGCATGACGTCGGCGAGGTAGCGCAAGCGGTCCAGGTCGAGGTCGAGGATCGTGACGTGTGCCCCGAACCCGGCGGCGATCCACGCGGCGTTCGTGCCGACGACGCCCCCTCCGAGGATGACGACCTCGGCTGGCAGGACTCCCGGGACGCCACCCAGGAGGACTCCACAGCCACCCTGGTTCTTCTCCAGGTACTTGGCGCCCTCCTGGACCGCCATGCGGCCCGCGACCTCCGACATCGGCGTCAGGAGCGGCAACTCGCCGGTTTCGAGCTGAACCGTCTCGTACGCGATGGCCACGCACTTCCGCTCCAGGATGGTACGAGTAAGAGTCTCATCCGCCGCGAAATGGAAATACGTGAACAGGACCTGTCCCTCCCGAATCCTGTCGTACTCCGGCGCAATCGGTTCCTTGACCTTGACGATCATGTCCGCGCGCGCCCACAGGTCGTCCACGTCCGCCACTATCTCGCCTCCGACGGCAGCGTACGCGGCGTCGTCGAATCCGCTTCCGAGACCGCCGCCCTTCTCGACCAGCACCTGATGCCCCTCGGCCACCAATGTCTCTACTCCGCCGGGAACCACCGCGATGCGGTTCTCGTGCGATTTGATCTCCTTCGGAACCCCCACGATCATGGTGCAGCTCCTTTTTCAGTTCTTTCGGGGGCCATTCGGACCGGGAGGCCCGCCTGGCCGAAGCGGCGCCCGGGAAGACACCGGAAAAGAGCGGTTGAACCCGCCCGAGGAGATTATGCGGGCCACAGTTCCAGCACCGCTACCCCCTCCGGATCATACAGCCTCGAGGCCTCCGCCGCTTCGTCGAGTCCGATCCGATCGATCAGCCCGACGAGCTCATCCAGATTCCGGTACGGTTCCTCGTACAGATCCATGGCCGCGAGTCGGTGCATGCGTGCGGCGGGCGACTCGAGCGACAGGAGGATCTGCCCCTTGATCTGCTCCTTCATCCGGGCGAGCTCGGTCGCGGAAAGCCCCACGTCACTGAGCTGCCGAAGCTCTTCGAGCAGAGCCTCACGGGCGGCGGCGGCCGTCTCGGGCCGAGTGCCGAGGTAGGCGCCGACGTGGCCTCCGCGAGCGTAGAACGACTGGAACGAGAATACGGAGTATGCCAGCCCCAGCTGTTCGCGAACCCTCTGGAACAGCCGCGACGTCATCCCGCCTCCCAGAGCCTGTCCGACCACGATGGCTGCATGCCGGAGCGAGCTCTTGTGGTCGAGTCCCCGGCCTCCAGCCACCAGGTGCACCTGCCGCCCGCCAGGGCGTCGCACCACTTTCGCCCCGGAGACCGTGGAGGTAAGAGGAGGAACGTCAGTCAGGCGCTCCCCACCGGTCGAATCCGGCCACAGGTCACGTACCCGGTCCAGCAGATCGTCGTGATCGACCTGTCCCGCTACGGCCACCACCACGTTCGCCGGGCGATACGCTTGCCCGTGCAGTCGTCGCAGATCACCCAGGTCTACGGCCTCGACCGTCTCGGGGGTGCCGAGAATCGGCGCGCCATACGGGTGGCCGTCGTATAGGAACTCCGAATGAAGCTCGAAAACCAGGTCGTCCGGTGTCTCCTCGGTCCGGGCGATCTCTTCGAGGACCACCTCCCTCTCAAGTCGCAGGTCCTCCTCCCGAAGCGACGGCGAGAAGACGAGGTCCGACAGCACATCCAGGCCCGTCGCCATGTGGTCCGAGGGGACACGCACCTGGAACGAGGTGTGCTCGTGCGTCGTGTAGGCGTCGAGCGACCCGCCGGTGATCTCGACCGCCGCCGCAATCTGCTGCGCCGACCGCCGCCCCGTGCCCTTGAAGACCATGTGCTCGAGGAGGTGAGCGATCCCCCTGCGTTCGGGTTGCTCTTGGGCCGTCCCGCGCCGCACCCAGACTCCGGCGGCAATCGAACGTACCGATTCCATCCGCTCCGACAACACGACGGTGCCGGATGGCAGAACGGAGCGCCGGACCTCGCGGTCCAGACGCTCCGTCTTCGCTACGTGGTCGCCCGTCGACCTCACGGCACCCCCGGGTGGCGGGGTCGGCGGTCGACGCGGACGGGCATCGGGCTCAGCCCGCAGACATCGCCGCCCGGCGCGACAGCTTGAGCCGTCCCCGTTCGTCGACCGCCAGCAGTTTGACCTGTACCACGTCTCCAGGCTGCACCACGTCCTCCGTCTTCTCGGTACGCCCGTCCTCGAGCTCCGAGATATGGCACAACCCCTCGGTACCCGGAATGATCTCCACGAAGGCCCCGAACGTGGTCGTGTTCTTGACGACGCCCTCGTATATGCGCCCGACCTCGGGCTCCTCGACGATCGCTTCGATCATCGCCCGGGCATTCTCCGCGGCTTCGCCAGACACGGAAGAGACGGTGACGACGCCCGTATCCTCGATGTTGATCTGGGCTCCGGTCTGCTCCTGGATGCTCCGAATCGTCTTGCCCTTGGGACCGATGACCTCTCCGATCTTCTCGGGATTGATCTGGATCGTCATGATCCGCGGAGCGTACTGGGACATCTCCGATCGGGGCGTGCCGAGCGTCTGCTGCATGACTTCGAGGATGTGCAGCCGTCCCTCTCGGGCCTTCCCTAAGGCCTCTCGCATCGTGTCGAGACTCAGTCCGTCGATCTTGATGTCCATCTGGATCGCGGTGATGCCATCCGACGTGCCGGCGACCTTGAAGTCCATGTCGCCCAGCGCGTCCTCGATTCCGAGGATGTCCGTGAGAATAGCGACCGAGTCGCCCTCCTTGACGAGGCCCATGGCCACGCCGGCACACGGGCCACGAAGCGGGACACCTGCGTCCATCAGCGCCAGGGATCCTCCGCACACGGTCGCCATCGAGCTGGAGCCGTTCGACTCCAGGATGTCGGAGACGATCCGGATGGTGTACGGAAACTCGTCATAGGCAGGCAGCAGAGACTGAAGAGCCCTCTCTGCCAGCATACCGTGCCCGATCTCCCTCCGGCCAGGGCCCCTGAACGGGCGCACCTCGCCGACGGAGAACGACGGGAAGTTGTAGTGAAGCATGAACGACTTCGACGTTTCCTCACGCACGTCGATCGAGTCGATGCGCTGCTCGTCCCTGATGGTTCCGAGCGTAGCCACGCAGAGCGCCTGCGTCTGACCTCGTGTAAACAGAGCAGAGCCATGCGTGCGCGGCAGGATGCCTACGTCGGCCGAGATCGGACGAATGTCGTCCAGTCCCCGCCCGTCGACGCGCTCGTCGCGCTCCAGGATCTGACGGCGCATCGTCTCCTTCTCGAGCTTCCTCATCACGCTCGACAGGTCGTCGAGGTGCTCCGCGAAGCTCTCCTCGTCCTGCAGGTCCGCCGTCACGGACTCCCGGAGTGCCGACAGAGCCTGGTTACGCTCTTCCTTGTTCGGAAGCGCCAGGGCCTCCTCGACCTTGCTCGCCGCCCTGTCCCTAACCGCTGCATCGAAATCGGGCGACACGCTCTTCGGCGGGTACTCGAACTTCTGCGGCGGTCCGCCAATCATCCGCACGAGCTCATGCTGAATCGCGATCAGCTCACGAATCGCCTTGTGCGACACCTCCAGGGCAGAGACCAGCTCGTCCTCGCTGATTTCGACCGCAGCACCCTCGACCATCACGATCGATTCATCGGTGCCGGCAACCACGATGTCCATGTCGGAGTACTCGAGCTGCTCGAACGTGGGGTTGATCACCCACTCACCGGAAACACGACCCACGCGGACACCCGCGATCGGACCGCCCCATGGAATCGGCGAGATCGTCAGGGCCGCCGAGGCGCCGAGCATTCCGAGCACGTCCGCATCATTTTCCTGATCCGCCGAGATGATGAAACAGGCCACCTGCGTCTCGTTCTGGTAGTCGGAGGGGAACAGAGGCCTCAGCGGACGATCGATCTGCCGTGCAGAGACCGTCTCCTTGTCGCTGGGTCGTCCCTCGCGCTTGATGAACCCGCCCGGGAACTTCCCGGCCGCGTAGGTCTTGGCCCGGTACTCGACGGTAAGTGGGAAGAACGGCATGCGGGACTGCTTCCGTTCCGCCATCGCCGTCACCAGCACCACCGTATCACCGTACTGGGCCAAAATCGCCCCATCCGCCTGCCGCGCCATGCGACCCGTCTCGAGGATCAGCTTCCGGCCCGCGAATTCCTTCTCAATCCTGTGTGCCATCTCTTCTTTCTCTTCTCTTTCCGCTCTTCTCAAGCATACAACGTCTCTGTCTCACGCATCCCGGCCGCGAATCTCCCGCGTTCTCGTAGCGGGCGCGGGCGGGACAACAAAAACGGCAGTCCGAAGGCGCTGTGCGCCGCCGAACCGCCGTGTTCCAGGCCTGCTTCTCTACTACCTGCGCAGACCCAATTCCTTGATAACCGTTCTGTACCTGTCGAACTCGTTCTTCTTCAGATACTCGAGCAGCCGGCGCCGGCGACCCACCATCTTGAGGAGTCCCCTGCGGCTGTGGTGATCCTTCGGGTGCGTTCGAAAGTGCTCGGTGAGGTGCTCGATCCGAGCCGTCAACTGCGCGACCTGAACCGCTGGCGACCCGACGTCTCCCTCGTGCACGCCGAACTTCCCGGCTATGGCCTTCTTTTCTTCCGTGCCCAGCGTCATCAGTGTGAGTTCCTTCAAGTTCGTGTATTCACCAGATATCAAGCATATAAAAATAGCTTCCAACTACTCAATTGTAAAGCAATGCCGTCGACTCTGAGAGACAGGCACTGGCATCAGTTCCCGTTCACCGCGCCGAAGTAGTCTCGTGCCATATCTCTGTCCTTCTTCATCTGCTCGACCAGTTCGCCCGCCGTCGCGAACGGCTCTACGTCCCGGAGACGCTTCAGAAAATCCACCCGAACGCGTTCGCCGTAGATATCCTCGTCGAAGTCCAGTATGTACAGCTCGATCGAAGGGGGAGAGCCCGCAAACGTGGGTCGAGGTCCCAGATGCAGGAGTCCGGACCGGATCTCGGTCCGGAGCGAAGCCCGAACCGCGTAGATACCCTGCCGGGGAAGCAGCTTTCCACCTTCTGGCGCCTTGATATTGGCCGTGGGGAACCCCAGGTCCCGACCGCGGCCGAGGCCGGTGACGACCGGACCCCGGAACGAATAGGGGCGTCCGAGATCGAGCGCGGCCCGCTCCACCGCGCCTTCCGCCAAGGCGGTCCGGATTCGGGTCGAAGATACCGGAGAGCCACCGGAGACGACGGCAGGCACGACGTCCACCGCGAAGCCGAGGTCCCTGCCCAGAAGCCGCAGAAGATCGATGTCACCTTTCCTCCCCCGGCCGAAACCGTGATCGTATCCGATGACCAGCTCGGCGACCCTGAAACGTTTACGAAGAACTCGATCAACGAATTCTTCCGGCCCGTATTGCGACAGCGCGCGGGTGAAAGGGAGAAAGGCCACGTAGTCCAGCCCCGATTGAGATAGGATCTCCTTCTTTTCGTCCGGTGTCGTCAGCAGGCCCGGTGCGGCTTCCGGGCGCACGACGGTCAACGGATGCCGATCGAACGTCACCAGGACGCTGTGCAGACCGCGCTCCCCTGCGCGCCGGGAAATTTCCTCGAGAACCGCCACGTGCCCACGGTGCACTCCGTCGAAACTCCCGACCGTGACCACCGTACCTTCCACGTCAGGCGACAGCCCGCTTTCCCACTCCGAGCTGACCTCAGCCATGAAACACCTTCTCCGGCTGCAGCAGATCGGAGTCACGACGGGCTACGCCCACGAGTCGGTCTCCCGCCACCATGGCCACCGGAAGATCCGTGTCCCCGGCGAGCCCCCGCTGCGGGATACGCCGCCCATGCTCGACCTCCGTCACTTCGGACGGAGACAACCGCCGGATGGGAAGCCAGGACAGAGACCGGGCAGCCGACAACGAGGCAGCCGCCGGAATCTTCCCGTGCTCCAGGTCGGAGAGGGATACGGCATCGGCCACCCGGTAGGGACCGATCGAAACCCGGCGAAGAGCTGTGAGGTGGGCCCCGCATCCGAGGTTTCTTCCCAGATCTCTGGCCAGGGATCGGACGTACGTGCCGGTGGACACCTCCGTGACGAATGCCACTTCGGGCAGCTGCACTTCCACGACCTCGATTGCGTGAACATGGACGGTTCTTGCCGTCAATTCGACCTTCTCACCGGCTCGGGCAGCTTCGTAGGCCCGGCGCCCGGCCACCTTCTTGGCCGAGAACGCGGGCGGAAGCTGGGCTTGCTCTCCCAAGAGCTTCTGCGCACCCAACGAGATGTCCTCGCGCGACAGTGACCTCCATGCATCCGCCTGGGCCGTGACCTTGCCAGTATGGTCCTCGGTGTCCGTCTCGATGCCCAGGACAGCGGTGGCAGCATAGGTCTTCGGAAGCAGGTGGAAGTAGTCCGCGAGGCGAGTGGATGGGCCGATGCACAGAAGGAGCAGGCCACTCGCGAACGGATCCAGCGTGCCGGTGTGTCCGATCCTCCGCACGCCAAGAACGCGGCGCGCGACCTGAATCACGTCGTGAGAGGTCGGTCCCTCGGGCTTGTCCACGAGGAGCACCGCCCGGGTCTCAGCCTCCCGCATCTTCCTCTTGCTCGCCCAGGGCTTCGTCCAGGAGCAATTCGATGCGTTGCACGTGCTCGAGAGCCCGGTCCGCATGGAAGCGGAAATCGGGGATCCGGCGAAGATGAAGATCTCTTCCCAGGCGTCTGCGCACGAAACCCTCGGCGCTCTCCAGACCGGCGATTGCCTCCTCAACCGGGATCTCGTCCGTGAGCGTCCGCACGTACACGTCGGCGTAGGAAAGATCCTGCGTCGCTTCGACACGCGTGATCGTGACCGACCTGACCCTCGGATCCTTGATCTCGGCCTGCAGCAAGGTCGCCAGCTCCTCCCGCAGGAGCTGGTTCAGACGTATCGTTCGTCGGTTGGCCGACATGCTCCTCCATTCGCGCCGGGCGGAACTCGGTTCAGAAGATCTCCGACTCGGTGTCGAGAATGTACACCCGGGGGTCGGAGGCGATCAGATCGTCCGCACGATCGAGAAGCGTGCGAGCGAGGGTCGCGTCCGAAGACACGAACGCAATGCTGATCTCGGCCCGCCGCACGTCGTCCTGGTAGTCGGTCTCGGCGGCCGAGACCTTCAGACGTGACCGGGTTCGATCTCTGAGTCCATGCACCACCCGACGCTTGTCCTTCAGCGACTGGCAGTCCGGGATGCGGAGTTCCCACCGGGCCCGTCCGTAGACTGCTGACAACGACTCTGATCCGCGCTCAGGAAGCCTGGCCGCTCTCGGCCAGAGTACGGGCGACTTCCTCGACCCTGTAGCACTCGATCACGTCGCCGACCTTGATGTCGTTGAACCCTTCGATCGCGATGCCGCACTCGTAACCGTCACGCACCTCGCGGACGTCGTCCTTGAAGCGTCGCAGACTCCCGACCGTGCCCTCGTAGATCTGGACGTACTCCCGGAGCAGTCGCACGGGGAGGTTGCGCTGGATGGTGCCGGATACGACGTAACATCCCGCCACGGTACCGGCCTTCGGCACCTTGAACGTCTCGCGGACCTCCGCGCTGCCCACGATGATCTCCCGCTCCTCCGGTCGAAGAAGTCCCTCGAGGGCCAACCGGACATCCTCCACCGCCTCGTAGATCACGCTGTACAGCCGGATCTCCACGCTCTCCCTCTCGGCGACGTCCCGAGCCTTGACGTCAGGGCGGACGTGGAAGCCGATGACCGTTGCCATCGTGGTCGTTGCCAGCAGGATATCCGACTCGTTGATCGCTCCTACTCCCCGGTGCACCACATCCACGGCCACCTCGGGCGTTCCGAGACGCTCCAGCGAGTCCGACAGGGCCTGAAGGGATCCATCGGTGTCTCCCTTGATCACGAGATTCAGAGTCGCCTGTCCCTGCTCCTGCACCGCGGCGAATATGTCCTCCAACCGGGTGCCCTTCTGCCGCCGCCTGATGTCCTTCTCTCTCTCCAGCTGCTGGCGACGCGACACGATCTCGCGCACGCGGGACGCTTCCATCTCGACGAGCCGATCGCCGGCCTGAGGAACGCCCTCGAGACCGAGGATGCGCACCGGAATGGCAGGGCCTGCCATGTCGACGGGATTGCCCCGCTCGTCCAGCAAGGCGCGGACACGCCCTCCCTGAAGACCGCAGATGAAGTCGTCGCCGACGTTGAGCTCTCCGCTCTGCACCAGCACGGTCGCCACCGGTCCCATACCGCGGTCCAACTCCGCCTCCACAACGGTACCCCGGGCCATTCCCGTGGGAATCGCCTTCAGATCCAGCATTTCGGCCTGGAGCAACACCTTCTCGAGCAGGTCGTCCACGCCCTCGCCGGTCTTGGCCGACACTTCTGCGTGCAGCGTATCTCCGCCGAATTCCTCCAGGATGACCTCCTGGGACAGCAGGTCCTGCTTGACCTTCTGAACGTTCGCCGTGGGGAGATCGACCTTGTTGATCGCCACGACGATCGGCACGCCCGCGTTCCGCGCGTGGCTGACCGCCTCGACGGTCTGAGGCATCACGGCATCGTCAGCCGCCACCACCAGAATCACGAGGTCCGTGACCTCGGCGCCCCTCGCGCGCATTGCGGTGAACGCTTCGTGTCCCGGGGTATCCAGGAACGTCAGCGCCTTGTCTCCCTGGACCACCACGTGGTATGCCCCGATGTGCTGTGTAATCCCGCCTGCCTCGCCGGCGATCACGTTCGTCTCACGCACGTAGTCGAGAAGAGAGGTCTTTCCGTGGTCGACGTGCCCCATCACGGTGACGACGGGCGCCCGGGGCGCCAGCTCCCCTTCCTCCTCGGCCTCCTGCTGCAGCTCCACCAGGTCCGACTCGTACGCCTCTTCCCGGGTCGCCTCGAAACCGAACTCCTCGCAAATGAGCTCGATCTGGTCGAAGTCGAGCCGCTGGTTGATCGTCACCATCAGGCCGAGGTTCTTGAACGCCGATGTGATGATCTCTTGCGGCGTGGCGTCGATCAGGTCGGACAGCTCCGCGATCGTCAGGAATTCGTTGACCCGGACCAGGGTCTTCTCCGCCTCTTCCTTGGCCTCGCGAGCTTCCCGCTCCACCTCCTGCTGCGTCGGTCCCGTGTCACGCCGGCGGCCCCGCTTCGTTCCTCCGCCCATGGCGGCGAGCGTCTTCTTGACGCTCTCCTGCACGGCGTCCTGATCGACTCGACGCCGACGCTTCCGGTCTCGCTTGCCCCTCTTGCGGCCGTCCGTGGTGTATCCCTCGGCCTTGATCCGCACGGTGCCGCCGGGGGCCGCCGACGCCGCGGGCGCTGCCGGCGCCGAAGCCGCAGCAGCATCCGGGGCAGCCGGGGGCGTAGCCAGGCCGCGGCGCACGGGCCTGGGCTTAATCGTACGCTTAGGCGCCCCCGTAACTTCTTCTACCACCGCAGCATCGCCGGCGTCTTCTTCCTCTTCCGCGCCATCGACGACGGCCTCGAGATCCTCGACATCCTCGGCGGCCTCTTCTTCCAGCAGGTCTTCGACGACGGCCGCGGGCCCGAGGTCCTCGTCGGCCTCGTCCGCCGCTTCGTCGACCTGCTCGACCTCCTCGAGCTCGACATCCGCTGCCTCGACCTCGTCGACGACTTCGTCCGACTCCAGCTCGGCCGCCGCGAGATCCAGCTCTGCCGAGGCGTCCGGCGCCTCGTCGGAAGCCTCGTCCACGAACTCGTGCAGGACCGTCTCAGCGGTCTCCGTGGACTCGGCGATCTCGACCGTCTCAGCCGGAGGCTTCCGACGCCGACGCCTGCGTGTCGCGGTCGCCGTGTCCGGAGCCGCATGCGTTCCCGTCCGGCGCTCTCTCTCCAGCCGCGCGTGCAGCCGTGCGATCTGGTCCTCCGTGACGCTGGACATGTGACTTCGCACGCGCACGTCCATCTCGTGCAGCATGTGAATCAGCTGCTTGCTGTCTACGCCCAGATCTTCTGCGACTTCATAGACGCGGAATGTCGCCAACGCCTGTCCTCCTTAGTGTCCCGTCCGTTACCCAGTCGTTCCCTGCGCTTCACCGACGATCCTCATGCCGATACCACGGTCGCGAATCCCTACGACCACGGCCTCCGGACGTCCGACCGCCCGCCCCAGGTCGGAACGCGTACCACACGCGACCACTTCCACACCCGGCTCGACGAGCAGTCCGTGCATCCTCTTGCGCGCATTCGCGGTGGCGTCCTCCGCCACTACTACGACGCTCAATTCGCTCCTCCGTGCCGCGTCCCGAACGGCACGAGTGCCCACCACGGCGTACCCCGCCCTGCGGGCCAGACCTACGAGCTGCAGCAACTTCCTTCCACGATCAGCTCCAACGCCTGCCGGCCCTTCCCGGTGGGGCTGATCAACCAGCGAGGTCGCCCGGCTCATCTTCCGTCTCGGACGCGGGTTCCGCGTCCGAAACACCGGCTCCCACGGGTTCGCCATGCGGTTCGTCTGATTCGCCCGACTTCTCGGCCGATTCGCCCTCTCCCGCCTCGTCAGCCTCCTCGGGAGTCACGGGAGCCGCCGAGGCGGCCCGGGCCGCTCCACCCGGCGGAGCTCCCTCCGGCACTTCCTCCTCCACCGTCAACTCGTCGATGAGACCGAGGAGGACGGCGGCATCCTCTTCTCCGATGCCCGGCACCTGGAGAAAATCGTCCCTGTCCATGTCGAGCACGTCGAAGAACGTGTTGATTCCAGCCGCCTGCAACGCGGCGAGGGTCGTCGCCTGGATGTCTTCCAGCTCGGAAAGCGGGAAGTCAGAGACTTCGTACTCGTCGCCTCCGCCGAACAGGCTCGACTCAGCCCCTCTCGACAGCCAGTCCCGGCTTGAATATAGGTCGATCTGCCACCCGATCAGCTGCGAAGCGAGCCGCACGTTCTGTCCGTTCCTGCCAATGGCGAGGGACAGCTGGTCCTCGTCCACGATGGCCGTGATCACGTGCCTCTCCGAGTCCGAGATCACCTTCGAGACCTTGGCCGGCGCGAGCGCCCGCCGCGCAAAGATCTCCGGATCCGGATGCCACGGCACGATATCGATGCGCTCGCCCGACAGCTCGGACACCACGGCCTGCACGCGCGAGCCCTTGAGACCGACGCAGGCCCCGACCGGGTCCACCGAGTCATCTCGCGACGATACCGCGACCTTCGTCCGCCCGCCGGCCTCTCGCACGATTTCCTTGATCTCGACAATACCCTGGTAAATCTCGGGAACCTCGATGGCGAACAGCGCCTTGACGAACAGCGGATCGGCCCGCGACAGGATCAGCCTCGGTCCTCGCGGGGTCTCCTCGAGCTTGGAGAGGACCGCCCGAATCGTCTCGCCCTGGCGGAATCGTTCGCGCGGGTTCTGTTCGCGCCACGGGATGACGGCCTCCGCCTCGCGCACCCGGTTCAGCATCACGACGAACTTGCCGCGTTCGATCGCCTGTACCTCGCCCGAAACGAGGTCGCCGACCATGCCGCTGAACTCCTCACGAATTCGGTCCCTCTCGCCCTCCCTGACCCTCTGGATGATGCGCTGCTTGGCCGCCATGACGGCGTTCCGGCCGAAGTCGGAGAACGCGACCGGAATCTCGAGCAGGTCGCCGACCTGGAAGTCCGGGTCGTCCCACCGCGCCTCCTGCAGGGAGATCTCGCGAGCCGGATCCTCGACGGTCTCCACCACCTCCTTCAAGACCACGATCTTGATGTGCCCCTCCGGCAAAATCTCGATCTCGGCCTCCACCGGCCCGCCGAAACGCCGCGCCAGAGCAGCGTGAATTCCATCCCGGATCAGGTCGTGTAATTCTTCGTCTGACAGCGACTTGTTCGCCGCCATCACACGAAACGCTTCAACGACCGGTATCTGATCGCTCATTTGAGTCCTTATCCTCCGTGCGCCCTCAAGACTCTCCCGCTGACTCGTAAACCAGCGTCGCCTTCGCGATGTCGGTCAGAGGGATTTCCACCCGCTCACCGGTTACCTCCAGCACCACCACTTCCTCTCCAGCCTCTCTCGCCACTCCGACCAATAGGCCCACCATCTGCCGGCTTCCCCCCGGCAGCGGGCTGTAGCCCCTGAGTCGGACCTTCTGTCCGGCAAACCGCCTGTAGTCGCGCGGCTTCGTCAGCGGCCTCTCCACACCCGGCGACGAAACTTCGAGGATCCACTCCTCTTCGCCCGAGCCCCTCTCCTCGAGAAACGGTCGGACGGCTTTGCTCACCTTCGCACAATCGTCCACGGTGACCGTCGAGTAGCCCGGCCGGCTGTCCGGTCGGTCCACCCGCAGACGAAGCAGGGGGCGACGTCGCCCCCCACCCTTCTCCACCGAAACCAGTTCGAAGCCGATTCCGGAGAGAAACTCCTCCAGCTCTAGCTCCAGACTAAAGGCCATTCCGCCAAGCCACCTCATTTGCGCCCGCCCTTCGCGAGCGACCCGCAACAAAAAAGTGGGGCCGATAAGGGTTCCCCACTTCAACATCCTTCCGGAGCCTCCCCGCTGACCAGCGCCGGAGGGCTATCTACGGGTGTCAAGATAGTGGCGGGACGCCGCTATCGCAATTCCTGCCGCGCCCAATCAGCGCCGGGGCGCCTGCCTGGCGCGGGCAGCAGGCCGAGGAATGCCGCCATCCGTCCGGAATTCGATCCCTGCGCCCTGTGGGAATGCAGACGAACCGGCCCACACTTCGTGCACCAATCGGAACGGGAGACTCGCTCCGGGGCGACCCCGGCCCCGACCGCTCGATCCGCTAACTCGGACCGAAGGTCGATACGGGAAGGTCCATCTTCCGGCTTCCCCAGGGCGGTCAGGACCTCGGGGCCCACCGCGTAGCATTCCCCGCAGATCGCCGGACCGAGGTGTACCGCCAAGTAGCCGGGATCGATTCCGTACCGACGCTCCAGTCCCGTGACGGCCCGCTCGATGATCCCGGCCGCTGCCCCTCTCCAACCGGCATGAACGAGAGCAACGCAACGCCCCTCGAGATCGGCCAGATATGCCGGGACGCAATCCGCGGCCGTCACCGCGAGCAGAACGCCTTCCGCCGAGGTCATGAGACCGTCGGCATCGCCCACGACGAACACTCCCGGGCCGGGAGTCGAGTCGACCCCGACAATGCGGCTTCCGTGCACCTGGCGCCCGATGACCGGGGAGTGCATTCCGGTGGCCCCGGCCAGCGCCTCGAAGCGACGTGTGACTTCCCAGGCGCTTCCGCCCGTCGCGAGACCGAAGTCCGAGCTGGAGCCGGCGCCGTCCGCGTCGGCAACCGCTGTCATGCCGGCCACGATCCCGGGCGCAACGACTTCCCAGTCCGCGAAGCGGTGGCAAGGAACGTTCAGCTGAGGCGGGACTTCCGGCCGCCCGGTCAGGAGCTTTCCTCCACGCGCTCAATGCGCGCCCCGAGCGAACGCAGCCGCTCGTCGATCCGCTCGTATCCTCGCTCGATCTGACCGATGTTGTGAATCCGGCTCACTCCGTCTGCCGCGAGGGCTGCGATCAGCAAGGCCATTCCGGCCCTGATGTCCGGACTCTCGACCCTCGAACCCCGCAGGTGCGACGGGCCTACGACCACCGCCCGGTGCGGATCGCAGAGAATCACCCTGCCGCCCATCGCGATAACCTTGTCGGCGAAGTACATCCGTGACTCGAACATCTTCTCGTGAATCAGGATCGTGCCCCGGCAGCAGGTCGCCACCACCAGGGCGATCGACATAAGGTCGGCCGGAAAGGCAGGCCACGGGCCATCTCCCAGGCTGGGGACCTGATCTCCGATGTCAGCCTCGATCTCGAGCGACTGCTCGGCAGGAACATGCAGATCGGTGCCTCGCAACTCACAGTGTATTCCGAGGCGCTCGAAACCGATGCGAAGCGGGTCCAGGTGCGCTGCCTCGACATCTTCGATCACCAGCTCCGAACCAGTGATCGCAGCCAGACCGACGATACTACCGATCTCGATGTGGTCTGCGCCGATTCGGTGGGTCGTTCCTCCCAGCCGTTCGACCCCGTGAATCGTGAGGTCGTGAGTGCCGGTGCCCTGAATCTCGGCGCCCATGGCCTCGAGGAAGATGCACAGGTCCTGCACGTGCGGCTCGGCCGCCGCGTTCCGCAGGCGCGTGGTACCTTCGGCGGTGACCGCCGCGAGGATCGCGTTCTCCGTTCCCGTGACCGAGGGTTCATCCAGGAAGATCTCCGCTCCAGACAGCCGACGAGCCCTCAGCTCGTAGCGGTCTCCTACCTCCACCTTGGCCCCGAGCTTCCCGAGGGCCAGAAAATGAGTGTCCAGGCGGCGTCGGCCGATCACGTCACCGCCCGGCGGGGGTAGAAATACCGAGCCCGACCGGGCGAGCAACGGCCCGGCGAGCAGTATCGACGCCCTGATCCGACGGGACAGGTCCGGATCGATTTCTCCGCCGCTGACGCCCCGCGGATCCACGACGACTCGTCCGCCCACCTCCCAGTCCACCTCCGCTCCCACGCTTTCCATGAGCTGGATCATCGTGCGGACGTCTCGGATGTCGGGTACGTTCTCGAGGATGACAGGCTCGTCGGCCAGAAGGGACCCCGCGAGGATCGGCAGCGCCGCGTTCTTGTTGCCGGCGGGCTTGAACCGGCCGCTGAGTGTCGAAGGTCCTTCGATCCGGTAGTGCATCGTCACTCCTGCATCGCTACGTACCCGTGTCGTGCGAAGCCGCACCTGCGGACTCAAGTTAGGTGACCGCCGGTGGCCGCGGCAACGCGGTTTATCTCGATCTTGACAGGTTTTCCGCGAGTCCTCTATGCTTTGTCATTCTGCCGCGGCCGCGGGGACCGCGGGATCGGACCCATCCCCGGGATGAGCGCGCCATGACCCTAACCGAGTACCTGACGGAAGACCGAATCGTCATCGACGTTCGGAACGAAGGCGTCCCGGGGATTCTCGAGCAACTCCTCGCGCCGGCGGTTCGCAGCGGCTCGCTGGAGCACCCGGAGGTGGCGCTGGCTGCTCTCCTGGCGCGAGAGAAGGTCCTCAGCACTGGAATCGGTCACGGAATCGCCATCCCGCACGCGATCAGCTCCTCCATCCCCGAACCGCAGGTTCTCGTCGGAATCTGTGCGGGCGGAGCGGACTACGAATCGATGGACGGTGAGCCCGTGCACGTGTTCTTCGTGCT
The DNA here is from genome assembly GCA_039584685.1 of Gemmatimonadota bacterium. Classification (GTDB taxonomy): domain Bacteria; phylum Gemmatimonadota; class Gemmatimonadetes; order Palauibacterales; family Palauibacteraceae; genus Benthicola. The sequence continues at coordinate 1,736 of JBDGXI010000002.1, read as the reverse complement.
CCTCTCCCCACCCGACCGGGCCAGTCACCATACCCGACTGCTGGCGCGAATCGCCCGACTCGGCAGGGATCCGGCATTCGTGGAGAGCCTTCGGGCCTGCGACGATCCCGCTTCCGCGCTCGAGCAGATCGCCAGGTACGAGCGTACGCACGCCTGAATGCACTCCCCCCCGACTCGGCAGGCGCGCGTCTAGTCCTCCCCTGGCCCGTATCCTGCTACCTTAGACCGCATGTAGTTGTCCGACGAGGGCATTGGCGACATTTTGCACCCGATGGGTCCCTCATCGAACCGGGAGGATCGGTGACGTTCTACGAGATGTTGGTCATCCTGTCGTTGATACTGTGGATCGTGTTTGGCCTCATCGCGATCGGCAGCATTCTCGCCCTGCTGCCAAGGCTCCTGAAAGGCCTGCGGGGTATCGAGGAGGTGTCGGACGATTTCCTCAAGAAGGCCTCGCCCGTGTTGGACCAGTCGCAGCAGCTTCTGGACCAGATCGGGGTGGTGGCCACGTCTCTGGTAGACGACGTGGAGCGCATCGACCGCACCATCATTCGAGCTACGACCTCGGTGGAGAGCATGGTCGAGCTGGCCGAGGACCGGGTGTCAGAGATCAACGCGTTGCTCGAGGTTGCCGTCGAGGAGACCGAGGATACGTTCTTCTCGACCGCAGCCGTCATGCGGGCACTGCGCCTCGGCGGACGGAGAATCAACAAGCGCAGGGCCACCCGTGCGGAGCGCAGGCGCCTGGGTTGAGTAGACGATCACTCATCGGAAGCGTCGTCGTGGCGGCGGGCCTGCTGCTCTTCGCCCCCGACGCGGCCTACGCCTGGGGTCCGGCCACACACACTCAGATCGGGCTCGAAATCCTCCGGTCGCTCGACCTGTTCCCTTCGTCCATCGCCGCGGTCCTGGCTCGCTACCCGATCGACTTCCTGTACGGTAGCCTGGCCGCGGATATCTCGATGGCCAAGAAGTACGCTCCCGTGGGAAGGCACTGCCATCACTGGCACATCGCTCGCGAGATCTATCGGGCCGCGGAAGGTGACGACCGGCTTCGCTCAGCCATGACGGGCTAGGCGCTCGGCCACTCGTACTGGGAACATCGGATGGACGTAGATGTGGGGCCGGAATACGCGCAGCTGGCCCGCTGGATCGTCACTCAGTTCGACCACTCGGGAACCGACGCGCTGTTCCATCGAGTCCTGTCCAGCACCCTGTTCACGTTCTCGACCAATCGCAGGATCTTCCGGGGTATGATCCGGATATCGGGGAACGAGAGCTGGCATTCGATCTTCGATACCGTCGTGGATAACTCACGTTGGGATCTCGACCCTACGGAGGTCGTTCACTACCAGCGGTACGGATTCGAGATGGTGGCCGACTTCCTACTCAGGGACGAACTGTCCCGAGCCGCAGCGGAGGACCCGATCGGGGATCAGAGCCTGAACGATGCGAAGAAGATCCGCCGACGAGTCCTCATCGCCGGCGGATGGCAGAGCCCGGAGGCGATCCTGGCCACCGCGGACCAGCACTTCCCCCTGCCGTCGGGAGCCACCCACCTGTGGGAAGAACGTGGCGCGACGAGCGGCGACGCTATCGATTCGGTAGAGCGAGCGATCAGCGAGAGCGGCACGAGCGCGCCCCCCGAGATGGATACCATCTTCGGCTGACGAAGGGGCCGCACGCACCCCTCTGGAGATGATCGTCAGGCGGGTCTCAGCCCCGCGTGCGCGACC
>JBDGXI010000288.1:0-2348 GCA_039584685.1 Gemmatimonadota bacterium | reverse complement strand
GTGGCCGGACGATTCAGCGTGTACAGGTGATATTCGAAGAACGCCTCCTCGGCGAACGCCTCGTCCATTGCCATTTCGGCTCTCATGAACGATTTGCGAGCCTGACCGTAGGCTTCCATTTCCGACACGCGCTGTACATCGCCGGCCACGAGCTTGAGCTGCGCGTTCTCGTAGCTCGCCCCGCTCTGGTTGGTGAGAGTGACCCAGCCGGTGATATCGCCGTACCGGTCGTTTTCGTCCACCACCATCACGTAGTCGGCCTTCCAGTTGAGATTATGCGTGAGATATGAGGTCTCGACTCGCTGGCGGTTCGCCCCACTGTCCAGCTTCCACAGGAGGGTCGGCCGGGCGATCAGGTTGTCGGGAACCTCCGGAAACGCCAGGCGTCCCGGATAGTTGAACGTGATCTCGTCTCCGATTCGGAGGATCGTACCCTGGTTCACGGACAGAACCTCGGCCTCCACCATCTCGTCCCGCCCCAGGACCTCGTTCCATCGGTACACTTTGACCATCCTCCCGACGTACTTCTCCAATAGCTTCTGAGGGCTCAGGAGGTCGTACTGGTAGTTCTGCTCGAGCACCGTGAGGCGCCACGTCTCCGAACTCGAGGGAGACCGGGCCACGAGCGAGGCTGAGATCCCTGATCTCCCGCACCAGTCCGAAGTTCTGGTTGTACACGGTGATCATCACGGATTCGCGGTCGCCCGAAGTGGACTGGAGACGCGGGGCCTCCTGGGCGGGTGCGGTGCCTGGATTGGGCATCGTTGCGGCCGCGACGTAGAACAGGGCCACGACGAGGCCGGCTGCGAGCTTCCTGATCATGTTTCTATCCTCCGAGAGGGTCTGTTTCCGCTTTCCACCTCTGGATGACGATCAGGGCTCCGGATGTTGCACATCCCTCCGTCGGCCGGCCGGCTCGAGAGCCGCCAGCGCTCTCAGATTCCGGCTCGCGCGGCTGAGCAGGAGGCCTGCCATTGCGTTCACGCCGAGGAGTCCCAGGACGCGTCCCGATCCAGCACGTACACGTTCCGCTGCGCCGTGGGCAGCAGGATCATGTCGAATACGTTCACGTGCGGCGGACGGGTCACCACGAAGTACACGCAGTCGGCCACGTCTTCGGCGGTCAGGGGATCGAAACCCTGGTAGACGCCCTCGGCTCGCTCGTCGTCGCCGTGAAATCGGACGTTCGAGAACTCGGTGTGCACGAAGCCCGGGTCCACGCTTGACACCCGCACCTTCGTGCCCGCGACATCCAGATTGATGCCCTCGGTCAGTGCTTTGACCGCGAACTTGGAGGCGTTGTACACGTTGCCCTTCGGATATACCTGGTGGCCGGCGGTCGAGCCAATGTTCACTACGTGCCCCGTGCCGCGCGCCATCATGTGAGGGAGGAGCTCGCGGGTGACGTTGAGCAGTCCTTTCACGTTCGTGTCGATCATCCGGTCCCAGTCGGCGTAGTCTCCCTCGTGGATCGGATCGAATCCGCTGGCCAGGCCCGCGTTGTTCAGGAGCACGTCAGGCACCCGGCCCGATTCTACCAGCGCCGCGGCCTCGCGAGTCACCAGATCGCGGTCCCGCACGTCCACCTGCCGGGACTCGATTTCCGTGCCGTACCTGTCGCTGAGCTCCGCTGCCAGGGCCTCGAGCCGCTCCACGCGCCGCGCCCACAGGACCAGGTCGGCGCCACTCTCAGCGAAACGGCGGGAACACGCCTCGCCGATGCCGGCGCTGGCGCCGGTCACCAGGATCCAACGTCCTTCGAGCTCGTTCATGTTATTGCAGGTCAGTGAGGGGTTGGGTTCAGTAGCTGCAGCTGCGCCAAAAGGCGAGGGCCGCCAGCAGGAGAATCACGGCGACGGCGATGACGACCGGTCGGTTCTGCTGCATGGCCCGGGCCTCCCTGGATCGAGTCGCGCCGTCGGGAGACGGCCTCCTGAAGGTGCCGCGCGGCGGTCCGGATGGAAAGGTGGGGTGGCCGCCTGAGACTCTTTGTCGCACATCGGGCGAGGGGGGCACGAAGTCGCAGCGACTGCCCTTCGATACGCCCTAATCCGGACACCCGGCGCGGTCCGATCCTTGCTTTTGCAGCGAGATTGACCACTGTCTCACCGGCGCCCGCCCACAGATTGTGGACTGGCGCTCGCGGAGGACTTTCCAGCCGCAGCACGACGGCTGAAGACGCATAGAGACGAACGAACAGACGGGGGATTCGCATGCCGACACGCCGCCGTTCCTGGGCCGAGCCCTGGAAAGTGAAGATGGTGGAACCCATCAAGATGACCACCCGTGACTTCCGCGACCAGGCGATCGAGGAAGCCGGATACAACACGTTCCTCCTGCGGAGCGAG
>JBDGXI010000026.1:0-41425 GCA_039584685.1 Gemmatimonadota bacterium | reverse complement strand
CCCATCTGGCAGCACGACTCGTTCTCGTTCGTGGCATCGGCCAGCAGGGCACCGTAGACGTTGAATCCGAGGCCCGTCTGCCACCACACGTCCAGCTGCCCCAGCTTGTTGTACGGGGGGTTTCCGTCCGTGCGCGCGATCTGCCAGATCCCGATCGGATTGATGAGCTTCCAGTTCAGCGGCTGACCCTCCCCGCCGTGGACGTTCGACTCGGACACCGACACCAGGAGATTGTCGATCGGGCGCACTTCCAGGCGGTGGATGGCCACGTAGTGCGTGGTGTCTGCCCCGAAATCCCCGTAGCTGGCAAACATCCCGATCAGGTAGATGCGGTCCGTGCCGACCCGGTACGAGACTTCCTCCTGGCTATAGGCGTAGTCGGAGCGAAGGAAGCCCTGCACGTTCGGCAGGCCCCAGTTCCGGTACATGCTGCCGAAGCCCACCCTGGCATAGCGGCTCTGGAATTCCAGGTACCCTTCCTCGACCCGGGCGGACAGCTCTCCGCCGAACGGGTTCTCAAGCAGCGGCACGACGCGGCCATCGGGGTATTGGGGATCGTTCCGGTAGATGCCGTGTCGCTTGAGGCGGAACGCGCCCGCCACGGGTCCTGCGGCTCCATCGACCTCCAGTCGGATGTCCTCCAGCAGTTTCGTCTCCGAGAATTCGCCTTCAAGCTCCGGCCGCAGCGGGTCGCGGTGGGTCTGCGAGGCGAGCTGGGCTCCGGCCGCGAGCTCCAGGTTGACGTTCACGTTCTGCGCGCCGCCCCGCTCCAGCAACGACAGTTCCGGCGCGAACCTCTCCCGAAGTCTGGCGAGCCATCCCCTCTCGCCACCGCCGAGCCGTGACTCGTCCAGGTCAGCGAGGGCGCGGGCGATATCCATCCGCCGCCACGGCTTCACGATCGGGGAAAGCGAGTCGATCAGGCCGGCCGATACCCAGTACTCGAGGATCGGGTACTCCCAGCGGTCGAGCGGCAGGTAGGGCGAAGCGTAGAAAGGGTCTTCGGGCTTCTCGTCTTCCGGGGACTCGGCGTCGGCCTGGGCCGGCGGCTGACTTTCCTGCCCGACCAGGGCCCCACCGGGGAGCGCGAGAGCCAGAAGAACGGGGAGGAGGGTTCCGAAGATGCGACTTCCACGCATGTCAGCAGCCGGAACGGAGGCTCATCGTATGGCCTCGAACGGGCCCAGGTAGCGCTCATGCTCGTAGCACCACCCCCACGTCTCGCCGGGCTCGAAGGACTGCATCACGTTGTGGCCCGTTTCCACGAAGTGGCGGGTGGCGTGCTTGCCGGCAGAGGAATCACAGCACCCCACGTGGCCGCACACCATGCACATCCTCAGGTGGACCCAGTGGCCCCCGGACTCCAGACACCCGCGGCAGACCTCATCCGATGGCCTGATCCCGTCTACGGCCTGGGACAGGTGATCGCATGTGCGATCGGGCATGGACCCTTCTCCATCTCGGCGTGTCGTCCGGCCACCTTCTGAGGGTGACGCGAAGGCACCGGTTGAGGGCAACGGCGGGGAGGTTTGCGATTCGGGCGAGTCTATCTCTGCCGGATCGCCACCGCCCCGTCAAAGGTTTGGATCTTCACGTTGGCCCCGCCATCCCCGATCGTGAATTCCTTCTCGGGTCCCTGGGCACCGTCGCGGACGAGGGCCTCGGGCACGTCGAAGTCCACCTGCAGGGCGCCTTCGATGGTGGTCACCACGCAGTCCGCCCCCGCATCGCGGGGCAGCGTCATCTCCACCCGCCCGCTGTGGGTCTGGAAACCCACCGAGCTGCCGGGCTCGAGCGCGCCGTCGAACACGATGTCACCGGTCACGCTCTCGAAGTGGCCCTGCCTGAGGCGGGGGCCACTCACGGTGATCTTGCCTCCCACCGTGACCAGGTTCACGTCCTCGACCGAGCCGCGGAACGTGATCGGGCCCTTGCCCGTCTTGGCCCGGATGGACCTCGATTCGCCAGTGATCGAGACTTCCCCGCCCATCGACTCGGCGTACAGCTGCTTGGGGCTTCCGGAGAACGTCACGTTTCCGGATACCGTGTAGACGTCCACTCCACCGGTGACGTCCTCGATATCCACCGACGCTCCGGTGGTCTTCACCCATACGGTCGCGCCCTGCGGGACGAAGATGTCGAGGTCCACCGCTCCCTTGCCCTTCTTGCCCGTCCGGATGCCGCCCTTGGCTGCCTTCCCATCCTTGGCGGACTCGAACTCGAGCTCCGGGAGGTCTGCATCGGCCGTGCCGCTGAACGCAACGCTGTCCTTTGACCAGCCGGCGATCCGGATCTCGCCTTCCGTCTCCATGTAGATTCGAAGGGCCGCGTCCGGGTTCACCGCGTGGCGACTGTCCACCCGCTGCTGGGCAGTGGCCACCAGCGGAAGGATCAGGGCCAGCAGTACTGTCGCGAGAATGGACCGGGCAATCTTCATATCAGCCTTCTGCCGTGATCGCGGCCGCCTGCCGCAGGAAGTCGAGCTTTCTCTCATACGAGGTCATCACCGCCTGCTGCAACGGTACGCTCAGCGGCGTGGCCTCCAGAGCCGTCAACGATTGCCGAATGGCCTCGTCGATGATCCCCAGATTCTCTTCGATCAGCCGCACCGTCTCCGGAGCCAGCCGATCCCGATCCGCTTCGAGCGCGGCCAGGAGGTCTGATATCGCTGACGCGTACTGGTTCTCGGCGTCCTCGTAGCGCGCGAAGCTTGCTGAGGCGCCGGCGTCAGGCGCACTTGTTGCATCTGCTACTGTTGTTGTCGCATCAGTACTGCCAGGAAACTGGTCTCGCACCAGGATCGTGGTGACAGCAGATGTGACAACGATCAATACCGCCGCAGCTGCTGCGAGCTTGAGTCCCTGCACGCCCCACCACGGCGACGTGCGAGCCACGCCTTCTGTTGCGCCTGCATCTAATATAGATCCGCCGGGCAGCTTGTCGCGACTGTCCCACGTTTGCACCGCGATCTCATCACTCAGATCCCTGTCCGGCGGGATCGCCTTCGGGAGCGCGCTCAACAGGGCACGCAGTTCAGGGCCGAGGAGGTCCTCCTCCGCCGCGTGCGCACCACCGTCCGTCCAACCGTATTCGTCCCTGCTATCCTTCATGATTCCCTCGTCCCCTCATCGGTCTGGTGCAGCGCCTCCTGCAGGAGCTTCCGCGCCCGGTGGATCTGCGCCTTGACCGTTCCCTCCGCGAGCCCCGTCAACTCTGCTATCTCACGGTACTTGTAACCCTCGATTCCGTACAGCACCAATGCGGTGCGGGCGGCTTCCGGAAGGCCTGCCAGGGCTCTCTCGACATCTATCAGCTCCTCGGTCTTTCGCCCCGGAGCAGCCCGCCCGTAGCTCCCCAGGTCGCCGGTAGAATCCAGCCTCAGGTGCCTTCGCTTCCGCGACCTCTGGTCGTTCAGCACCACGTTCACGGCCATCCTGTACAGCCAGGAGGAAAACCGGCTCTCTCCTCGGAAAGTGCCCAGCTTCTCCCAGCAGCGCACGAACGTGTCCTGCGTCAGGCGCTCGGCTCGCTCGCGATCTGCGGCCATGCGCAGGCACAGACCGTACACCCGATCCACGTGCGTGCGGTACAGTTCCTCGAACGCGCCAGGATCACCGCCCTGTGCGCGCCGGACGAGAGACTCGTCCTGCTCCAGCAACCGTTCCTCAGCCGCTTCGGCCGGGTCTGTAGAATCCCTCTCCTCCGGCACCGCTGTGTTCCGTTCTCTCGGCGTTAGGACATCGGGGACACGTCAATTGTTTGGGCGATGGGCGCGGGAGGCAATGGCAGAAGCGACAGAGGCGTTTCCGCTGAAACGTCATTGATGGCATTCGAACAGTTTTCGGCTATACTGGATGCATGAACGTAGGTAAGTGGCACCCGGTCCAGCTCGGGCTCTTCTGGCTCCTGCTCGCGCTCTTCGGCCTTCCGATATGGATCGGGTTGTCGATCGTGGCTGACTTCATCGCGGGAAGGTATCCGCCCCAGGACTGGTTCGAGTTCATCCCCATCGGGCTGGCCTTCCTGGTGGTGTTCCTGATCGCCGCCGTCGGTCTCACGATCACCTGGAGATGGCTCGACGCCCGCCCGGAAAAGGTCGAAGAATAGCCTCAGATCAGCTCGACCTCTCCAGACTCGCCTTCATATCGTTCAGCAGTGCCACGTAGATCGGGTGGCAGAACTCGTACCCGGCATCGTCGTTGTTCTGCCAGTTCGACGACCACTCCACCATCGTGCCTGCCCCGTCCGGGGTCGGCTTCACCGTCACGCGGGCGAGATAGTCGCTGATCTCAGCGCTGGAGATGGGTGACGGGGCCTCGTCGATCGAGTAGGCGAAGGCGTGTCCCGCGTCGTCCAGCTCGCGCAGCGTCTCGTGGAACACACCGTTCAGCACGCGGCGCGCCCCGATCTCGTTCCCGTCCTTGTCACCGACGGTCTCCAGGGAGCTGATGACGTTCGGAGTCCAGCTCGTGTCGTGGAAATCGCGGATCGCTTCCCAGACCTGCTCGGGAGCGGCATCGATGACGATCGATTGGTACGTGGAACCCATGTTTTCACCTCGAGGCCAGGGATCGACGAAGCGGCTTCTCGTCCCAACCATGCGCCGCGCTGTCGACCCAATTACGTCACGGAGCGCCTCGAGTGGAAGTCCTCCCCGCTCCACAGGTGTGCCTTCCCATCGCTATCGCATACATTGTCCTCGCACCTCAACCCCCCGGAGGCCGAGGCAGCCATGGTCCGTACCGAGTTCATATCGACCGGCATGTACGTTCCCGAGCGCGTCGTCACCAACCACGAGCTCGAGGGATACATGGACACCTCGGACGAATGGATCCGGCAGCGCTCCGGCATAGAGGAGCGCCGGTGGGCGGCGGAGGACGAGGGCGGATCGGACATGGCGAAAGTGGCCACCGAGAGGGCGCTCGAGGCGGCCGGCATGGAAGTCGATGAGATCGACTGCATCATCCTCGCGACGATCAGCCCCGATCATTTCTTCCCCGGCACCGGCGTATTCCTGCAGCGGAAACTGGGTGTGACGGATGTTCCTTGCCTGGATATCCGCAATCAATGCACCGGATTTCTGTACGGCCTGGAGGTCGCCGACGCTTTCATTAAGACGGGCCAGTATCGACGAATTCTCCTCGTTGGAACGGAGGTGCATTCCTCGGGCATCATCCTCTCGACCGAGGGCCGCGACACGGCCGTCCTGTTCGGGGATGGTGCCGGCGTGGCGATCCTTGGTCCCACCGAGCAAGACGGGCGAGGCGTGCTCGGCGTGCGCACCCACGCCGACGGGCGTCACGCCGAGAAGCTGTGGGCTCCGGCTCCGGCCTGCGTGAACAAGCCGTTCATCACGAAGGAGATGATCGACGAGGGCCTTACACGACCGTTCATGGAGGGGCGAGACGTGTTCAAGCACGCGGTCACGAAGATGCCCCAGGCCTTGCACGAAGTCCTCGAGATGGCCGGGAATAGGGCCGATGAGCTGGATATGGTGATCCCGCACCAGGCGAACATGCGGATCGCACAGGTGGTCGCCAAGGGGCTCGGGCTGCCCGAGGACAAGATGTACCTGAACATCCAGCGCTACGGGAACACTACGGCCGCCAGTATCCCGATCGCGCTGCATGAATGCGTCGCCGAAGGGCGCATCCAGCGCGGCGACCTGGTGGGTTTCACCGCGTTCGGATCCGGGTTCACGTGGGGAGGCGCCCTGGTGCGCTGGTAGCGGAGCGATGCTCGCGGCTACGCGACACTTCCCCCTCGCGTGTTCGTATAGACGAAAGCTGGACGGGCCGCCCATGGGCGGCCTGTCGATTATCGCATGGGAGGGAATGCGTATGCTAAGGATCATCGCACGGATCGGCATGGCGGCAGTCGTCGCCCTGACCCTGGGTGCTTGCCAATCGGCGGATCAGCTGAGTTCCGAGCTCGATACAGAGTTCAGCGTCCCGGTCGAGTACTACACGCTCGACAACGGTCTTCGGGTGGTTCTCTCGCCCGACAACACGGCCCCCGTCGCGACGGTAGCCGTTTACTACAACGTCGGGCTCCGTCTCGAGCCGAGGGACCGCACCGGGTTCGCTCACCTGTTCGAGCACATGATGTTCCAGGGCTCGGAGAACCTCGGGAAGATGGAGTTCATCCAGCTGGTGCAGGAGAATGGAGGAGTCCTGAACGGCTCCACCCGGTTCGACTTCACCAACTACTTCGAGATCGTCCCCGCCCACAAGCTCGAGACGATTCTGTGGGCCGAGGCGGACCGCATGAAAGGGCTGGCGATCACGCAGGAGAATCTCACGAACCAGCAGGGCGTGGTGTCGAACGAGGTGAAGGTTAACGTGCTGAACCAGCCGTACGGCGGCTTCCCGTGGCTGGACATGCCGCAGCTGGCCAACGAGAACTGGTACAACGCGCACAACTTTTATGGTGAGCTGTCGGACCTCGAGGCCGCCACCCTGGAAGACGTGCAGGACTTCTTCGCCACGTTCTACGCCCCCAACAACGCGGCGCTGGCGGTAGTCGGAGACTTCGACCCCGCCGAGGCCAGAGCATGGATCGAGCAGTACTTCGGACCGATCGCGAGTGGGCCCGACAAACCTGAATTCGACATCAGCGAGCCGAGGCAGGAGGAGGAGAAGCGCTCCAGCAAGGTGGATGCTCTGGCCCCGCGCCCGGCGCTCGCATTCGCTTATCACACCCCCGAAAGGAACTCTCCCGAGTACTGGGCCTTCGGCCTGATCGACCAGATCCTGGTGCAGGGCGAGGACTCGAGGCTGTTCCAGCGCCTCGTCCAGGAGGACGGGTTCACGGCGGCCGTGAGCGGCAGCATGAACGACCTCGGCAACATGTACAACTACGCCGGCCCCATGCTGTGGACCGTGTCGCTGTACCATGATGCAGACATGAGCGCCGACGCCATCCTCGCGGCGACGGACGAAGTTGTCGAGAGGATCCGTACCGAACCGGTTGACGAGGAGACTCTCTCGCGGGCGAGGACCAAGCTCAAGTCCAGTTTGCTCAATTCGATGGAGGGCCTGTTCGGGTTCGGGCGGGCCGACCTTCTCGCGTCGTTCGCCCTGTTCGATGACGACCCATCCCGCATCAACCGGATCGAGGCGGAGTTCAAGGCGGTGACGCCCGAGCTCATCCTGCAGACGGCGCAGGAGTACCTGCGGCCGACGAACCGGACGATTCTCACGGTCGAGCCCGGAGCTGCCGAAGGTGGTGCAGCGTCCGGCGCCGGCTCGCGATAAGGAGGCGGGACGATGAGAGCGACGATGAAGAGCCTCGCCGCCCTGCTGGGCGGACTGGCGTTCGTGGCGAACACGGGAGCGGCGATCGCGCAGGAAACGCCCCCGCCCGGCGGAGAGCCGAAGGACTTCCAGCTGGCGGAAGCCACCGAGTTCGAGCTCGCGAATGGTCTCGGCGTGACCATGGTGCCGTACGGCAAGGTGCCCAAGACAGCCGTTCAGCTGGTGATCCGCACTGGCAACATCGACGAGGCGGCGGACGAGGTGTGGCTCGCCGACCTGATGGGCGATCTGATGAAGGAGGGTACGGCCACGCGCAGCGCCGAGGACATCGCGCGTGAGGCGGCAGCCATGGGCGGCTCGGTGAACATAGGGGTGGGACTCGACCAGTCGTCCGTTACCGGACAGGTGTTGGCCGAGTTCGGGTCCGACCTGGTGGAACTGATCGCCGACGTGGCCCTGAACCCTGCGTTCCCGGAATCCGAGTTGGACCGGCTCAAGGCCGACCGGGTGAGACAGGTCAGCATCGCCCGCACGCGGGCCCAGTCGGTGACCCAGGAGCGATATCGGGCCGTGATGTATCCGGATCATCCGTACGGGCGGCTGTACCCGACCGAGGAGCAGATGCAGGGCTACACTCTCGAACAGGTCCGCGGGTTCTATGACGCCAACTTCGGCGCCGTTCGCTCGCACCTGTACGTGACCGGAATGTTCGATGAGACAGCGATGCGCGAGGCCATCGAGGCGGCGTTCGGGGGATGGAAACGAGGTCCGCCGCCGACCGTGAACATCCCGGAACCGGTTACGGGACGAGCCGTGCACATCCTCGACCGCCCGGGAGCGCCACAGTCCACGATCCAGGTGGGGCTGCCGACGATCGATCCGTCACACGAGGACTTCGTGGCGCTGGCGGTAACGAATGCCCTGCTCGGTGGCTCGTTCGCTTCACGGATCACGGCCAACATCCGCGAGGACAAGGGCTACACGTACTCGCCGTTCAGCACGGTGTCCGCGAGGTATCGCGACGGCTACTGGGCCGAGATGGCCGACGTCACGACCGCCGTCACGGGCGCGTCGCTGGACGAGATCTTTTACGAGGTCGAGCGCCTGCAGAACGAGCCGCCCTCGGATGAGGAACTGCTGGGAATCCAGAACTACCTGGCCGGCATCTTCGTGCTCCAGAACTCGAGCCGCGGCGGAATCGTGGGGCAACTGGCCTACATGCGCCTCCACGATCTACCGGACGACTACCTGGAAACCTACGTGGACCGCATCTACTCGGTTACGCCGGAAGAGGTGCAGCGGATCGTGCAGGAGTACATTCGACCTGACGACATGTTGCTCGTGGTGACCGGTGACCGAGCTCAGGTCGAGGAACAACTCGTGGACTTCGGCACGCCGGTCGTGGACTAGCTGCGGGTTTCGAACCGGTGAGGACCGGCCGGGAGACGTTCCCCGGCCGGTCCGACCGAGTGGCAGAGACATCCGAGGGGGCGCGCGTGCTCAGCGGAAGCAGTTATTCGGCTGTCCAGGAGTTCATGGACGCGTTCTGGCAAGGCGCCGTCGGCGGTGCGGGCGTGATCCTCATCATCCTGGGGCTCAGGCGGGATGACGCAATACGGCCGATCTTCCTGGTCGTCGGAATCGTACTCGCGATCTTCGGACTCGGCGGTCAGTTCTTCGGGCTGAAGCTGTAGGTCGGGCTCGAGGATCCCTACTCGTCCGGATTCACTACGATATCGCCGAACGGCATGTCCTCGGCCGCGAGCACGAAGGCGGCGGTCGGCATTCCTTCCACTATGTCCCTCATTCGCTCGTAGTAGGCCAGAAACTCGTCGTCCGGCTCCCGCATCCCGAGCAGGATGAAGTCGGCGTCGCGCGACGAAGCCTTCATGATATCCGCGAACGGACGCCCGTCGGACACGAGCACCTCGGCCGTGGCTCCGCTCCTCATGCTCCGGACGATCGCTTCGAGGTTGGGACGTGCGCCGGCCGCGGCCTCCGGCGTCGGCACCACCATCTTCACCCGTACGTCGGCGCCTCTCCAATCCACGCTCGTCTGGAGGAGGTAGGCCAGGGTGAGCATCAGCCCGCCGTTCCGCTTCAGACCACCCCACCATACGTCGATCCGCTCACGGCGGCCGAATCGCAGGTCCTCGTCGTAGTGCAGGATCACGACGTTCCGGCGTCCCTCGTGAAAACGGGCGATCATTCGACAGTAGGCGTCCCTGTGCTCGGGCACCTGGCTGTCGCCCACCAGGTAGGTGTTGGGCGACAGCTCTCCGAGACCGTACGCCTCGACCAGGCGCTCGGCGCCCTCGAACGGGTCGGGGGCGTGAATCAGTCGGATCAGCGCTTCGACTCCCCGTCGCGCCAGGTAGTCGTTGATGGTGGTCTCCATCGCCCGCTGCCGGTCCAGGGACACGCTCTCGTCGGTGATCACGCTCGACACGGTGATCAGCGCGCGGCGGTGCGAGAGCCAGTTGGCGAACTGAATCAGGTACCAGCGCCTGGTCGGCGAACCGGACAACACCAGCAGGTGGGGACGCCAGTTCTTGGGGTCGCGGGTGGCGCGGAGGCGCAGGAGGCCTGCCCGCGTGATGGCCAGCCAGATTCCGCGCCGCACGTCGCCCCACGCGCTCTGAAGCTCCCGGCGTTCGAGCCACACGTAGATGCCGAGAACCACGATGATGGCGATCACGGTGGCAACGGAGTTCACCAGGAACATGACGCTGGCGCAACCCACGGCCCCGAGCGCCGACAGATACCACGGCACGCGGAAGCGGGGCCGGAACGAGGGGCTGCCCAGCAGCCGCTCGAGCCCGGCGGCGATGTTCAGGACGCCGTAAGTCGTGAGGAAGAACATCGTCAGCACGGGGGCGATGACGTTCAGGTTCCCGAGCGCCACGGCAGCGAGCGCGATCCCCAGCGTGACCACGGTGCCGGCCTTGGGGGAGTCCTCCGGCCCGCTTCCCCTGCCAAGCCAGCGGAGGGAATTCGGCAGTACCCCGTCACGCGCCAGGGCCTGCAACACGCGCGGCGCCCCGAGAATGCTCCCCACAGCGCTCGACAGGGTCGCCCCCCACACGCCGAGCACGATCGCGTCGCCCCACAGCGCCATGCGCCGCATGATCAGGGGCTCCTGGATCAGCTGATTGTGGTCCGCTCGCAGGGCCAGGAACACGGGCAGGATCATGTAGATGGCGTAGCCGACCAGGACCGCGCCCATCGTTCCCTTCGGAATGGATCTGCCCGGGTTCTTGAGGTCGCCGGACATGTTGACGCCTGCCATGATTCCCGTGACGGCGGGGAAGAACACGGCGAACACGACCCAGAAGTTCTCCCGCGGCACAGCGGCCAGCGGTACGGTCACCGTGTCCGGTGGGCCCACGGAACTCCCGAGGAAGAAGGACACGAGCGACAGACCGATGGCGCCCATGATGAAGTACTGGGCCCGAATCGCTGCCCGGGCCGACTTCAGTGCGAGCAGGGCCACCGCCACGGTGGTGAGAAGCCCCACCAGGCGCTCGTCCACCTGTGGGAACACGTTCTTCACGGACTCGGCGAAGCCGATCGTGTACAGGGCGACGGACAGTGCCTGCGCGAAGAACAGCGGTATGCCGACGGCCCCGCCCGTCTCGATCCCCAGTGATCGGCTGATCATGTAGTACGCGCCGCCCACCCGGACACGCTGGTCGGTGGCGATCTCGGAGATCGAGAGTGCGGTGAGGAAAGTGATCGAGGTGGAGATCGTGACGATCAGCAGGGCCCCGACGAGACCCACGTTGCCCACCACCCACCCGAACCTGAGGTACATGATGACGCCCAGGATCGTGAGGATCGAGGGCGTGAACACCCCGCCGAAGGTGCCCAGTCCGGCGCCCCGCGAGACGATGACCTCCTGCGTAGGAGGCGGACCTCCGCCGGCGGCGGTTTCCATCGGGCGGGTGCTGCCGCGCGAGAAGCGCGTGGAGCTAGGACTCATGGCCCGAAGAGGCTAACCGACTCCAGACGTGCTGTCGAGGGCAGCCGCCCGTGCGACCGCCCGTGCGGTGGTCGGTCCACGGGGCCCCTCGCTATGTTGGTAATGTGACCCAAGACACCGAGGGAGGACCGTCCGTGCGGGGGCGAGTGGGCCTGGCTCTCGGCGGCGTCCTGTTCCTGCTGATGCTGATCCTGCCCGCTCCGGCGGGCCTCGGCGCCGCGGCGTGGCGTGTGGCGGCGGTGGGCGTGCTCATGGCCACCTGGTGGATCACCGAGGCGATTCCCATCCCGGCCACGGCTCTACTGCCGCTCGCGCTGTTTCCGCTGCTTCGTGTGCTGGACATTCGAGACACGGCGGCGCCGTTCGCCAACCCGATCATCTATCTTTTCCTCGGCGGGTTTCTCATCGCCCGCGCCATGGAGTCCACCGGACTCCCGCGTCGCATAGCATTGTCCAGCATCCGGCTCCTGGGTGCGAGGCCCCGCTCGATCGTGGCCGGTGTGATGGCGAGCTGCGCCTTTCTCAGCATGTGGGTCAGCAACACCGCCACGGCGCTGATGATGTTGCCCATCGGGCTTTCCCTGATCTCACTGATGCCGGATGACGGCGAAGAGGACGGCGGGATCCACGACGGCGGCGGTGAGCGTCGTCGTTTCGGCACGGCCCTGATGCTGGGCATCGCGTACGCGTGCAGCATCGGAGGCATGGGAACGCTGATCGGCACGCCGCCGAACGCGTTTCTCGCCGGCTTCATGCTCGAGAGCTACGGGGTGGCCATCGGGTTCGCGGAGTGGATGCTCGTCGGGGTCCCGGTGGTCCTGGTGGGCCTCCCGCTGTGCTACCTGCTGCTGACGCGTGTCGCCTTCCCGATCCGGACTCGCGAGCTTCCGGGAGGGCGGGAGCTGGTGGACCGCGAGGCACGTGCGCTCGGCCCGATGTCGAGGGCCGAGAAGCGGGTGGCAGCGGTGTTCGTGCTCACTGCCCTCACCTGGATGACGAGGCCGATCCTGGTTGGCCGCATCGACTGGCTCTCGGGTCTCACCGACGCGGGCGTCGCGATGACGGCTGCGCTCGTTCTGTTTCTCGTCCCCTCAGGCGAATCGGGTGGGCGGAGGCTCCTCGACTGGAAACTGGCCCGGGACACCCTGTGGGGCGTGCTGATCCTGTTCGGCGGCGGTCTGAGCCTGGCAGCCGCCGTCGAAACGACCGGACTCAGCGCGTGGCTGGGCGCCGGTGTGGGAGGCCTCGCGAGCTGGCCACTGCCGCTCCTCCTGCTCGCCATCGTGGCTTCCGTGATCCTGCTGACCGAGCTCACGAGCAACACGGCCACCGCCGCCACGTTCCTTCCGGTGCTGGGCGGAGTGGCTCTCGGACTGGGGCAGGACCCGCTTATCCTGGCGGTTCCCGCCGCCCTCGCGGCCAGCGGTGCGTTCATGCTCCCGGTGGCCACACCGCCGAACGCCATCGTCTACGGGAGCAGAGCCGTGCGCATCGAGGACATGGTGCGGGCAGGCGTGTGGCTGAACGCGCTGTTCGTCTTCCTGGTCACGGCCGCGGCGTACCTGCTGGTACCGGTCGTGTTCGGGGTCTAGGCCAGGCCGGAGCAGGTCCTACCTTCCCCCGATCGTCGTGCCACCACCACGCCGGGGATCCGCGGCCACCTCGAAGGCCCCGTCGGCGTCCCGCTTGGCCGCCCCGGCTCCTCCGAAGTACATGTCCAGGCCGTCGAACCGGCGGACAGGCAGCCGCACGTCGTCCACCGGGAGGCCGACCTCGTAGGCCACCACCTTTTGCCCACCGTGGTTCTCGACGTGCAGGCGGGGATGCCCGACGGCTTCGCCCAGCGTCATTCCGAGATGCAGGTGGTTGACCAGGACCTGGACGATAGCCGTCGTAATTCGGTCGGCGCCGGGCGATCCGATCGACAGGACCGAACCGTCCTCGTGTCGGGCCACGGTGGGGGCCATGTTCGAGGGAAGTCGGGTTCCGGGAGACCACGCGTGATAACCCCGCCGATTCAGCTCATGCTCGCCCAGGCAGTTGTTCATCCACACGCCCGTTCCAGGAGGCATCACGCCCGATCCGTATCCGGCGGACAGGGTGATGCTGCACGCCAGACCGTCTGCATCCACTGCCGACGTATGGACCGTTGAGGGAGAAGACACCCACCTCTTGAGCTCGCCCATCCGCGCCTCGTCGAGCAGACGGCCGAGATCCTCTTCCAGATCGTCGCTCAGATCCAGATTGTCGAGCCGATAGTCCAGCACGCCCTCCTGGACGCGCGCCAGCCAGGCCACCTCGCGAGCCCCCCACCGGTCCACCGGCTCGTTCTGCATGAGCAGGAGCATCGCGGTCAGCGTGGAGCCCCCGAGAGCGGGCGGAGGGTTGGTCGCGACCCGCCATCTATCCACTTTCGTTACGAGCGGACGGCGCACGATCGGCTTGTATGTCGCGAGATCCTCGAAGGTGAGGATGCCGTCGTTCGCATGCATGTCCGCCGCGACCAGGCGCGCGGTCTCTCCCACATAGAATTCCTCCGCACCCAAATCGGCGATCCGCCGAAGCGTGTGCGCCAGCTCCTCGATCCAGATCGTCTCACCCGGTCCGCGCAGCCTGCCGTCTGCGTCGTGCAGCGCCCGGAAGCTCGGCTCGTTCCAGCCGAACACCTTGCGGCTGGCGAACTCGAGGTATGTATAGGACGCCAGGGAGAGGGCGAAACCGTTCTTCACGTCCTGGTATGCCGGCTCGACCACTTCGGCCCATGGGAGCCGGCCGTAGCGCTGGGTCGCCAGGGAGAGAGCCGCCAGCCCGCCGGGGGTGCCGACGGTGCCGTGACCGACCGTCAGGTCGACGCCTCCGCCGTATCCGATCCTCACGTCACGCCTTCCGCCCCCGAATCGCTCCGGTGGAAGACCACGACCCGGCATCTCGACGTAGCCATCGATCGTCACCGGATCACCGGCGGGGGGCCAGATCGTGATGAATCCGCCGGCGCCGAGCGAACAGATCGCCGGCTCCGTGGTGATCGAGACGAGCGCCGCGCCCACCGCCGCGTCAACGGCGTTACCTCCGGCATCAGCGATGATCGCCCCGGCGTCGGCCGCCAGCTTCGTACTGGATGCGACCGCTACTCCCTGCATGCGCCTCCTCGGACATGAGATCCGGGAGATGTTAGACCCGGGAGTGCGGATTCGTCCAATGGCGCAGCACGAGGGGCGATCCCCGCTTCCCTTTCCTGAACGTCTTCGGGAGGCCGATGGTGCCCGAACAAAAGCGGCGGCCCCGAGAACGTCCGGAAGCCGCCACATGCAGATGCCTTCAGTGGGATGCGGGTGTAGCCGCAGGCTCGCTAGGTGCCGTCGGGCTCCGCGTCGGCCCATGAGAGGTAGGCGCGCTCGCACGTTTCGCAGTCGCGGCCCAGCTCGTAGCACGGCACGCCGTCCGCCTGGGCGTCGGCGCACATCGCGCCCCCCTGCCTGGCGGGTGCGTCCGCTCGGAGATCTCGCGCGCTGTCGCTCGGGAGGTCGCTGTACGGGTCGTCGCTGTAGGGACGGTCCGTTCTCCGATCGATCATGTGCCGCCTCCTATCGTGCCGGCGAGCGGAAATTCGTCCCGCGCCTGTGTCGCGAGAGGGATTCGGGCCGGAAATCCAATCCGTCGAGCCGCCTCTCCGTGACGCACGCTTCTTGCAAATGTCGTGCGTGGAGGCGCGTGGAAGCGTTTTCGCCGCGAGCCGGTGCGAAAGCGAAGGTTCGCGGGCCAATACACGATTAGGGAGGGAAATGCGGGTTCCGAGGGCCCGCAGTCGGATGAGCGGTTCCGGCTACACTGGGACGTTTTGGCCCCCAAACTACGCGACAGGTCACTTCGTCACCCCGGCGCTCTCCTCGCCCCCTCGAGGCAGGCTGTCGCAGAGGGACCACACATGCGTGAACTTCGGATACACGGGCGCGGCGGGCAGGGCTCGGTCATCGCCTCAAAGCTGCTGGCCGTAGCGCTCTTCCAGGAAGGCGAGTGGGTTCAGTCGTTTCCGGCGTTCGGCGTCGAACGGCGGGGCGCGCCCGTCACGGCCTTCCTTCGCCTGGACGACGACCCGATCCGGTTGCGGTGCGAGATCACCGAGCCGGACGACCTGATCGTCCTCGACCCTACGCTGATCGACGCCATCGACGTCACCTCGGGCCTCAAACCGGGTGGCACGATCCTGATCAACACTGAGAAGGCCCCCGAGGAATATCCGAACCTCCTGGAGCGTTTCCGCGTGGCTACGATCGACGCGAGCGGGATCGCGATCCGGCACGGCCTCGGCACGAAGACCCAGCCCATAGTGAACACCGCGATCGTGGGCGCTTTCGCGGCGGAGTTCGGCCTCATCGGGATGGATTCGGTGAAGGCGGCCATCGAAGACGAGGTGCCGGCCAAGCAGGAAGCCAACTACGACGCCGCCGTCGAGGCGTATGGCGCCGTCCGCTCGGCCGCTCCGACGGAGGTGTCGCATGTCTGAGCGCGACGTGACCCGTCCGGAGGAAAAGGGGCGCAACATCCCTCCCGTTGCGATGAGCGACACCTCGACTCTGGTGAACCCGACCGGGTCCTGGAAGTACATCATGCCCCGCTACGAGGACCGGGTGGCGCCGTGCAACGCCGGGTGTCCGGTGGGTATCGACATCGAGGGCTACATGTACCTGATCGGGCAGGGCCGGCTCGAGGAAGCCGCCGACCTGCTGGTGCGTGAGAACCCGATGCCGGCCGTAACGGGCCGTGTATGCCACCATCCGTGTGAGCACAGCTGCAACCGCGCGTCGCTCGACGAACCCGTGGCCATTCACTCGGTGGAACGCCGATTGGGCGACATGATCCTCGCGGCCCCCCCTGCGCCGGCTGCCGAGCGTACGCGGGCCGAGAGCGTAGCTGTGGTCGGGTCCGGCCCGGCGGGGCTTTCCTGTGGGTATTTCCTGGCGCGGCTCGGGTACGGCGTGACCGTCTTCGAAGCGGCGGCCGAGGCCGGCGGCATGCTGCGCCTCGGGATTCCCGAGTATCGATTGCCGCGGGCCATCCTGGACCGGCAGATCGAGCGCATAGCGGGGACGGGAATCGAGATCCGCACCTCCGCCCGAATCGGGACCGACGTGCCGTGGACCGAGTTGGACGAATTCGACGCCGTGTTCGTGGCTCCGGGTGCGCACACGGGCAAGGACTCCAGGATCGAGGGCGCCGAGGGCGTGTCCGCGATCCGCCCCGGGCTCGAGTTCCTGAAGGAGGTCAACGCGGGCGCGAGGCCGGACCTCGGCGATCGCGTGATCGTGGTCGGTGGCGGCAACACGGCCATGGACTGCGCCCGCTCGGCTCTGCGGCTCGGCGCCGACGTGACGGTGCTGTACCGGCGAACGCCCCGCGAGATGCCGGCGATCCCGCTGGAAGTGCGGGAAGCCAGGGATGAGGGCGTCGAGTTCGAGTTCCTGGCGGCTCCGATCGCGGTGGAGCTCGAGGACGGGGAGTTCACGGGCATCACGTGTCAGCGCATGGAGCTCGGGGAGCCGGACGACAGCGGTCGGCGTCGTCCGGTACCTATCGAGGGCGACGTGTTTTTCGTCACCGCGGACACGGTGCTCACGGCGATCGGCGAGGACTGTGACCTGTCGTTCCTCCCCGACGACGTGCGCACGAAGTGGGGGTTGATCGAAGTGGACCCGGTGGGCGAGAGCACGTCCGCCCCGGTGTTCGCGGGAGGTGACGCGGTGGACATGCCGCGATCGGTGGCCGATGCGCTCGGGGCCGGGAAGCGAGCCGCGATAGGCATCGACCACTTCCTGCGCGAGCGGGCCGGCGAGGATGTCGGCGCCCTCCCGCTCGGCGCCCTCCGATTCGGTGACGGCAACGTCAGCGCGTTGCGGTATACGGAGGAAGCGGACCCGATTCCGAGGGAAGACCCGGTGAACGAGGTGGTGACCTGGGACCAGATGAACCCCCACCACTTCCACACGGCCCCGCGGCACGAGGATCACTTCCACGATGCGATCGACCTGCGATCGGCGTTCGGTGAGACCAACTTCGGGCTCAGCGAGAAGGAGGCCATCGAGGAGGCCGAGCGCTGCCTCAACTGCGGCGTGTGCAACCGCTGCGAGCTGTGCCTGATCTTCTGCCCCGACATGGCGATCTCCCGCCGGGAGGACGGAGGATTCGAGATAGACATGCGCTACTGCAAGGGATGCGGTCTGTGCGCCGCCGAATGCCCCCGCGGAGCCGTGACCATGACGCGGGAGGGCATATGAAGAAGGTCATGATCGGCAACCACGCGGTGTCGTGGGGCGTCCTGCGCTCCCGCGTGGAGGTAATCTCCGCCTATCCGATCACGCCCCAGACACAGATCGTCGAGGCGCTGTCGGACATGGTGGCGGACGGGAGCCTGCCGGCCGAATACATCAAGGTCGAGTCCGAGCACTCGGCGATGGCCGCCTGCATCGGCGGCTCCATCGCGGGCACTCGCACGTTCACGGCCACCTCGGCGCAGGGCCTGGCTCTCATGCACGAGATGCTTCACTGGGCGGCGGGCGGGCGTCTACCGGTCGTCATGGCCAACGTCAACCGGGCCATGGCCCCCGGGTGGACGATCTGGACCGACCAGAACGACAGCCTGTCGCAGCGTGACACGGGCTGGATCCAGTTGTACTGCGAGACGAACCAGGAGGTGTTCGACACCACAATCCAGTCGTTCAAGCTCGCCGAGGCGGTAAACCTGCCGGTGATGCTGGTGCTGGACGCCTTCTTCCTGTCGCACACGTCGGAGCCGGTGGACGTCACCGAGCAGGAGGACGTGGACCGTTTCCTTCCGCAGCGCGAGGCGACGTTCAAGATGGATACCAGCGACCCGCACGCGTTCGGCGCGCTGGTGCGACCCGACGCCTACACCGAGATGCGCTGGCAGCAGCAGGAGGCCATGCACGAGGCACGGGACGTGTTTCGCCAGGTCGAGGACGACTGGGAGGCGATCACGGGCCGCAGATACGGGGCCGTGGAGGCCTACCGGATCGAGGACGCCGATCTCCTCCTCGTGACGTCCGGCACCATCACCTCGACGGCGCGCCACGTGGTGGACGAGAGACGCGCCGATGGCGAGAAGGTGGGGCTCATCAAGGTCAAGATGTTCCGTCCATTTCCGACCGACGAGCTGCGCGCGCTGCTGGGCGGCGTGGACCGGGTCGCGGTGCTCGACCGGAACATCTCGCCCGGACATGGAGGCATCTTCGCCGAGGAAATCCGAGCGGCACTGTACGACGTGCCCCCGGAGGACCGACCGAACCTGTTCGGCTACGTCCTGGGGCTCGGCGGCCGCGACGTGACGCCGGCCGTGATCAACGACATCATCGACAACACCCGCTCGAAGGCCCGGCCCGAGCGCGAAGACCTTTGGGTGGGGGTGGAGCTATGAGCCAGACCATCATCAAACAGCACATTCCGCAGGACGAGCTTCTGGCCTCGGGTCATCTGGCATGCCCGGGCTGTGCGGCCCCCATCGCCATGAACCTGGTGTTGAAGGCCCTGGGACCCGAGACGATGGTCGTGCTCCCGGCGTGCTGCTGGAGCATCATCGCCGGGCCGTGGCCACAGTCGTCCCTCCGGGTCCCCCTGTTCCACACGGCCTTCGAGACGGCAGCGGCCGTGGCTTCGGGCATCAAGGCGGGTCTCGTTTGCCGCGGTGACAGGGAAACGACGGTGATCGCCTGGGCGGGTGACGGCGGCACCTTCGACATCGGGCTGCAGGCCCTGTCGGGAGCGGCCGAGCGAAACGAGGATTTCATCTACTTCTGCTACGACAACGAAGCGTACATGAACACCGGGATCCAGCGCTCTTCGGCCACGCCGTGGGGAGCGTGGACGACCACGACACCGACCATCGACCCGGAGCACCAGCCCAAGAAGGACATCATGGCCATCATGGCGGCGCACCGGATTCCGTACGCCGCCACCGCCTCGGTGGCCTACCCGGTGGACCTGGTGGAGAAGGTGAAGAAGGCCCGCACGATCCGTGGGACCCGTTTCATCCACATCCTGGCCCCGTGCCCTCCGGGATGGAAGACGCAGAACGACGAGACCATCGACCTGGCCCGCATGGCCGTCGAGCGGAGGGTGTTCCCACTCATGGAAGTAGAGAACGGAGGCACCTGGCGCTTCACGGTCGACCACCCGGGTGGCCCCGTCGAGGAGTACATCCGGCGCCAGGCGCGGTTCAAGCACCTGACCGACAGGCAGGTGGAGATAATCCAGGACCAGGTGGACGCGCGCTGGGAGATTCTCTCGCGCCGGGTCGAGCACGGCACCTGACAGCTCTGAAGCTCGCGACGGGCGCAGAGTCGTTCCGGTCGCTAACTTCATAGACAGCCACAAGAGGAATCTGACCTGGGACTTGTCCCCCCTCGGACCGGGTAAGCAGGGCACCCGTGCGCGAGGAGGCGGACATGGCCGGAATCGCAGGCTACGGGGCCTTCATCCCGCGGCGGCGCATCACCACCGAGGAGATCGCACGCCAGTGGGGTAAGGACCCCGGCACCATCCAGAGGGGACTGCTCCTGGAGGAGAAATCGGTCCCCGGCTTCGACGAAGACACGATCACCATCTCCGTGGCCGCTGGACGCTCCGCACTCGCCCGCGCCGGCGTGTCGCCCTCCAAGGTCGGCGCCCTCTATATCGGCTCGGAATCGCATCCCTACGCGGTCAAGCCGAGCGGCACGGTGGTCGCCGAAGCACTCGGCATCGGACCGGAGGTGCACGTCGCCGACTTCGAGTTCGCATGCAAGGCCGGCACGGAGGCCATGTTCGTGGCGCTGGCGCTCGTCGAGTCCGGGCGGGTGGACTACGCGCTCGCCGTCGGGGCCGACACGTCGCAGGGAGCGCCGGATGACGCGCTCGAGTTCTCGGCCTCGGCCGGCGGCGCTGCCTATCTGTTCGGGAGGGATGATCCCCTCGCCGAAGTGGTGGAGACGATCAGTTTCACTACCGACACGCCCGACTTCTGGCGCCGCGAGGGAGAGTTCTATCCGAGGCACGGGGGACGCTTTACCGGCGAGCCGGCCTATTTCAAGCACGTATCGGCCGCCACGAGCAGGATCCTCGAGAAGACGGGCATGAAGCCGGGTGACTTCCGCTTCGCCGTCTTCCACATGCCGAACGGGAAGTTCCCGCTGTCCGTAGGGAAATCGCTTGGCTTCACGCGCCAGCAGATGGACCCCGGCTGGGTGGTGCCGACGATGGGCAACACTTACTCCGGGTCCTCCCCGACGGGTCTGGCGGCGGTGCTCGACGTGGCCGACGCGGATGACTTGATCCTCATCACGTCCTTCGGCTCGGGCGCAGGCAGCGATTCGTTCGTCCTGCGGGCCACGGGACTGCTTCCGCAGCGCCGCGGACTGGCCCCCAGCGTCCGCTCGATGCTCGACGGGCCGCGCCGGTACGTGACCTACGGCGAGTACGCCAAGTATCGAGAGAAGATCATCGTCAACGAATGAAGCGGAGGATGAAATGCGCGATGTAGCGATCGTCGCGGCGGGCATGACCCGCTTCGGTGAGCTGTGGAACGCGAGCCTCCGCGACCTGTTCGTGGAGGCGTCGCAGCAGGCGCTGACTTCAGCCGGCGCCGACCACCTGGACGCGATGTATGTCGGCAACATGTCCGCCGGTCAGTTCGTCGGGCAGGAGCACCTCGGCCCGCTGATGGCCGATCACCTCGGGATGGCCGGCGTGCCATCCGTTCGGGTGGAATCGGCCTGCGCCTCGGGCGGAGTGGCCCTGCGCACCGCCTTCCTGGAAGTGGCCTGCGGAGGCAGCGACCTGGTTCTGGCCGCCGGCGTGGAGAAGATGACCGACTCGCCGGACGTGACGGAGGTCCTGGCCACCGCCTCGGACCAGGAAACCGAAGTGTACAACGGCGCCACCTTCCCCGGCCTGTACGCCCTGATCGCCAGGGCTCACATGGCCGCGCACGGCACCACGGAGGAGGACCTCGCGTGGGTGTCCGTCAAGAACCACCGGCACGGAGCGCTCAACGAGAATGCGCAGTTCCCGCGGGAGCTGACGGTGGAACAGGTACTGAGCTCGGCCCCCGTGTCCGAACCGCTGCGCCTGCTCAATTGCTCGCCCGTCAGCGACGGGGCGGCCGCCGTGCTTCTGTGTCCGCTGGACCAGGCCAGGCAATACACGGACCGGCCCGTGATGATTCGGGGAGCCGCGATGGCCACCGGCTCGATGGCGCTGACCGACCGGCGCGACGTGGCGTTCCTGGACGCCGTGGAGGCGGCCGGAGCGCGGGCGTACGAGATGGCCGGCATCGGCCCCGAGCAGGTGGACGTGGCCGAGGTTCACGATTGTTTTTCGATCGCAGAGATCTGCTGCATCGAGGCCCTGGGCTTCACGCCGCTCGGTGAGGGCCGACACTGCGCTCGCACCGGCGAGACTGCGCTCGGCGGACGCCTGCCGATCAATACGAGCGGGGGCCTGAAGTCGAAGGGCCACCCCGTCGGCGCCACCGGTGTCGCGCAGGCGGTAGAACTGTTCGAGCAGCTGACGGGAGGAGCAGGCGCGCGCCAGGTTGCGGGAGCCGAATTCGGCCTAGCCCAGAACATGGGCGGAACGGGCGCGAGCTCCGTCGTTCACATCCTTCAGGCCACTTGAGCGAAAGGGGGTCAGAACATGCCGAGCCCGAGATACTGGAGGGAGATCCCCTCACGCTACCGCCTGGAGGCCACCCGGTGCGGCGACTGCGGGCGCGTGGCATACCCGCCTCGCCGGATCTGCTTCGCCTGTCGGAGCACCGCGGCAGAAACCATCGAGCTGTCGCACGAAGGGCGTGTGATCACGTCCACCATCGTGCACGTCCCGCCACACGCCTTCCTCATGGAGGCGCCCTATGCGCTGGCCATCATCGAGACGCCCGAGGGCGCGAGGATGATGGTGCAGGTGGCGGACTGCGATCCGGAGTCGGTGCAGGCCGGAATGATGGTGGCCTTGGAATTCCGTCTCATCCGGAAAGAGGGGAAGGGCGGGATTCTGTGCTACGGCCACAAGGCCGTGCCCGCCTACCCGATGGGAGGCGAAGCGGAAGCCGAGCTGCGCGCCGGGGAAACGGAGGTGGCGCATGCGTAGGGTCCGCGTGTGGGCGGAGGTGAGCGACAGCCACTTCCTGGCCTACGAGTGCGAAGCGGCCCGTCAGGAAGTGCCGGTGGAGGATCTGATCCAGCAGACGGTGAACTGTCTGCTGCGCGAGTTCGAGCGGGACGAGGAGGAGGATCGCTGCGAGGAGTTGACGACCTCCTGAGGATATGACCCGCCGCGGGCCGTAAGAAGCACGAGGGCCCCTGGACGCTCGCAACGCTCAGGGGCCCTCGCGCGCCAGGCCGCCGCAGGCAATGCGGATCAGAAGTTGACGTCGAGCATCAGGTAGAACCAGGTCATATCCTTCTCGAGACGTCCGATCTCCGCCCACCCGTCGCTCTGGAACACGTAGCTGAACCCCGCGCTCAGGTTCAGGTACTTGTTGTACTTCCAGCTCCCCACCAGGTCGATTTCCTCACCGAAATGACCGGACACCAGCGGACCCTTGTCCGCCATATGGAACGAATGCAGGTCGAGCCGCAGGAGCCAGTCGGAGTGCGGCCGGTAGGTGCCCTTGATCGCCACGTCCTGCAGTCCACGGCCGTCCGTGTGGAGCGGGATGTTGAGGAACAGGTCGGCGAAACCGTAGAACTTGTGGTTCGTGGCGAACAGGGTATCGAACACCTTCAACTCGTCGTCCGCGAGGTCGCCGTCGCCCGACAGGTAGTCGTACCACAGGGTGATGCTGCCCTTGCCAGCGAATCCGTACGCCAGTCGCGCACCCAGCATGAATGCGCTCAGGTCCGATCCGAGGAACGTGCCGGTCTGATACGAACCCTCGGCCCGGTAGGTGAGCCCGGCTGCGGTGCCTACCCAGCGGGCGCCGAGCGTGTGGCGGTCGGTGCTCTGATCGCCCGCAGCGACCTCGTCGTCTTCCTGGTGATCGTAGATCCAGTACAGGTCCAGGTCCTGGGTATCGGTGATGTCCCAGGTTCCGTAGGCGGAGACGAGATCCGATTCCAGATCCACGTCCCCCGCCTGGCTGTCCTGCAACTTGGCGGCGAAGACGTCGATGTTTCCGACGCTGCCACCGGAGCCCACACGAACGCCGTCGAACGATCGCGCCTGCTGCGCCCAGTTGACCGCGCCGATCAGGCGCTGGCCCCCGAAATTGACTTCCTGCCGGCCGAACCGACCCATGAAGCCGCCCTCCTCGGCGCGACCCAGGTCCACGTAGGCCTGGTGCATGTCGAGACCGTTCGCCGAGAAGTCGGCGAGCGTGTTGCCCTCGGATCCCCACACCCGAACGTCCTGGATCTGGATGAAGGCGGACAGGTTGTCGTCGAGGCCGGCCCGCAGGTCGACCCGCGTCCGCATGGAAGTGAAGTACTCGGAGCTCCCGTCCGGGAGTAGAAGCGGATCCCTGAATTCGAATCGCGGCCTCACCTGGCCCCCGAACTCGAGGTCCACGTCCTGTGCGACCGCCGGCGTCGAAAGCGCGGGCAGCGCGGCCAGCGCCACGACGAACGCCATACGTTTCCTGGAGATCATGAAGCCTCCGGTAATCCCTCGGTGCTTGGTTTCATGCTCGTTCGGTTGAGCGAGAAAATATCATACTGACATGGCAATATAAAGCCCGCGAGCGAACGTAGCGGTGAGATGGATGTGGACGGGCCCCGGAGCGCTCACGACGCTCCGGGGCCCGTCACCCACATAGGCTGGGTACGACCTGACGGACTCCTAGATCCCGCCTTTGCCCGTCCTGTCATGACAGGCGGCACACGTGCCGAGGAACTCACCGTACACGCGGGCTCGATCCTCCTGCGAAGCGATGCCAACCGCCTCGGCACCCATGACGTGGACGGCGGCCTCCATCGCTGACACCTCGGCCAGAACCTCGAGGTCGGCCGAAAGGTCCGCCGGAGCGAGGGGCGCCTCTGCCAGAACCTCGGCACCTCCATCCCACACGACGCCCGACGGGGCGATCAGCCCTTCCCACATTCGGCCAGACGCCCAGGCGTGCCTCGCCATGTGCACGCTCGCCTCCTCGCCCTGTGGAGGGGCATCTTCAACGGCGAAGCCGACCTCGGCACCGAGGCCCTTGTGGCAGTTTCCGCACTCCGCGCCCATAGCTGCCGTGGCCATCGCGGCGGTCGCCAGGTCAGTTGCTTCGGCAGCACTGTTAGCCGCCGCATGCATCGCCTCGGCGTGCGGGCTCCACTCAGCGGGCATGGCGGCCGAATTGGCGTGCTCCGCCATCCAAAGAGCGGGCTCTCGAACGGCTGCAAGATCACCATTGATGATCGCTACCTGCATCTCCGTCGCCTTGAAGAAGTGATCCTGCATGTGGGCCTGCAGGACCTCGCGTGGATACTCCGCGCTGGCGCTCGCCGTCTCGGCTTCCGGAGTCGTGCGGTCGCCACACGCCGCAACGAACACCAGGACGGCCGAAACGGTGAAGAACAACGAGAGACTGCGACGAGTCATGGAGGCTCCTCCTTCCGGGAACCGCCGTCCGGGCGGACGGCGTCCGTCAATCTTTGCCCATTCCAAGTCTTGACCGGCAAAAAAAATACCGCCAGCGACAAACCAGCTCACGCCCCCCTCGCATATCGCTTCGTGAGTCTGGCCACCGCTGGCGGCGGTCTTACCTTCCTGGGGCAGTACGCCGGAGCGTGGGAGGTCGTGAACAACCCATGCTGCCCTTTAGCGTTGATTTTACTGCAAAAAACGTGCTTCGCACCCTCGGCTGCCCGCGCGGAAAACCGCTCATTCTTGTCCGATTGTAACACGATAGCCCGCTGCCGCTTGGGCCACGGATCTCATGGACGGGACCCAGGGAGCCTGGCCGGCCTCTTTGTCCGCTGCGGCCCACCTGTCGCGATGTGTGACACAATGGCCCTGCGCCGAAGCGTCCCATAAGAAGGGCCCGGGATGCCGCGAATCCCGCGGAACGAGTCACTGGAGGGAGGGTAATCCCGTGCGACACCAAATCGGACATGGAGCTTCAACATGAAAAGCCGTATCGCCGGAACCGTCCTGTCCACCGCGGCCCTGCTGCTCATCCCGGCCGCACCGGCTGACGCTCAACGCACCGCCGTGCACGAGGGTTTCTGGATCAGCTTCGGATTCGGGGGCGGAACGGCCTTCGGGGACGACGCGTTCGACGGCGACTCGAAGTTCGGAGGTGCCGGCTTTCTGCGCATGGGCGGCAGCCCCAGTCAGCAACTGTTGATCGGCGGCGAGCTGGTCGGGTGGGGTACGGATCAGGACAACGTCCAGATTGGGCGAGGCGCTCTGATGTTCACCGCCATGTACTTCCCGAGCCCGAAGGGCGGCTTCTACCTGAAGGGCAGCGCGGGGTTCGCGGGCCGGTCGGCTGAAACGACTCTGAACGTAGGCGGCCTTGAGGCTACCGTGACCGACGACGCGGGCGGAATCGGACTCGGGGCGGGCCTCGGCTACGACATCCAGCTGGGCCGGAACTTCTTCCTCACACCGGCGCTCGACTTCGTGTACACGGGAACCGAGGGGGACGGCGCCAGCCTGCTTCTGTTCACGGTCGGCGCAACCTGGCACTGACCCGGACGTAAAGGCCGCGCCGGTCACAACCGGGTCGGCGCGGTGCGGCGGGGAATCGCTTTTCTCTCTACATTGGACGCGAGGCGCCGGTGCATCGCCCGGTGAAGGACTCGTGCTTCTCGTATCACACGTTCCGCCTGTCGGCGGAACCCGGAGTTGGATCACACGGGGGAGCCCATGGCGGCGAGAGAGAACCATCGCCTGAGCAAGGAACTGACGCTTCTCGATGTATACGTCATCGGGACGGGCTCCATGCTCAGTGCCGGTTTCTTCCTCCTGCCCGGGATCGCGGCTTCCAAGACCGGTACGTCGGTCGTTCTCGCATACTTCCTTGCCAGCGTGCTCGCCGTTCCGGCGCTTCTCAGCAAGGCTGAGCTCGGCACCGCCATGCCTCGGGCCGGGGGCGTCTATTACTTCCTGGACCGTAGCCTGGGACCGATCGTGGGAACGGTCGGAGGCCTCGGAACGTGGCTCGTTCTGGTCCTCAAGAGCGCCTTCGCGCTCATCGGCATGGGGGCGTACGTCTCGCTGGTCGTCAACTTCCCGGCCCAGAGCGTAGCGCTTGTCCTCACCTTCCTGTTCGTCGTTCTCAATGTCCTGGGAGCGAAGGAGTCCAGTGGGCTCCTTAGAGTCCTGGTCGTGCTCGTGCTTGGCTTTCTGGCCCTGCTGGTCCTGCAGGGCGTGGTCGCGATGGCGGGCGGCCCCGGCGCCGAAGCGTTCGACATCCGACCCGAGCCTTTCCTCACGCACACGGGTGAGGGCCTCGTCTACACGATCGGCCTCGTGTTCATCTCGTTCGCCGGCCCCATCAAGGTGGCGAGCATCTCCGAGGAGGTGCAGAACCCGGATCGCAACCTGCCGCTCGGAATGTTCCTGGCGCTCCTGACGGCATCGGCCGTGTACGTGGTGGGCGTGTGGCTGATGGTGGAGGTGATCCCGACGGACGTCCTCCACTCGGATCTCACGCCGGTGGCTACGGCCGGCGAAAGGCTGTTCGGCTGGCTGCCGCGGCCTCTCGCGTTGGGCCTGGTCCTGGTTCCGGCCATAGCTGGGCTCGCCGCGGCCGGAAACGCAGGCATCCTGGCGGCCTCCCGATATCCGCTCGCGATGGGCCGTGACCGGCTGATCCCGGAGGCCTTTGGCAGGCTGGGCCGCACGGGCTCGCCCACCCTGGCCCTGCTGGCCACGGGAGCGGTGATGGCGATCGTCATCCTGACGCTCGACGTGGAGGGAGTCGCCAAGCTCGCGAGCACGTTCCTCCTCCTGATCTTCGCCCTGGTGAACCTCGCCGTCATCGTGATGCGGGAGAGCCGCATCGAGGCCTACGACCCGGGCTTCCGATCGCCCGGCTACCCGTGGGTTCAGCTGGTGGGCCTTCTGGCTGGTACTTCTATTACGCCCGCGATCGGGTCGTGCGCAGCGGGGCGCTCCTGCACTGGTTCGAGCGTCTGGGGCAGGGACGCTTCGAGGGGCTCGACCCGGAGCTCAGGGGCATTCTGAAGGAGAAGGGGGTGCGGGCCGAGGACGCGTTCGACGAGGTCGTCGCCCGGGCGTTCACGCTGGATCTGAAGGAAGGCGACTCATTCGAGGAGGCTACACGAAGGGCCTCTTCGCGTCTCGCGCAGCGCCTGCCGGTCAGCGCCCAGCACCTGGCGGAGGGATTCCTGCACGGTACTCAGACCGGCGCCACTCCCGTGTCCCACGGTACG
The DNA here is from genome assembly GCA_039584685.1 of Gemmatimonadota bacterium. GTDB lineage: Bacteria > Gemmatimonadota > Gemmatimonadetes > Palauibacterales > Palauibacteraceae > Benthicola. The sequence goes on along the minus strand of JBDGXI010000026.1, from coordinate 13,811 downwards.
GCGCTGCCCCACCTGAGAGTGCCGGAGGCGGAAGCCCCCGAGATGGTGCTCGCGCGCTCGTTCGGCGGTCTCACGGTCGAGGTGGGGGACCAGTTCACCGACGAGCGCCACGGCACCCTGATTCACGCCATCTTCTTCCTCGTGAGCCCGGAGAAGAACCCTGGCCAGCACCTTCGACTGCTGGCGGGGATCGCCGGGCGGGCGGATGACGACGATTTCCTGGATGTGTGGCTCGCGGCCGAGGAACCGGCGGACCTGAGGGAAGCCGTCCTCCGGGACGAGCGCTTCATGTCCCTGTACCTGGCGGACAGAGGCCCCGCGGCCGGCCTGATCGGATTGCGGCTCAAGGAAGTGGACTGGCCCCATGGCACCCTGGTCGCGTTACTCAGGAGAGAGGGCGAGATCCTCATTCCCAGCGGCGGCACGGAGCTCGTGGCGGGAGATCGGCTGAGCATCGTGGGCGAGGCCGATGGCATCCAGCAGATCCGCGGCCGCTACGGCAGTGTCGCCGACGTCGAAATCCCCGACTTCATCAGCGGAGAGTTGGGCCTCTAGCTCGAGGCGCTCTCCGGCCCCGAACCGTCAGCCGAACGCCAGTGCCTGGAACTCAGACCGCTGGACGCCGGTAGACAGTCTCCGTGCCTTCGTTTAGGATGGGCGACCGCCAGCTCCGAGGCTGACACGACATGACCGAATACAAGCGAGGGCGCACTTGGCGCCCGTGAATCACGTACAGGCGCGGGCCAATCTCCGGCTCGGCGCCGTCCTGCGCCTCGTCATCACAGGCTTCCTCGTCTTCGCACCTTCCGTTCGTGCCCAGGAGATGGACCACATGCACCACCGGTCGGAGGGCGACATTCCGGTCATGCCCTCGGCCTCGATGATCGTGCCCATGATCCGGAACCCGATGCTTCCGGGCGTAAAGAGCGCCCGGCCTTCGGTCGCCGAGTTCCTGCCGGGCGAGGGCGTCGATCCGAACACGCTTCCCATGGCCGGCCCGCGCGAGATCGTGGACCTGGCGAGCGGCGACACGCTGGCCCTCGAAGCCTCCCTGGTCCGGAAGATGGTGGCCGGCGAGACGTTCGTGATGTACGCGTTCAACGCGCAGATCCCGGGGCCCTTGATCCGGGTGAGGCAGGGCGCCGAAGTGCACGTCCGGTTTACCAACCGGATCGACATGGAGACCACCGTCCACTGGCACGGGCTCCGTCTCGACAACCGGTTCGACGGAGTACCCGGGCTGACCCAGGACCCGGTGCAGCCCGGTCAGACGTTCGACTACACGATCCGCTTCCCCGACGACGGCATCTATTGGTATCACCCGCACGTGCGCGAGGACATCCAGCAGGACCTCGGACTGTACGGCAACATGCTCGTGCGCCCGGACCGCGAGCCCTACGCCGACCCGGTGCACTCCGAACAGGTCGTAACGCTGGACGACATCCTGGTCGAGGGCCGGGAGCTCGTCCCGTTCGGTGCCGAGGCGGCGAACTTCTCGATCATGGGGCGCTTCGGGAACGTGCTGCTCGTGAACGGCGAGCAGAGCTACGAGCTCGACGCGAAGACCGGCGAGGTCGTCCGCTTCTATCTCACCAACGTCTCCAACACGCGCACCTTCAATCTGTCGTTCGGTGGCGCCCCCATGAAGCTGGTGGGTGCGGACATCGGCCGCTTCGAGAAGGAGATGTTCGTGCGCAGCGTCGCGATCGCGCCGGCGCAGCGTTACGTGGTCGAGGTGATGTTCGAGGAACCCGGCGAGTACACGATCTCGAACCGGATCACGGGCCTGAATCACATGCGGGGGGAGTTCTTCTCCGTCGAGGACACGCTCGGCATCGTCCGGGTCGCGGAGGAAGTGGCCTCGCCTGACCGGGGCGAGACCTTCCGGGCCCTGCACGTGATCGAGGATGTGCGGAACGAGGTGGAACCGTACCGGAAGTACGTGGACGCGCCGGTGGACCGTGAACTCCTGCTCACGGTGGACATCCACGACCTGCCCGTGCAGGTGATGCAGTTCATGGCGATCGACACGGTGTACAGGTCCCCGGTCGAGTTCACCGACGTCATGTCGCACATGAACTGGCTCTCGACCTCGAAAGAGGTGCAGTGGATCCTTCGCGACGTCGAGACGGGCGCCGAGAACATGGACATCGACTGGCGCTTCGAGGTCGGCGACGTGGTGAAGATCCGGCTGCGCAACGACCCCGATGCCTTCCATCCCATGAACCACCCGGTGCACCTGCACGGGCAGCGCTTCCTCGTGCTGTCCCGGGACGGGGTACCGAACGAGAACCTGGCGTGGAAGGACACGGCGCTGCTGCCGGTGGGCGCGACCGTGGACCTGCTGCTGGAAGTGACGAACCCCGGCCAGTGGATGCTCCACTGTCACATCGCGGAGCACCTGGAGGCCGGAATGATGATGGCGTTCGCCGTCGAGCCAGGGGGCTGACGGCACGGTGTGCGGCCCAGGCCGCGGCGCGGTACACAACCCCTCACGGAGGATGGGAATGAGGACGATGCGATTTGGATGGATCGGTGTGGCGGCGATCGGACTGCTGGTCGCAGCACCCGCCGCTTTCGGGCAGGCCACCGAGGACGAGCCCGGCACCGAGAACATGAAGCTCATAGGGCAGCACCATGCGGGTGACGGGCTCGAGATCAGCTATACGGACGTGGAGGTCGAGCAGGAGCCGGGTCGGCCGTACGCCTACCTGGCGCGAGTGCTCGGACCCACGAAGGGTATGGACATCGTGTCGATCGAGGACCCCTCGAACCCCGAGCTCCTCTACCAGTGGCGGATCGAGGACCCGGAGCTGCACATCGGGCTCGGCGGCATGGATACCAAGTACTTCAAGCACGACGGCCGCTACTACGTGATCCAGTCCCTGCAGTTCTTCGGCGGGCCGGACACCGACCTGGGCGCCGTGGTGTTCGACGTCACCGGGCTCCCGGACGCCTCCACCGTGAAGGAAGTGGGTCGCATCCACGCGCCGGACACGCCCACGGGATTTCACAACATCTGGGCCTACAAGCACTCGTCCGGGAAGCCGATCCTGGTGGCCACGACGAGCGGTCCGCACGCCAATCTGTATGACCTGTCGGCCTTCCTGGACGGCGCCGAGGACTACGGTCTCATCGGGCGGGTCCCGTGGCCTTCGACGGCGATGGACTCGCCGTTCGGTTCGATGGTCGGCTACCACGATTTCTACGTGGCGTGGGACCCGGAGGGTGAGCGCGACATCCTGTATGGCTCGGGACTCGATGGCTACTACATCTACGACATCACCGACCCGTCCGACCCCGAGCTGATCACATCGATCGTGGGCGTCATGGGCGTGACCCTGGCGCACACGCTGACGGCCACGCCGGACGCGAAGATCGGCGTGGGACAGACCGAGTACAAATACTCGCCGATTCGCATCTACGACCTCGACCAGGGGATCCACGGTGGCCAGGAGCGGATCACCTCGGAGCTCAGCGCGTGGACGCGCAGCTACAAGGCGCTTTCCCACAACAACGAGATGCGCTACCCGTACGTGTTCGTGTCCTCCTACAAGGACGGGATCGACGTCTTCGACATCAGCGATCCCGAGGACCCGCAGGACGTGGCCTACTACGACACGTACTTCGGGCCGGAGAAAGAGGGTCTGGCGAACGACCTCGGCCTCACCACGGGCAATCCGGTGGGCGAGAGTGACTTCAACGGCGCGTTCGGAATCGACGTCCGGAACTACGACGGCCTGATCGTGGTCAGCGACATGGTCACCGGCCTGTCGCTCATGAGGATGGACGGTTTCGAAGGATGGCACGGCTCCGACCACGGGATGCCGAATATCTCGAGCGTGCAGGACTGGGATCACGGCCCGCAGGGCCTGGTTCCGTAGAGTGCGTTCCGTGAGAGGTTCGATCTTCAGCCGGGGGGGCGGCGTCGAGTTGTTCGGCGCGGGGCCGCCCGTGCTGCTGTGGCTCGCGCTCGCAGGTGCGCCGGTGTTCCCGGACCAGTTCCCTCTGTTTCCGACGATGGGAAACGAGGGAGCATCCGGGATGGCATACCTCAAGCAGTCCTGGTCGCCGTTCGGGGTGTCGGTGGACGAAGACGGGCGCGTGCAGTACGACCTCGAGGTCGAAGTGGCAGGTCTACCCGAGGTCGAGGGAGAGGTCTACCGCGTGTGGATCACCACGCCGAGACTCGATCCCATCGCTCACCTGGGTACGATCGACAGGGCGGGCAGCCTAGCCGGCACGACGAACTGGCACCAGCTGATGGTCGTCGTCAGCCGGGAGCCCGCGGATCGGGTGGTCGCCGAGGGAGAGCGGTGGAGTGGCCCCATCGTGCTGCGCGGCTTTTCGGCCGGAGCTCGAGTCACACCGCTGGCGCAGCACTCGCTGTTTCAGCAGACGCCCATGTAGTTTCATCCGCATGCGATCTTGCGTACTGGTGCTCGTGCTGGCAGTCGCCGTGCTCGCGCCGCTCGTCGCCTGCGACGAGCCTCCACCTCCGGCCGAGCCGCCGGGTCCGTCGGACCCCTACGCCTACATGGAGATCCTGGCGGCCGATTCCATGGAAGGCCGGCGTACGGGGACCGAGGGAGCGGCTCGCGCCGCCCGGTTCATCGCACGACGCTTCCTCGAGGCTGGACTCGACGCGGCAGGGGACAGCGGGTTCTTCCAGCGGGTCCCGATGAGCCTGGTCGAGGGGCGCTCCGGTCGCGTGCGCCCCCGGCTGCTCGAGGGCTGGGCCGCGTATGACTCGCTGCCACCGGACGCCCGGGTCGTGGAAGCCAACGTCGTGGGAATCCTGGCGGGCTCCGATCCGGAGCTGCGCGACGAATTCGTCCTGGTGACGGCGCACTACGATCACGTGGGCATCGGCCGCGCCGTGGACGGCGACTCCATCTACAACGGAGCCGACGACGATGCGTCGGGCACGGCCGCCCTCATCTGGATCGCGGAGACCCTGGTCCGTTCCGACACGCGCCCCGCCCGCAGCATCGTGTTCGCGGCGGTGACCGGTGAGGAGATGGGCCTGCTCGGGACCCGCTGGTTCATCACGGATCCCCCGATTCGACTGGACCGGACGGTCGCGAACCTCAACATCGAGATGATCGCGAGGCCGGACCCCGAGGTGGGGCCGGGACGCGCCTGGCTGACCGGTTACGAGCACACCACGATGGGTGAGATGCTGGCGGCGGCTGGTCTGCCGATCGACCCCGACCCGCGGCCGGAAGAGAACTACTACCGGCGCAGCGACAACATCGCGTTCGCCCGCCAGGGCATCCCGGCACACACACTTTCCACGTTCGGCAGTCACCGCGAGTATCACACGCCCGACGACGAGTCCGAGCTGGCGGATCCGGAGCACATGGCGACGATCGCCGAGATCGCCCTCAGGGCCGTGGTCCGGCTCGCCGATGGCGGCCGGCCGGAGTGGGTGCGGGAGGATCCTTCCGCCGAGAAGTGAGGTCGGACCGCCGGAAGAAGCGACCCCTTTCGTAGCCTCCCTCCCACGTTTCTGTGGCCCCGCGACCACAGAATCGCCGGACGACGTTTCGTGCCTGCAACCGGGCCTGGCTCATGTAAGATACGGCCCGACCGTTCCTTGAGAAGTGCCAGCCCTGGCCTTGCGAAATCCGGTACATAAAATGCGTGCAAGAAAGAGATTACGGCCCCTTTCCACATAGATGCGCTCGGCAGATCTCGTCTCACGAGGCTACGGGCTCGATAGCGTTCTTCTCGGACCGCTCGGGCCTCGTTTCGTAACCTTTTGCAGGCCAGAGGGATGTCGATTCAATCGGTCAAGAGGACTGGACGTGCGTGGCTCACGCCGCGCTGCCGACCTCCTCCGTCCTGACATCGGGACACTTCGAACCCCGGACGGGACGTTAGTTCCCGTCACAGGGATGCGCTCCCCCTGTTTATCCGCGTGATCGAGACAGACCCGCCCCCCGGGTCCTCGTTCCTCGATGGCGGGAAGAAGGAGGTTTGGTTCCATGCGTAGGACGCTACTGCTGGCCGGACTGGTTCTGTTCCTGGGAGTCCTGTTCGCGGCGTGCGCGGAGAAGGAGCCGACGGGTCCGGAGGACGCGTCGTTCAAGAAGCAAACGCCGACGGAGTGCCTGGACGAAGACCAACAGGATCTCAAGGAGGACATCGATCTAGAGATCGAGGAGCTCTTCGCGGAACGGAAGTCCAAGCGCGGGGCCCACGAGATCGTGAACAACATGGTGCGCAAGCTGTGCAAGGAGCAGTACGACGACGCCACGAACATGGCGTGGGACTTCTTCTACCTCGTGTGGCGCCAGATGCCGGACAAGCTCACGGGCGGCCCCGAGGAGGCTGCGGCCCTGACGCAGATGGTGTTCACCTTCGCGTCGGACCCCCTGGGCGATCCACCTCTGGAGATCCCCGACGGAGCGTTCGAGGAGTCGGGCGGAGTGATCCGGTTCGACCCGACGACGGCGACGCCGGAGAATCCGATCATCGCGGCGACGACGAACGGACAGGCGGCCGTGGTCATCGACAACCCGAACGCGTTCCCGCCGGGCACGGACATGGTGACGATCGCCCTGTCGCGGGAATCCGATGACGTCGTGACGGAGCCGGGCGAGTTCATCACGGGCTTCCAAGCCTACCCGATCGGCATCCAGATCCTGTCGGACGCCCAGCCCGACCCGAACGGAGGCGGCCTGTTGATCGCGCTGTGCGTGCTGGACGGGGCGCCGGCGGACGTGGTGATCGGGCACCTGCACAACGGGGACGTGGAGCTGCTGGTGCCGACGGAGCCGGACCCCGAGTCCCTGGGCTACATCGACTGCACGGAGGCGACGGGGAACACGGGACCCGAGCTGGCGTCGGCGGAGACGCCGACGTGGCTCCAGGTGGCGAGCCGTATGGTCCGGCCGGTGGTGAAGCTGCTGGGGCCGAAGCCGCTGAACGCGGTGATGTTCGCGGGCCGTGGACTGGGCGGACACGGACGAACAAGCCCAGCACCGACGCCGGACTCGAGCCGATCACCGACAGCGGCGAGACCGTGCAGCTGTCGGGCGGCACCGACGCGGAGACGTGGACGAGCGATGATACCAACGTCGCGACCGTCGATGGGAACGGCCTCGTCACCGGCGTTGGAGCGGGCGCGGCAACCATCACGGCTGAGTTCTACCTGAACGGCATCCTGAAGACGGGGTCCGCTGTGGTCACCGTCCAATCGGCCGGCGGAGACCTGATCGCCTTTACGACGGACCGTGATGGAGACTTCGAGATCTACAGCATGAACACCGACGGAACGAATCAGGTCAATATCACGAATGACGCCAGTCTCGACGCCGGCCCGAGATGGTCGCCGGACGGCTCCAGGATTGCGTTCCAGAGCCGTCGCACTGCCGGTGTTGGGGATGTCTGGGTAATGGAGGCGGACGGGTCGAACCCCACGAACCTGACAAATGACGACACGGCGTTTCAGTTGCGGGCAACTTGGTCCCCAGACGGCGCGCAGATCGCGTTCATGAATCGCACGCCATACGACCAAGTCTGGGTCATGGACGCCGATGGATCTAATCAGGCCTTGCTCGCGGGCACGGCGGTGGCGGATGCTGGCTTCCCCGCCTGGTCCCCAGACGGTGCCAAGATCGCGTTCTCTACGGGGCGGGATGGCAACTCGGAGATCTACGTAATGGATGCGGATGGCTCTAATCCCGTAAACCTGACCAACCACGCGGGCTTCGATCTCGAGGCTGCGTGGTCTCCGGACGGCTCGAAGATCCTCTGGTACTCGACTCGAGACGGGAATGGGGATGTCTGGATCATGGACGCGGACGGCTCGAATCCCACCAACTTGACCAATAATCCGGCCAATGATCGTCCGGGCACGTGGTCGCCGGACGGTCTCTCCATCATGTTCGACTCGGACAGGAGCGGTAACCCTGAAATCTACATCATGAACGCTGACGGAACCGGCGTGGCGCAGATCACCTTTGACCCGGCGGATGATTACGATCCCGCGTGGCGACCATAGGATTCATGTGCGGAAACAATGCAGATCGCAAAGAGGGGCGGCCCGTGCGGGTCGCCCCTTTCACTTCATGCTTAGATCTTGCGGCCCGACCGCGGCAAACGAGAAGGCTACCCTCCCCCCGATCCCAGCAGAGCCTGGTAGCGCGGTTCCTCGCGCAGGCCGCTGAACCACCAGTAGTCGATGTCGGATGGACGGCCTCCGACTGCCGCCATGAAATCGGCGAGGAGGTCGATGGCCTCCTGGTTGTCCCCGAGGAGCGTGCGGACGAAGGCCTCTACGTACGTGAGGTCTCGTGTCGGGTCGATGGACGCGTCGCCCCGGGAGCGGTAGGCTACGGCCCGGGCGCTATCGGCCATGCCCTCCAGGGCGAGCACTGCGGCGACGGCCATTCCGGCCCAGCGCCGACTGAACTCCACTTCCTGCGGGGGGCTCAGCAGCTCGAGCGCGTCGGCCAGCTCCCAGGCCCGGTCCACGTCCGTCTCGGCGTCGTGCATAGTCATCTTCCACAGCAGGCAATCCGCGTAGTCAGGATCGTCCGGGAAGCGCCGCCCGAGCTCATCGCACCAGTGCTCCGCCTCTGGCTGGTCCTCGAGATCATAAGACGTGGAAAACAGCCGTGAGAGGATGACGTTCGCATTCCTGAGGTACGCGTCGGCCCGGTACGCACGCGAGGCCGCCATCTTCGCCTCGGCCGTCTGCGCCTTGTTGAGAAGGAGGTGGCTCAGGAAGTCCCACGCGCCGGCCTGGTCGGGATTGATCGCGATCGCCTGCCTGAGGTCTGCCTCGGCCAGGTCGAATAGCTGCTGCGCCGCCTCAGGATCCGGTTCCAGGTCCAGCATCCACTTCCAGTACTCGAGCTTCCCTCTCAGCTCCAGCCCGTCGGCGTTCTCCGGGTCCAGGTGCAACGCGATCTGCGCGTGCGCCATCCCTTCCTCGATCCACCGCGCCGCATCAGTCTGCTCGGTCGCACCTCCCCAGCGGGAGCGCTTGAATGCCAGCCAGCCACGTTGAAGCGTGGGGTCCACCCACTCGGGCGCCAGCTCTTCGGCAGCGGCCAGGAGCGAGTCGGCGACCCCGAGCTGGTTCCACGCAGCCTCCGTGTCTCTGGCGTCCGACAGGGCATCGGCGTGAGCGATCGCCGCCCGCGCCCGTTGGATGAGCTCCCACGCCTCGACGTTCTCGGCACCTGCCTGTCGCTCGATCAGCTCCACTTCCTCGCCGAGCATCTCGCGGAGGAAGAACGCCACGCTGCTCGCCAGGTCGGCCTGGAGCTCGAACAGCTCGGCTCGCGGCCTCACGAGCTGCTGGCGGCGGATCGCCTCGCCGGTCGACGCCCGGAGCAGGGCGACGTCCACCCTGACCTGGTCCTCCGAAAGGGCCACGGTCCCGTCCACGATCGTTCCGACCTGGAGGACTCGTCCGATACTGTCGGTCGGAAGAACTGCGCCCCGAAACAGGGCCGAGGCGTTGCGTGAGCTCACGGTCAGGGCGTCCACACTCCCCAGCTCGTTGATCAGCGCTTCGGTGAGTCCGGCCGCCAGGTACGGAACTTCCTCCTCGAGACTGCGCGGCTCAAAATACAGCACCGCGATCCGGCGAGGATCCTCGGTGTCCTCCAGCGATTCCAGGGCCGAGGCCCGCGTCTGCCGCGCGGCCCTGGCTTCAGGATCTCGAGTAAGCAGCTCGCCGATCTCTATACCACCCGGACGGAACACGATCGCGGAGGCGACGAGGAGGTTGGTAGCGACAACCATGCCGTCCTTCAGGGTCCAGCTGTCGGGACCGGGCGCTCCGTGGTGCCACGTGAGCCACACCACGCTCGGAAGAAGGAGAAGCGCGAGCGACAGAATGAACGTCGAGATGGCGGGAGACAACCCGTACTGCTTGACGGCCCAGTCCGCGAATTCCAGCAGGGCCCACGACCCCACCAGGTACAGTCCGACGAAGTGGGGAATCCGGCGCCGCAGGAGCTGTCGCCTGAGCCCGCCCGGCTTCCGCTTCCCCGGCACCGAGCCCGCAGCCGCCGGATCCAGCAGCACCCGGTACACGTGGACCGGCTCCTCAATGTTCTTGACCGAGTGCTGCCCCAGGTCCTCGAAACCGAGCTCGACCTTGTTCTTGACCTGGTTGAACGCGCTGCCGGAGATGAAGACGCCCCCCGGATCGGCCAGCGACTCGATGCGGGCAGCCACGTTCACTCCGTCGCCGTAGATGTCTCCTTCTTCGACGACGATGTCTCCGACGTTGATTCCGATCCGGAAGACGATTCTCCGGTCCAGCTGCGCGGCCATCTCCCGCTCCGGCATGGCGCGCTGGATCTCGGCTGCGCACTCGACGGCGTCCACGGCGCTCGCGAACTCGGCCAGGAGCCCGTCACCCGTGCCTTTGACCACTCTGCCGTGATGCGCTGCGATGGCGGGCTCGACGAGCTCGCCGAAATGGTTCTTCTGGCGCGCCAGGGTGCCCGCCTCGTCGCCCTCCATGAGGCGCGAGTAGCCCACCGTGTCCAGGGTGAAAATGGCGGCGAGCCTGCGTTCCATGCTTTCCCTCCGGGGAGTATGGATGGGCGCTGTGGGTCAGACAGGGCCGCAGGATACGGATGATTCTATGTGATCGGCTCTCCGTCTGCGACATCGGCCGACAGGTGAAGACCTTGCGGCGCAGAAACGTGCCCCGGTCACCACGGGCGAGCGGGCCGGCACCGTCCTGGCGCCGGCCCGCTGTCCGTGATAATCGGTTCGTTTCCCTGTCCTCAGCGAGGATTGATGTGGAAGGCCTCCGAGCACGTCGACGGGAACGTGAGGCCGGTCGAATTGTCACCGACGAACCCGCCGTTCTCGCCCAGGTTCGTGACGCACAGGAGGTACCTGCCGGGCTTGTCCAGGGCCAGGTTCGTCCATTCGTACACGAGTCCATGGTCCCCTGATAGCAGCCTTTCACCGTCGGGGTCGCTGTTGTACAGCGTCCACGACCCGTTGTTGTCCTCGGCGAAAATCGACAGGGTGACATCCTCCGCGGCATCGAGGATCGAGCCGAAGGAGGTGGTCAACTGGACCTGAATGCCCGTGCCCTCTTCGCAACCCGCCTCAGACGCAGTGGCGCCGCTGGCGCAGATCCAGCTGTCCGCCCCGGGAGTACCCTCGTACTGGACGGCGTCCCCAGGCTGTGTGAGGTAGTTGATCAGCCCCTCGAAATACACATCGTATCCGAAGAAGGGGCTCAACTCCGAGGTCGTGCCTCCGCCACCCTTGTTCCTGAGCAGCGTTGCATGCAGGTCGCGTGGCCACAGCGGGATCATTCGCGAGGCGAGGTTCGTGAGACGTTGTCCCCAACTCTCGGCTACCGTGGACCAGGGGCAGTACGTTGGCTCGCGGCCGACGGGAAGCAGCCGTTCCAGCCCCGTCGACGCATCGAGATGGGAGTACAGTGCCACGTTCAGGCCAGGGGGTAGAGCACAGGATCCCACGGCCAGGGCCCCACCCGCGAGTCCAGGGGCCACGGTCCAGTCGAAGCCCGTAGCGATCAGTGGGTCATCCCCCAGACCGCCTTCCAGATCTGTCGGATATCCGAGCACGAGCGCCCTCTCGTAGCGAACGAGCTCTCCCCAGCTATTCTCGTCGTTCGGCTCGAGGCCCCAAATAGGTTCTCCGTCCCACCTCACATATCCCTTGAAAGCACCGTCGACTACGACGTACACGCCCAGCCTGAGCGAGCTCTCGACCGTCACGAAATCCACTTCGATAAGGCTGCACCCGGGGCACGCGAGTGCAGATCCGGCGTCGCCGGCCGCCGCCTCCGTGGCCAGCATGATGCTCCAGACGCCGGTCACGATCTCCGCTCCCGCTACCGTGTTGTCACGAATGGGGTCGCCCACCATCTGGAAGACATCGAATCCGGACCTCCAGGCCGACGGTGCTTCCACATCGTTGCAGAATGTCTCCAGGTCGCGGAGCGTTTCGGAAACCAGTTTCACGTCCTTCCCGAAATACTCCCGCACGGGAAGGCCCTTGGTCTCGCAGACGTTGTCCCCTCCTTTCTTCGCGAACAGGGGATCTGAGCTCTGCGATTCCTCTGTCGGAGCGCGTTCGCAGGCGGTCCACATTAAGACGACGGCGGCGGCGAGTGTCACCGCGACAGCATTGAATCGCATGCTCTTCCTCCTGATCGATGGGTGCGGGGCCGTATCGAGTGCGGCAGCCGGCCGCGTAGTCGTCCTAGTCCGGGGCATACTCCAGCTAGTTTCTGTCTGGGCCCGGGACAGGAAGTACCTTTGTACTGGCTTGCAACAAGTATTCCGATGCCGGACGGTAGTCATGAATCGTCGATGAGGTTGGGAGAGCAAGGGAATCCAAGGGCTCGTGTTGCGCACACGCCACACGGTCGTTCTCGACACATTAACCCGTCCTCGGGCCATAACGTCCCGAACTGACAAGGCCTGCGGTTAGCGGCTTGCGGTGGGGTCCGACGGTGGCGAGCGCGGGGGGCTACGACTGCCGCTCATTCCGCTGCGACGATGATTGCGTAGCGGGGATCCTTCTCCAGTTCCTGCTTGTACCACGGCTCTGGGCTATCCGAACCTCCGTAGCCCGGATTGGCAGCGACGTATACGCTCAACTGGTCGAGTCCCTCGTCGATGTCCCCGAGCATGCTCCGGACCGCCGCCTCCCAAAACACCACGTCCCGGGTCGGATCGATCTCGGGGTTCGCTCTCGCTCGCACCGCTACCGCCCGCGCACTGTCGGCAAGGCCTGCGCGAGCAAGGGCCATGGCTACGAACATCTGGCCCTTCCGCAGGTTGAGTTCTCGGTCGTCGGGGGAGCTCAGCTCTACGTATTCCCCGGCCAACTCCCAGGCACGCGGAACGTTCGGCTCCGTATCGCTGAACGCGTAGACCATGATGCCGCACTGGCGGAAACGAGCCTGGTCCGGGAAACGCCGTCGACCTTCTTCACACCACCTTCTGGCCTCGACACCGTCGCCGAGATCGAAAGACGCGAAGAAGAGCCGCCATAGTGTCAGGTGCGCATTACGGAGATACGGATCCGCTTCGTATGAGCGTCGGGCGGCGTTCTTCGCCTCGGCTCGCCGGTCCTGATTCATGAGGAGATGGCTCATGACGCTCCATGCCGATGCTTGCTGCGAGTTGGCCGCTACCGATGCCACGAAATCGTTCTCCGCATTGTCGACGAGGTGATCCGCTTCCTCAGGGTCGTCGGCCAGGTTCAGCAGGTACTTCCAGTACTGCAGGATCCCTCGCAGCTCCAACGCGTCGGCGTGGGCCGAGTCCAGCTGGACGGCCGTCTCGGCATGTGCCATACCCTCGCCAATCCACTCTTCAGCCGCCGCACGGTCGCCGAGTCCCGTCCACCGCGATCTCTGGTAGTCCAGCCAGCCTCGCATGACCGTTGGTTCCACCCACTCCGGCGCTATTTGTTCGGCGCTCGCGAGAAGCGAGTCGGCGCTGCCCGCTCGTTCCATGGCGGCTTCAACGTCGCCGGTCTCCACGAGCGCCCCTGCCTGCTCCTGCAGATCCGATGCCTGCTGCATCAGCTCCCACGCCTCGACGTTTTCGGCACCTGCCTGGCGTTCTAGGAGGGCTATTTCCTCACCGAGCATTCCGCGGAGGAACACGGCTACCTCTTCCGCGAGATCGTCCCGGAGCTCGAAGAGCTCGGCGCGCTGACGAGCCAGCCTGGTGCCGCCGAAACGCTCGCCAGTCGACGCGTTGACGAACGAGACGCGCACTTCAATCTGGTCCTCCGACAGGGCCACGGTCCCGTTCACGAGGGTGCCCGCCTGG
>JBDGXI010000110.1:0-7673 GCA_039584685.1 Gemmatimonadota bacterium | reverse complement strand
TTCGCGGACTGGGCGGACGGAGTCCCGGATGACGACAGCCCGTTCGGGGAAGAGGATGCCATCCACTTCCTGACCGTCAGCAATGGCGGCCTCGGTGGCGAGGCGAAGTGGAACGACCTCAACCAGGCCGAGACGACCCCCGGCTACGTCGTGGAATTCGCCGGCGAATGTTCCGACGAAGAGCTCATCGAAGTCATGCTCAAGCTGACGCAGGGTGAGGGCCCGAGGAACATCAACATGAAGAGCCAGGGCAAGATTGCCGTGGCCGTTCTCTCGATGGCCGACAGCGGAGCGGGCGACGGTTTCGATGCCACGACGATCGACCCGACGACGGTCACTCTGGGTGACGGCACGGATCCCGGCGCGCCCGTAGCGGGCAACCCGCACGGGAAGCTGATGGTGGCGTGGCCGGATCTCGACGAGGACGGTCTAGCCGACGCCCTCTTCCACTTCAACACCCAGGACCTGGTGTCGGCCGGGCTGACCGAAGAGACGACCGAGCTGATCATTCACGGCATGACCGAGGACGAGGTCGAATTCTCGGGAGCCGACCAGGTGACGGTGATGCAACCGAAGTAACGGGGTGGCCACCCTGCGGAGCGGTGTAAGCCCCATACGGGGAGGCGGTCTTTCCGCCTCCCCGTCTTCTCATCCCCTGTCGCCGAGAATCCAGCCGAGCCCGAGCGTCACCGCGGCGCCGAGGGGGGTGAGCCAGGTCCATGCAAGCGGAGTGAACAGGTGGGCTCCGGCCGCTACCGCCAGGCCGACGCCCATGGCCCCGATCACGCCGGGCTCGCGGATCCTCCGCCCGGCCACGCCGAGGACGAAGACTCCCAGCACCGGCCCGAACGTGATCGACGTGATCGTGAGCCCCGCCTCCAACACCGACCCCCAGGCACGGGCGAGGAAGGCGACGCCGGCGAGCGCTACGGCCCAGGCCGCCGTGAGGATTCGCGAAGCACGAAGTGCCGATGCGTCCGACCTCCCTGGTTTCCAGCCGAAGTCGAACGTCGACGCGGAGGCGAGCGAGCTCATCGAGGAAGACAGGGTCGACATCGCCGCGGCGAACACGGCAGCGATCACCAGTCCGCCGAGACCCGGAGGCATTTCGGTCGCGATGAACCGGGCGAACACCTGGTCCGCCGACTCGAACGGCGTGGACGGGGGGAACTCGGCGTAGAAGGCGAACAGCAGCGAGCCGATGATGAGAAACAGGGCCATCTGTCCGAGAACAAGGAATCCACTGGTCACGACGGCCTTCCGCGCGTCGGCCGCCGAACGGCAGGCCAGGAGCCGCTGCACGAACATCTGGTCGGTGCCGTGCGTTGCCATGGTTAGAACGGCGCCGCCCACGAGTCCCGCCCAGAACGTGTAGGGTCGCGTCCAGCTCCAGCCGAAGTCGAAGATCGTGAGCTTTCCGACCGCCTCGAGCCCCGGGAGCGCCCCGGTCCACCCGCCGGGCAGCGCGCACAGGAGGATCCACGCCGCGAGCGCCGCGCCGCCCACGTACACGACCAGCTGAACCGCGTCGTTCCAGATCACGGCCCGCAGGCCGCCGCGCATCGTGTAGTATAGCGTGACGCCGGTCACGAGAACGATCGCCGCCGGGAGCGACAGCGGCAGCAGCGCCTGTAGCACCAGGGCCGTAGCGAACAGGCGCACTCCATCGGCCAGGGCACGCGAGGCGAGGAACACCCCCGACGAGAAGTGGCGCACGCGGTCCCCGAATCGGTGCGCCAAGAGCTCGTAGGCGGTGTGGATGCGGCCCTCGAAGTAGGCAGGGACCAGCCACCAGGCTACGAGGAAGCGGCCGATGACGTAGCCGGCTGCTACCTGCAGGAACCCGAGATCCCCCGCATACGCGATCGCGGGTACGCCGACGAACGTGAGCGTCGAAGTCTCGGTGCCCACGATCGAAAGGGACGCGGCGAGCCACGGCGTGCGCCGTCCCGCCAGGAAGTAGTCGTCGAGGTCGCGCTGCCCGCGCCCGAGGCGGCTGCCCAGCCAGATCGTTCCTGCGAAGTACGCGAGGACTGCGGCCCAGTCGATCGCCATCGCCGACATCTAGAGTCCCAGACGGAATCCGAGGACAGTCGCCAGGACGTATCCGAGACCGAACGCAAGCTCCGAAAAACCGACTTCCTTCGCCCTGGCCGGCCGCCGATTGCGTGACAACCCGCGAAGGGCGCGCACGAGCAGGACGGTCAGAGCTGCCGCTGAGAGAAGCGGCGCGAGGTCGGCCTGCCACAACGCCAGTCCCACGGCGACCGCCGCGAGATGTGCCACGGTCGATGGACGACGGTCGATTTCGTTGCCTCGCTCGAGCCGCAGTCGCGCCCTCACGTACAGGATCGAAGGGACGGCACGGGCCTGGAGCAGGAGCCACAGCGTCCACGCTCCGACCCATTCCCACCCGCCGGCGAGGGCGATGGCCGGGGCGGACGCCGCGAGCCCCATGGTGGCGGCGAGTTCGGGCAGAAGGCGGCGCGTCTGGTTGCGGACGTCGAACGCCGCGTATACGGCGAGCAGCGGACCGAGGATCAAGAACGGAGCAAGAGGCCTCCAGCCTACCAGCGTGAGCGCGATGGCGAACCCGGCCACGCTTAGCCCGGCGTACAGCGCCGCGAAGCGTCGCGCGATCCGGAAGCGTGGTGAGAGGTCGAGACGCTTGCGGTTCCTCCAGTAGAGCTTCGCAGGATGGCGCATGAGAAAAGCCGCCACGGTCGCGAGTCCGATCGCGAGGCCGGCCCCGGACGGAACCAGCGCCAGCCCGAGGAAGATCGGCTCCGCGAGGAAGCCCCAACCGCCGTGCTCGACGGGGAAAGCCAGGGTTCGGAGACGGACCGGCGGCGCTCTGTCCATGGCGGCAGAGGATAGCACGGACTCGCTGGCCGCGGAAGTGACATGGCCGCGGTCACGGCCGGCTGGCGGGTCAACCTGTCCCAGGATGTTCAGGGGATGTTTGCATCGAAGGTCACTGATATCTAATATATCAGATATCAGGAACCGGTCGCATCACAACCCCCCTCCGCGCGGCCGTCCTTGGAACGGAGCCAAGAGTGAAGAGAAGGGAAGGAAGGGAGATCCTCCGCCTCAAGTCCCTGCGCGAGCAGGTGTACGAGCATCTGCGCGAGACAATCAACTCCGGCAGTCTCGAGCCAGGTTCGTTCATCGATCAGAAGAAACTCGCCAGCGAGCTCGCTATCAGCCGCCAGCCCCTGCGCGACGCGTTGATTCAGCTGGAGCTCGAGGGGTTCGTTACGGTGCTTCCCCGTCGGGGCGTCAAGGTTCGCCAACTCACGCTGGACGACATCAGGCATCTCTACCAGACCATCGGAGCGCTGGAGAGCGTCGTCCTCATGTACGCCTCCAACAAACTCGGCGAGCGGCACGTGCTGGAGATGCGCAGCCTCAACGAGGCCATGATCGCTGCTATCGAGGAGGGGGATTTCGACACCTACTACGACCTGAACCTCGACTTCCACGACGTGTTTCTGAATACGTCGGACAACGAGCCGCTGCTTCGGACGGTGAGAATCTGCAAGCAGCGCCTGTACGACTTTCCTCGCGAGCGGAGGTTCCACAAGGACTGGGAGCTCGCCTCCACCAAAGAGCACGAGCGGATGGTCGATCTGATCTCTCGCGGGAAGGTCCATGCCGCGGCGGAGTACCTGCGCGACGTCCACTGGTCCTTCGATGTCCAGCGTCCCTACATCAAGGCCTACTACCACATGGATGACCCCGATGTGAGGACGATCGCCAACATAGGACCGCTGCGAGGGACCGCCGCGCGGTCTCACGCGAGGAGGTGGCCACCGCCCCGGCCGAAGGGCAGGGAAGGTTGAGCGTGACAGGGCTCGTCTTTGACGTGCAGCGCTTCAGCCTGCACGACGGACCGGGAATTCGGACGACCGTCTTTCTGAAGGGATGTCCGCTCTCGTGTCGCTGGTGTCACAACCCGGAGGGGATGGGAACGGCGCCTGAGATCCTGATCACCCCTGATCGCTGCATCGAGTGCGGCGCGTGTGTGGATGCGTGCCCGCACGGCCTTCCGTCCGGCGTCGGCAGCGGGTGGGCAGCCGCAAAGGAACTTTGCGAGGCGTGCGGACTGTGCGCGGATGCGTGTCCAACCGGAGCCCGCCGACTCGTGGGGCACCAGGTCTCGGTCGAGGGGCTCGTCGATCAGGTCATGCGGGACCGGGTGTTCTACGCCGAGTCCGGCGGGGGCGTGACGTTCTCGGGTGGCGAGCCGCTGCGGCAGGCCGAATTCGTCCTCTCCTGTCTCGAGGCCCTGAAGGGGCTGGAGATCCATACGGCGGTGGACACGTGCGGGCTCGTCGAGCGCGACGATCTGCTCCGGGCGGCCGCGATCGCCGACCTGTTTCTGTATGACATCAAACACGCGGATCCGGCGACCCACGCCGAGTGGTCGGGTGCGCCGAACGGTCGCATCCTCGAGAATCTCGCCGCGCTGGCGGCGGTGCACGACGAGATCTGGGTACGGGTGCCTGTCGTGCCGGGAGTGAACGACGACGCCGTCAACCTGCGGCAGACGGCGGCGCTCGCCGCGTCTCTCCCCGGCGTGCGACGGGTGAGCCTGCTGCCCTACCACGAGCTGGGGGCTGAAAAGAGAGAGCGGGTGGGTGTGTCGGGAGCGCCATTCAACGGGATGTCTCCCGGACCGGATCGGATGCGCGATTTCGCGGCGATCTTCGAGGAGGCGGGTCTCCTCACGACGATCGGAGGATGACGGAATGACGGATCGGACCGAGCGGCTTCGACGGCACAGCCTCGAGGCGGAGCCGAGCATATCGGCGGAGCGTGCGCTCCTGATCACGGCCTTCTACGAGCAGAACCTGGGTCGCCTGTCCAACCCGGTTCTGCGGGCGCGGGCGTTTCTCGATCTGTGCGAGCGCAAGACGCTTTATCACGGGGACGGCGAGCTGATCGTGGGGGAGAGGGGCCCGGAGCCCAAGGCCGTGCCGACCTTCCCGGAGCTGACCTGTCATTCCGTGGAGGACCTTCGGATCCTCGACTCGCGGCCCAAGACCCGCTACTCGGTCTCGGGCGCCGCGATCGCCGACTACGAGAGAACGGTGATCCCTTTCTGGACCGGCCGCTCACTTCGCGACCGCCTGTTCGATGCGCTGCCCGCCGAGTGGCACGACGCATACGAAGCCGGCGTGTTCACCGAGTTCATGGAGCAGCGGGCGCCGGGGCACACGGTGCTCGATGACAAGATCTATTCGAAGGGCATGAGGGACTTCCAGGCGGACATCGACGCAGCCCTGGCCGGCCTGGATTTTGCCGAGGATCCCGAGGCGCATGACAAGAGCGAGTCGCTTCACGCCATGAGGGTTTCGTGCGATGCGCTCATCCGGTTCGCCGAGCGACACGCGGATCTCGCGGAGGAGAGGGCCCGCCAGGAAAGCGATCCGGACGAGAAGGCGGTACTCGAGAAGATCTCGGCGGCATGCCGGCACATCCCGACCAACGCTCCACGCGACTTCCACGAGGCCCTTCAGTATTACTGGTTCTGTCACCTGGGCGTGATCACCGAGCTGAACGGGTGGGACGCGTTCAACCCGGGACACCTGGATCAGCACCTGCTGCCGTTCTACGAGCGCGGACTGGCGGACGGAAGCCTGACGCGAGACTCGGCGAAGGAGCTCCTGGAGGCGTTCTTCGTCAAGTTCAACAACCACACGGCGCCGCCGAAAGTAGGCGTGACCGCGGCGGAGAGCGGCACCTACACCGATTTCGCCAACATCAACATCGCCGGTGTGCTGTCGGATGGTGCCGACGGATCAAACGAGGTATCGCACATCCTGCTCGAGATCGTGGATGAGATGCATCTCCTGCAGCCGAGCACCAACGTGCAGGTGTCGAAGGAGACTCCGAACGATGTGCTCGAGCACGCCCTGCGCGTGATCCGGAAGGGCTACGGTTTCCCCTCCCTGTTCAACGCAGAAGCGGCGGTGGCTGAACAGCTGAGGCAGGGGAAGACGATCGAGGATGCGCGGGCCGGCGGGTGCAGCGGCTGCGTCGAAGTGGGAGCGTTCGGGAAGGAAGCCTACATCCTCACCGGCTACTTCAACCTCGTGAAGGTTCTCGAGCTGGCCCTGCACGACGGATTCGACCCGCGGACGGGCCGGCAACTGGGTCCGAAGACCGGGGCACCGGAGCGCTTCGAGACCTTCGACGACCTGTTCACGGCCTTCGAGCGGCAGCTGCGCCATTTCGTGGACGTGAAGATCCGCGGCAACCAGATCATCGCCCGCACGTATGCCCGCGAGATGCCGGCGCCCTTCCTGTCGGTGCTCATCGACGATTGCATCGCGAACGGGCGCGACTACAACGCGGGCGGCGCGCGCTACAACAACCGGTTCATCCAGGCCGTCGGCATCGGCACGATTACCGACAGCCTGGCGGCGATCCGGAAGGTGGTTTTCGAGGACGGCCTCCTGACGCTGCCCGATCTGGTGTCGGCCATGCAGGCGAACTACGAGCGACACGAGGCCCTTCGCCAGCGGCTCCTTCACCGGACGCCCAAGTACGGCAACGACGACGACGCGGCGGACGATCTCATGCGACGCGTGTTCGATGCGGCGTTCGAGTGCATCGACGGACGCCCGACCGCGATCGGAGGCGCTCATCGGCTCGAGATGCTGCCCACGACGTCACACGTGTATTTCGGCTCGGTGACCGGGGCGACGGCGGACGGGCGACGAGCGGGTCTGCCCGTTTCGGAGGGGATCTCGCCCGTTCAGGGAGCCGATCGAAAAGGACCGACGGCCGTCTTCCGCTCGGCGGCGAAGATGGACCACATCAAGACCGGTGGAACGCTGCTCAACATGAAGTTCACGCCGTCCCTGATCGAGGGAGACGAGGGAATCGAGAGGCTGCGCCACCTGGTGCGCGGGTACTTCGCCATGGACGGACACCACGTGCAGTTCAACGTCGTGGACGCAGACACCCTGCGGGAAGCGCAGGCCGATCCCGATTCACATCGCGACCTGATCGTGCGCGTCGCTGGCTACAGCGACTACCGCTGGCTACAGCGACTACTTCTGCGATCTCTCCGACGCCCTGCAGGAGGAGATCATCGAGAGGACGGCGCACGCGGCGTTCTGATTCTCGCGTCAGGCTGAGGCTTCGTCCGCGAGACGGAGGCGATCCTCGTACCGATAGGCGCCCGGGAAGTCCGGCTCGACGCACTTCCGCTTGCCGCTCCATGATTCGATGTCGAGTCGGAACACGCTGGTGCGCTTGAGTTCCCCGGCGGTGATCGGACGATAATCCCGGCCCGGCCGCAGGTGCGGCGCGTACTTGTCGAGCAGGAGCTGGAGCCCGCCCTCGGCCTCGTCCGGGTCGTCCACCACGAACGCGTTCCCGAACACGACCACGCCACCGTACTCGATGCTGAACTCGAGCGCCTCTTCGGCCGGGAGGAGGCGACCTGTCTCGTACACCGTAAAAGCGGCCTTGGGATTCGCCTCGACGGTGTCGCGCGTGCGGCCGGTGCGCGCGGTGTGCAGGTAGATCGCGTGCCGATCCTCATCGTACACGAAGATGTTGGAGTTCACGAACGGCTGGCCGTCGCGGACGGTCGCGAGGACGCCCACGGCCGATTCGTGCAGAAATGATCGGATCCATGTCTCGTCCGCGTCCCG
>JBDGXI010000025.1:0-27631 GCA_039584685.1 Gemmatimonadota bacterium | reverse complement strand
AGCGAGTTCGTTGATTCAGGTGATGGTTTCGCGGTGTTTCAAGGCGATCTGTCGCTCGAAAACAATGGCGGATTCGCGTCCGTGCGTGGCATCGTGCCGAGCGGCGCCATGGAATCTCACCGTGGGCTCGAGCTGCGTGTGCGCGGCGACGGCCGCAGCTACCAGGTACGCGTGCGCACGAATCGGCAGTTCGATGGCGTGGCGTACATGGCAGAGTTCCCTACCCGGGCAGGCACGTGGCAGACGATCGAGATCCCCTTCTCAGCTTTCGAGGCCACGTACCGTGGCAGAAAGCCGCGTGGGGCGCCCGAACTCGTGCCCGGCGAGATCCGCCAGCTCGGACTTCTGATCGGTGACAAGGTCGAAGGCCCGTTCCGGTTGGACGTGGAGTGGATACGACCCGTTGGCTGACCGCAGCGACCCATGGGTCAGACGCTTGCGAGAAGATCCCCGGCCCGGTATCGAGTATCAGGCCGACCATCCACTCGAAAGGAAGAACAGTGGCACAAGCGCGAGACGGGGACTTAGTACGCGTGCACTACACAGGTACACTGGATGACGATACTCAGTTCGATTCTTCCGTCGGGCGCGACCCGCTGGAATTCACGGTCGGCGCCGGGATGGTGATTCCTGGATTCGACGAAATGGTCCGCGGCATGGAGCCGGGAGACACTCGCACCACCAGGATCCCTGCCGATCAGGCCTACGGCGACGCCCGAGAGGAGATGAAACTGACGCTCACACGAGGGCAGCTGCCGCCGGAGTTCAATCCGGAGGTCGGACAGCAGATCTACCTCGAGGGACAGGACGGGCAGCCGGTTGCGGCACGCGTGCTTGAAGCGGATGCGTCACGCGTGGTCGTTGACGCGAACCACCCGCTGGCGGGAGAGGCACTGACCTTCGAGATCGAGCTCGTCGAGATCGTCTAGCTGTCCGCTACGGGCAGCGGGTGGCCGTCATCGGAAATTCAACCACGCGCGACACGCCGTCCACATCGCCTTCGATCCAGGCGAGCATGGAGCGCGGAGACATGCGCTCGTAAGTGATGCGCTGCGGGAAGTCGTGTTCGGGGGCCTCGAAGACGACCGTTCGGTCGGTGATCTCGGTCTCGAAGAAGGAGGCCTCGGCCTGGCCAGCCGGGTTGGCCACGTAGACCAGTCGGCCGGAGCGCACTTCGATTCGCAGGTACTCATGTTCGACGGTTCGGCCGTCGGATACGCTGCGGCTCATGCCTATCATTGTACCGCCGCTCGGTTTCATCCACTGCTCGTCGCGACGGAAGCCGGGCTCTTCGTGCTTCCAGCACCCGGCGAGCCACTCGAGCTGGTCTACCGGACCGACAACGGGTTGGCCGTCCGGCGTCTCAGTCCCCGGATCGGGGCCAGGGTCTCGCTGACGAAGCCATACGATGGCCCCGGCGCTGAGCACCAGGGCCGCGATCGACAGCTTGAACAGAACTCTGGATCGGGACATTTGACAGCGGAGGCGAGCGGCCGGCTCCTCGCGCCGACCGCCGCCATCCTGTGCCTACTGCGACATGTCGCTGTTCCACATGTCCCGGTACATCTTCCACTTCCCGTCCACCTTCTTCCAGATGACGGTGTAGTGTCCGTGATCGCCGTGCGAGCCGTCCGCGTTGGTGCCGGAATACGTTCCGACCTCGGCCGCCATGTCGCCCATGGAGTAGACTTCCTTCACCTTGAGCTCGGTCGTGCCGCCATTGGCCGTCGCCATGGTCCAGAACTCGCTGATGGCTTCCCGGCCGGTGACCGGCGCCATGTTGGGCGGCAGGAGCGTGGCATCATCCGAGTACAGAGCGGCCACGGCAGCTCCGTCGCCGGAGTCGTACGCAGCCGCCCACTTGGCCGCCATGGCCTCGAAGTCCGCCTTCATGTCGTCGTGCTGGGCCAGCCCCGTCGCCGGAAGCGCCAGGAGCGCCGCCGCGATGATAGTTACGACTTTTCGCATCGTTAGTTCTCCGTTCATGTGATGGGTGGTTCGGGACTCCCCAGAAACGCCGAGAGAAGCGCCGCTGTCAAGGTGCTCCAGCCTGGCCGTCAGAGAGAACGGACTTCCGGAGCTCGTCCAGCGACCGGGCCAGGCTCGCCCGCTCCTTCAGCAGTCTCTCCCTCACCCCTCCTCTTCGCCTCAGCAGGAGATAGCGGCGGGCCTGGGTCCGCGCCTGTCTCCACCGGTCCCGCACGAACTGGGTCGCGAGGGCCAGGACCGGCAGGCCGAGCGCACAGGCGACACCCCACCTCGGACCGAGAGCGAAGGTCGCCCCGATCGATAGCAGCGCGATCCAGGTGATGTAGAGGACCGCCCCTCCCAGGAGCTTCCATGTAGACTGACGCTCGAGCCGAATCCTCGGGCGCGTCGCGATCCAGTCCGTGAGCCGGTAGGGGACGAAGAAGACGATGATCCCCGTGGCTGCAATCGGACCGCCCAGGAACAGGAGGCCGAAGACGCGGAGGGCCCAGCCGAGGGTCGAATGTAGACGCACCCTGCGGTCCAGGTCTGGGGCTCGGATCCCGAGCACGTCGAGAGTCCAGGCGAAGCGCTCGACCTCGGAAAACAGCCGCTCCACCCGCTTCGGATCCGTGTCGCGCAGGTGGGTCAGGGCTTCCGACGCCTCGCGCAGGCGGCGGACCCGCGTGCCGGGTGACGTCTCGAGGCCCTGCTCCGCCGCGAAGATCGCCTCGGCGCACTCCACGGTGCGGCGATCTTCGATCCGCTCGACGTTCACCGTGACGCTCCGGAGACCCTCCTCGATCCGCGCCGTGAGCTCCCGGACGGCCTCCACGTCCGCTTCCGGGCGTCCCGCCATGTCGTTCCACTCGATCGGGGGTCCCACCAGTGACACGCAGCGGGAACGGAAGGTTTGCTTCTGAGGCGCCACGATCCCCACCGGCACGATGGGAGGCCGGATGCCACGGCGCTCGGCGGCACCGAGGGAAATCCGTGCCGCGCCAGTGCGAAGCTGGGCGAGGGACGGCTCCGAATGACTGAGGCCCTCCGGGAAGATCCCCACTGCGTCTCCTGCCGCCAGCGCTTCGTGCACCGCCTCGAACACCTGCGCGTTGCGGTCGGTCAGCGCGGGATCGTCCTGCCGCCGGTAGACGGGGATCGAGCCTCCGGCTCGCACCAGAGCGCCGACCCCGGGTTCGTCGAACAGGGTGGCCTTGGCCAGAAAGCGAATCGGGCGCCCGACGGAAGCGGCCACGACCATCGCGTCCACGATCGAGTTGGGGTGGTTGGCGACGAACAGGACGGGACCGGTTGCGGGAGCAGCGCCCTCGGACGTGAACCGATAGAACACGCGGACGGCCGCCGAGCAGACGGGCGCGAGAGCCGGAAGCAGCCAGGTGCGGGGATGGTCGGGCATGAGGACTAATCTACAGCAAAGAAAGAGGGCCTGTCTGTACGTCTGAGGCAGGCCCTCTCCGCGCTTTAGAAGGTGTGTCCCTCCGGACCCGGTGCGCCTCCAAGCTGCGATCAAATCCGCCACCGGTCGATCGCCTGGAACGCGTTGCGATCGGACACTTATAGGCTACCGGATCTTGTGATCTCCGCAACCCCGTCCAAAACTCTACAGTCGCCGGTATCGCCTTTTGTGTAATGTCTTAGATGTTCACATCTCATGTGTGTCCTGAAGTCTGGCATCGCTGACCGTCGCCCAAGGCCGTTGCGAAGCGTGCCCCCTTCTCCAGAGTCCCGTTACGACCGAACCGGGCCCGGTAGCCGAGGTTGAGCGGGACGGAGCCTCGGAGGATGGAAGAGGGCGCAAGATAGCTCACCTCGCCGATCAGCCGTCGGGCCACTCGGCGACGGGAATAGAACTCCCGAGAAATCCAGGCCACGCCCAGATCCAGCGTCTCGCGACTCATGTGCAACGGCTCGAACACCACGTGCCCGAAATCGTAGTGACTCCAGTCCTTGTCGAAGATCCGGCCTGCCTGATCCATCTCCTCGAACAGCGGCGTCCCCGGAAACGGGGTGAGACGGGTGGCCTGCAAGGCGTCGATTCGTGCTTCGTCCAGGAACTCGAGGGTCCGCTGAAAGACGTCGGGCGAGTCGTCGTCGCTACCGAACACGAATCCGGCGTACACCGCAATCCCATACTCGTGGAGCTTCCGGACCTGGTCCACGTATTCCGCGGCCCGGTTCGGCCCCTTCGTCCACTGACTCAGGTTCTCCTGGGAAAGCGACTCGAGGCCGACGAACAGTCCGCCACACCCGCTCCTGACTGCGGCTCTCAGCAACTCCTCGTCGTCCGCCATGTGGATACCGCACTGGCTGAACCACCTCTTCCCGAGCGGGATCATCGCCTCGAACAGGCGCAGGGCATAGTCGCGATCTCCGATGATGTTGTCGTCCATGAACACGACCTGGCGACCCATCCCGTGCAACTCGTCGATCACGGCCTCCACCGGGCGTGTGCGGATTTCATAGCCGTGGAACGCGGCGATCGAGCAGAACTTGCATCGATACGGACAGCCGCGGGTGGCTTGCAGAACGTTGGGCGTCAGGTAGCGCTTGGGTTGCAGAAGGTCGCGGGGAGTCGGGGGCAGGTCCGCCAGGTCCACCGACTCACTTCGGTAGATCGGCTGGAGGTTTCCGGCCCGGAAATCTGCGATCATGCGTGGGACGTTGTACTCCGCCTCGCCGACGCACACGGCGTCGCAATGCGCGATCGCCTCGTAGGGCAGGAACGTCGGGTGGAAGCCTCCAAAGATCACGGTCTTGCCACGATCGCGGAAGCGGGCGGCGATCTCATATGCGCGTGGCGCGTTGAACGTCATGAATGATATGCCGATCAGGTCCGCACCCGTATCGAAGTCCACCGGCTCCACGTTCTCGTCGATGATCCGCGTCTCGACCCCGGACGGCATCGACGCCGCGACGGAGAGGCTGGGCAGCATGGAGAAACGGAAAACACGCGGTCCCCGGGTGTGTCCCTTGCGTTGGGCCCGCCAGATCGACGCGGTGGGGCTGATGAGATCGAACTTGAGCGTCGCCATGGCGACCTCGAGGTACAGGTTCGCTCATAGAGTAATGGGAGGCTGTCAAGCGGGGGTCAAGCGGGGTTGCGCGAGGGTCGAATAGGATCGCAGGAAACATCGGACCTCTTCGCAGCGTACGAATCAGCCACGCGGGGTGCCGACGAAGGGCACACGATACCAGGCACGGCCAGGGGGGGACGACATGACATGGCGGGCGGAACGGACGCGGCAGACGGGACAGGCAGGCCTGACGTGGATCTTGGGCGCGGCGAGCGCAGCCGCGCTGCTATTTATGGGTGGAGCTTCGGCTGCTCTCGGACAGACGGCGAGCGAGCCTCCGACCCTTTCCTACTCGGTCGACCTCAACGACCGGGCCGACGACATGTTCCACGTGCGGATGGCCGTGTCGGGGTTGGGTCCGGACAACGCGATTCTTCAGTTCGCCTCCACGGCGCCAGGCACCTACCAGGTCATGGACATCGGCAGGTACGTCGCCGACCTGGGTGCGTTCGACTCTGACGGGACCGAGGTGGCGGTGGAGCAGGTCTCCGCCAACCAGTGGCGGCTCGCGGACCCGGCGGCCGTGGCCGAGGTCCGTTACTCGATCGCAGAGACCTGGGACACTCCGGTGGACGAGCACCCGGTTTACCCGATGGCCGGTACGTCGATGGAAGACGACCACGTGCTCATCAATCCGCACGCGGTGTTCCCCTTCCCGTCAGGGATGCAGGATGCTCCGATCGAGCTGCGCCTCGAGTATCCGGCCGAGTGGAAGCTCGGCACGGCGCTGGATGCTAGCGCGGAGGGAGTCCTGCTGGCGGACGACTACGACCACTTCGTCGACTCACCGCTGCTGCTGGGCCGCCTGAGCTACGCCAGCACGAGCGTGACCGGGGTGCCGGTCGAGATCTACACGTACTCCGTAACCGACAGGATCGACTCCGACCAGCTCCTGGGAGCGATGGATTTGGTGCTTCAGGCTTCGGGCGAGTTCCTCGGCGAGCTTCCGGTGGACCGTTACACGTTCCTGTTTCACTTCGAGGGTCGGAACCCCTCGGCCGGCGCGTGGGAGCATTCGTACAGCTCCGAGTACGTCCTCCCGGAGGCGGACCTCTCGGACCGTTACGCGAACATGATCTCCGACATCGCGGCGCACGAGTTCTTCCACGTGGTGACGCCGCTCCACATCCACAGCGAGATCATCGAGAGCTTCGACTTCGAGACGCCGGTTCCCTCCGAGCACCTGTGGCTGTACGAGGGAGTGACGGAGTGGGCGTCCGATGCCATGCAGCTTCGGGCCGGGCTCAAGGACCCGGACCGCTACCTGGCCGACCAGGTGCAGAAGATCCGCTCCGACGAAGGGTTCTTCGACCAGGACTACAGCCTGTCGAAACTGGCGCTGACGTCGTACACGGCCGAGGGCCAGCGGCAGTATCCCAACATCTATCAGCGCGGCGCCGTCGTCGGGGCGCTCCTGGATCTCAGGCTGCTCAAGCTGTCGGGCGGCGAGTATGGTCTGCAGGAGCTGCTGCTCGACCTGGCGGAGCAGTACGGCGTGTCGCGCCCGTTCCCGGAGGACGAGCTCTTCGCGATCATCACGGAGATGACCTATCCGGAGATCGGCGAGTTCTTCGAAGCTTACGTCCGGGGTACCGAGCCGCTCCCGATCGACGAGTACTACGGCTGGATCGGTATCGAGCTGGAGCGGCGAGAGGACGGACGTGCGGTTCGCTTCGTGGTCGATCCGGAGCCATCGCCCGAGGAGCGGGCGCTCAGGGACGCCTGGGTCTCGAACCCTTAGGGGCGGAAGGAAGCCTCAGGCGCCCTTCAACCGGCAAGCAAATCCTCGAGAGCGGCGCGCGCTTCCTCGGCCTGAGGAAGGTCGGGGTCGGCCTCTTCCCATGCCTGGAGGAAGCGGATATAAGCGGTGCGGGCCTTCTCCCGGTCGCCTAGCTCGGTGTAAGCCCGGCCCAGCAGGAAGTTCGCGACGTGGGGGACCCCGGTTGAGCGCATGGATTCCAGGTATACGACCGCTTCTCCCGGTTGGCCGTCCTCCATGTACAGCTCGCCGAGCCACCACCGGATCCATACATCGGGCGGCATGCCCGTCCCCTGGAGATCTCTGAGCTTTCGGATCGCATCATCCCGCTGCGCCGGCTCGCCGTTCTTCGCCCAGCCATAGGAGTCGAGCGCATCGGCCGCCAGCGTAAGGACGCGCGCCCTCGGCGTGTCGCTTTCCGCTCCAGTCTCACCCGCGGCTTCGCGGATCTCCTCCAGAAGGCTCTCGAGATGCTCCTCCTTGCCCTGCTCGGCGTAGTATGACCCCAGGATCATGAGACAGTGAGTCGGAGCCGCGGCTGCCGGGCCGCAGGCGTCGGGCACCAGCTTCTGCCCCAGATCTTCCTCCGGCACCGGTCTGAGCGTGCGATCCACGGCGTATCGGACCCACATCCAGCTCCAGCCCGAATCCGAATCGGACACGGCCTCGAGCGCGGCGTCGGCCTTGCCCGCGGTCATGTACAGCCACCCCAGATTCCCGCCCGCCGGGTGCCGGCGCCGCTTCAGCTCCAGGAAGACCGGCTCCAGCGCTACTGGACGCCATGCGCTCAGCCACAGGTCGGGGTGGATGTGCGTGAGGACGTTGTCTCCGGCATCCCGCACGGCAGCGGCCGCGGCGGCTTGCTGCGTCGAGTCGCCCAGAATGAGCCCGTATGCCAGCTCCAGAGCCTCCTGACGAA
The DNA here is from genome assembly GCA_039584685.1 of Gemmatimonadota bacterium. Classification (GTDB taxonomy): domain Bacteria; phylum Gemmatimonadota; class Gemmatimonadetes; order Palauibacterales; family Palauibacteraceae; genus Benthicola. Next base: position 19,890 of record JBDGXI010000025.1, on the reverse strand, counting down.
CGGCGCTCAGAGGCTTCAGTTCCTCCAGCACGCGCCTGGCTGTCGCTGTATCGCGCTGGATGACCGCGTAGTCGAACAGGTGGATGTAATACGGAGCGAAGCCGGGTTCGAGGTCCACCGGCCGCGCAAAGACCCGTCCCAGATCATCCCAGTCCATCAGCAGACTGTCCCAGTGGTGGAAGTAGAATTCGCTGAGAAGGAACCAGGCGTCCGGGTCGTCAGGGTAGCGCCGCGTGATCTCGCGCACGTCCGCCACCGCCGAAACGTCTCCTGACAGGAGGGCTACGTTTCCCTCCATGATCGCGCGGTCCCGCGAGATAAGCCGCTGGCCCAGGCGTTGCGCCTCCAGCAGGTGCTCCATTCCCCGGTCGCTGCTGATATCCTCAGCCCATCCGTACGCGTCCCCGAGACGGAAGTGGGCCAGGGCCATGTCGGGGTCCTCGACCAGGGCCCTTTCGTACGCCTCGATCGCCCGGTCGAAGTCCGCCTGCCGGTAGTAGGCCTCACCCTCCAGGTATGCCTTGAGCGCGGGTAGCGACGCCGTGGTGAGACTCATGGCCGCCCGCGCGGTGACGCCTTCCCCGCCGTCTTCCGCCAGAAGCGCCTGAAGGGCCTGAACGGCCAGCCGGTTCGCCAGGGAGACCACGCTGTCCGCGGGCCCCTCCACCTGGCCGCTCCCGACTTCGCCTCCGGAAGTGACATCGTAAACGTCTGCCGACAGGCGCACGTCGGTTCCGATGGCCATGACGCTGCCATTGACTACGTAGCGGGCGCCCGTCGCCCTGGCCACGTCCAAGATCGTGGCTAGATCCGCGATCTCGTCTTCGGCCACGGCCTCCTTCCACCGCGCCATCACCGTTCGACTGTCGATCGTCCGGTACCCGCCGACATCATCCAGGTCGGTGCTCAGGATGTCGACCATGCCGTCGCCCCACATCTCGAGGTCCGCGCCGCGCACGGTGAACGGCACGATGGCGATCCCCTCTGCTGCCTCGCCCGCCACGGCCACCACGGGCACGAAGGTCTGGCCCCGGTCCTTGATGACGACGTAGAGGCCTGCGAGTCCGAACAGGAACCAGAACGCGAACACGCCGCCCAGGATGGACCGACTCCACGTCAGGTGCGGGAGCTTGCCCTTCTTCAGGCTGTCGGCGAGGTCCTTCGGATCGACTTCCCATGCTCCGGGCAGTTCGCCGGCGTCCTGCTTCTGCCCGATTCCCGGCATGGCCTGCACCAGGGCCGTCGAGACGATGACGACGAGTCCGATGAGAAGCAGAAGGAGGGCGACCGGTACGACCCAGTTGGGCAGGGAAAGACTGTCCTGGAGGAGGTCAGCGACCTCCAGAACGCCCCATGCGGCACCCAGATATACGACGAGGACTCTGACGATTCGGGCGCGCTTCAGGCGGTCCCAGGTGGTTTCTGACATTCCCCAAGATAGATCAGGCGCATCGCAACGCAACGGCGGGGGGAATCGGGGAGGTTCAGTGCTCCAGGGCCGAGCGCCACGTTCTTCCACGTGAGAACCGATCGAGCAGCTCCACCCGATCCGCGGGCGCCACCAGGACGTCGACTACCTGCAGCAGCACCCAGCCCACCGCCAGGTAGAGGCCAAGAACCTGCCAGATGGAACGTCCGCCGAGTTTCAAGGCGCCCCTACCGGCACGTACGGATCGGCCGCCGGGTCGTACCCGTTCGGAAGGCCGAGCTCGTCCATCAGGGCCTGCATGCGGGGGTCGTCTCTGAGCGGATCGAGCGCGGGGTCGATTCCGACGAGGCCCAGCGACAGGTCGCCTTCGCTCGCCCTTTCGAGCCACTCCAGGGCCGCCTCCTCGTCTCCGAGCCCCGTGTACAGGGAGGCAATCTGCCGGACGGTGAAGACGCTGTCGGCGATCAGGGTGCTGATTGCCTCTCGCGCCTCGGTCAAGAGCGCGTCATCCGCCCGTTCGTTGGCGATGGCGTACCCCAGCACTCGTGCGACTTCGGGATCGGTCGCGCCCATAGCCCGGGCGAAGCCGACGGCGTGTTCGGCCATCGCTTCTCTTGGCACACCCATTTGCGGACCCCACAGAAGGAGCGCGGAATGGGCAGTCGTTTGCTCGCCACCTGCGGCGAGAGTTCGCTCGTACTGGATACGGCTTTCCTCGAACTCGCCGATCGCGGCCAGCGACACTCCGAGAGTGGTGTTGAGCACGGGGGAGAGAGGATCGAGCTCCAAGGCTATCCGCTGCTGCTCGATCGCCTCCTTCACCCGTCCTTCGTAGCGAAGCATGTCGCCCAGCCAGGCGCGGGCCCCCGCGTATGACGGTTTGAGCGCGATCGCTCGCTTGAGCGCGAGCTCGGCCGTGATCCAGTCTCTGTCGGCCTCGGCTGCAAGGACGCCCCATGAGGCCCAGCCCTCAGCCAGGCCTGGGTCGAGGAGTACCGCTCTGTGTGCCGCCTGCTTGGCGCGCGGCACCAGCGCCTGCCCACGGGAATCGCGGAAGGCGAGGGCATCGATCGCGTCCGCGAGCCCGCTCCAACCGAGGGCGAACTCCGGGTCGAGCGCCACGGCCGCCTCAAAGTCATCCACCGCCTCCCACAGCAGCGGGACGCGGCGAGTATACCACTTCTGCCGGCCGGTCACGTACAGGTCGTACGCCTGCACGTTGGATGTTCTACCGCGGTAGAGCTCGTCGGCGCGGCCTCCGAGTCGCGGAGTGAGGGCTCGCACAATGGAGGCGGCGAGCTCCTCCTGAACGAGGAAGATGTCCGTGATGTCGCGATCGTACTCCTGCGACCACAGGTCGAATCCCGTCTCGGCATCGATCAGCTGCGCGGTGATTCGGACCCGATCCTCCGAGCGCCGGACACTTCCCTCGAGGACGGTTTCGACTCCCAGCGTGTCGCCGATCGTACGCAAGTCTAGATTCTGATCACGAAGCGCGAAGGAGGACGTGCGGCCGGCCACCTTCAGATCTTCGACCCCGGCGAGAGCGTTGATCAATTCCTCCGCCAGCCCGTCGCTGAAGTACTGGTTGGCGGGATCGCCGCTCAGGTTGGCGAATGGCAGCACGGCGATCGAGTCGTACGTCTGCGCACCCGGGCCAGTCCGGGTCAGCGTCCACCAGGCGCCGAGCCCGAGCAGCGCGATCCCCACGAGCGCGGCGACTCCCGCGGGCCAGCGGGTGCGGCGCGGCTGAGCGGCGATCGCGTCGAGCTCGAGAGTCTCGGCCGGATCTGTGGACTTCAGCCCTTCGGGAGTCCGCTCGTATTTCCAGGCCAGCAGGATGGCAATCGGGAATCCGATGAGGGCCAACCACACAACGCCCGTCACCGTCCACTCCGGGAACGCGAGGCGTGGGAAGACCAGGTCGGCTCCCTCGATGGCCACGAACGCCGCCGTCCCGTACAGGGCCGCGGCCCGGAAGACTCCGCGGCGCTTGAGCTTCGCGAGGAAATGCTGATATCCGGAGGTGCCGCTCACCAGGTAATCGCCTCGGCCGCGGGGGGAGGATCCGGTATGCCAAGCGCCGCAACCGCCGCGTCGAAGCGCGGCTCACCACGCAGCGCGTGGGTCGCAGTCGACGCGTTGATCGCACTCACCTCGTGCGGACTCGTCTCGAACATGCCCTCCACGACGTCGAGGGCTTCCTCGCGCGCTCCAAGGAGAACCAGCCAATCGAGAATCCAGTAGGACTGGGTATCTCCGTAATCCAACCACCCGAGAGTTGCCGACACCGCCTCATCCCGTTGGGACGGGTCGCGAAGCCCCCCGATGATGGTCGAAGCCTCCGCTTCACCTCCCGGAATTCCAGTCTCCCGTGCGTAGAGACGCAGGCTCTCTTCGGCTTCGTCCAATCGACCGCTGGACGCCAGGCCGAGCGTCATCAGCATGCGCCCGTACGGGAAGTCGGGCTGGATCGCGAGGGCCCGGCTGATAGGCCGCAGCCCATCTTCGTAGCGGCCCGCCACGAGGAGGATCTCGCCGAGCTGCGCCAGTGCGTGCACCCGAAGTGGATCCAGCTCCACGGATCTCGCGCACCAGGGAATCGCTTCGTCCCAGCGGCCCATGCTGGAGAGGAACCAGCAGTACCAGGTCAGTCCCTGAGGGTATGCAGGATCGAGCTCGATGGCCCGCTTGAACAGCCGTGCCGCTTCTTCCCAGTCGAGGTCAAATTCGAATATCGTTATGGCGAGCGTGTACAGAGCCTCCGCGTTGTCGGGGTCCAGTTGCAGCGCCCGCTCCGCCGCTGACCTGGAGCGTTCGGCCGCCGTTCCGGGCGAGAAGTCCGTATACCAGGGCAGCGCATTGTAGGCAGCCGACAGCCCCACCCAGGCCGGGACGTACAGCGAGTCCCTGTCCAGCGCCGCCTCGAACAGTCTGACCGCTTCTTCGAGTCCGTCGGGCGTCCGAGTCGCCCAGTGGTGCCGACCCGCCAGGTACAGTTCGTAGGCGTCGAGGTCCGACGTCCGGACCGAAGCGGGCACCAGCGCGGTCGGGCCGCCCTGTGCTCCCGCAGACGGAGCCGCATCTGCCCTGGAATTCGGCTCCTCGCCGGTCACCATCGCAGCGGCCACGGCGCCCGCGATCTCGTCCTGGATCTCGAACACGTTGTCAGCCGTGAGCTCGCGTTCCCAGTCCCGGGACCACAAATGGAATCCGTCTTCCGCTTCGATCAACTGCGCGGTGACGCGGACTCGGCCACCCGATCGCCTGACACTTCCCTCGAGCACGGTCTCCACTCCGAGCGTGTCAGCGATCGCCTTCAGGTCGAGGTTCGAGTCACGAAGGGCGAAGGACGAGGTGCGGCCCGCCACCCGAAGGCCAGGCACACGCGTGAGGGCGTTCAGCAGCTCTTCCGAAAGGCCGTCGGCGAAGTAGGCGTCGTCCTCGTTGCCGCTCATGTTCTCGAAAGGCAGCACCGCGATGGAAGAATAGTCACCGCGGCCACCGACGCTGGGGACGTCCGGCCGGCCGAGTGCCCACCACGAGCTCACGAGCAGAAGCGCCGTCCCCGCCGCAGCCGCGATCCCCACTGGCCAGCGCCGCCCCGCTGGCTGCGCGACGATCTCCTCGATTTCGTCGTGGCCAGGCTCCGGAGTCCTTATGACTCCGTGCGGTGTGCGCTCGTACGCCCAGGCGAGGAAGAGAGCCACCGGGAATCCAGCCAGGGCGAGCACGGTCACGGCGGTAAGGAACGCTTGCGGAAGCTGCAATCCCTCCTGCAGCAGGTCCGCGACCTGGAGGACGATGAATGCAGTCGCGCCGTACACGGCGGCGATTCGGAACACACGACGCCGCTTGAGTTCGGCGAAGAGGCGCTGGTAGCCACGAGTTTCAGACATTCCGGAAGATCGACCTTCCTCCGGGCGTTGGGAAGGGCTGTCCGGCGAAGACACCGTCCTTACTTTGATCAACGCCTGCGGACGCGCCTCCATGACACGACACGAACTGGATCGGAGCTCTCCATGAAGCGTAGTCACCTTCTCCTTGCCGCCGGTATCGGCGTGGGAGCCCTCGGCCTCGCGACACCGGCACTCGCGCAGAAGGTTTCTGCCCTCGAAACCAGTTTCCAGGCGCTGCTCGACAGCGCTGTGGAAGCCGGCTCGACACCGGGGATTATGATGCGCGTCGACGCGCCGTCGCTGGGCCTTTCCTGGAGCGGCGTTTCGGGGGTGGCGGACATGGAGACCGGTACTCCGCTTACGCCCGCGAACCCGGTCCGGATCGCCAGTAACACCAAGACTTACGTGGCCGCGGCGACACTGAGACTGTGGGAGGAGGGTCGCCTCAGTCTCGACGACCCTCTCTCAATGCACCTTCCGACCGCGTACGCCGAGATGCTGGCAGGCGACGGCTACGACCTGGATGCGATCACGATCCGCCACCTTCTGACGCACACGAGCGGACTGTACGACTACGCGGACCGGGAGCTGTACATCGAGGCCGTGTTGGCGGATCCGATACATCGGTGGACTCCGGAAGAACAGATCGGTCTCGCGGTGGAGTGGGGTGATCCGTACGGAGCGGCGGGCGAGGTGTATCGGTACTCCGACACCGGCTACGTCATGCTGGGCCTGGTTCTCGAATCGGTGTACGGAAAGCCGCTGGCCGCTTGCCTCCGCGAGCTCCTCGACTTCGAGGCGCTGGGACTCGGATCGACGTGGCTAGAGACCCTGGAAGATGCACCGCCCGGAGCCGCGGACCGTGCGCACCAGTACCTGGGCGAGCTGGATACGTACGACTTCGATCCATCACTGGACCTGTACGGCGGCGGCGGACTTGTATCCACGGCGGATGACATGGCGGCCTTCATGCGGGCCCTGTTCACGGGCGGCGTGTACCGGTCCGCCACGACGGCCGACACCATGCTCACCACGGTGGCGGACGCCCGGGCCGGGCCGGACCTGTCAGGGAGCCCCATGGTGCCGGGCCGCTATCGAATGGGAGTGGAGGTGCGCGATCCCCAGGGATTCGACGTCTATATGCATACCGGCTTCTGGGGAACAATGGCCGCCTACTTCCCGGACCAGGACATGGCGATCTCGATCGCCGTGACCCAGCAGCAGTCACGGGCACTGTTTCGGGTATTCGTCGACGCCCTTGCCGTGCTGGAAGAGGCGCGGTCGGTCGCGCCTGCGGGGGACTGAGTCAGTACCAGCGCCAGGTGCGTAGCCGATGAGCCGCTCTCGCGTTGAGGCGCGCGATCTCCGCGAACGACGCGGCGTCGAGAAGAAGGGCCGCTTCTCCGTCGAAGCGAAGCAAGGCGCGGTCTCTGTGCCCAAACCGCAGCACGTGATACCCGGCAGGAAACACGAGCGGGCACAACCTCACTGCGGGACCTCCGGGTGAGGCCAGCAGCCGCTTGAGGGCCCTATCGAGTTGTCTCGCCGCGAATGGCGTCATGCGGTCGTATGAGAGCGCGAACTGCCGGGTGACGAGGAGTCGGCGGATCGTCGGTACTTCGAACGAGTCCGTCACGAGCCGTCCGTGGCCATCCGCCGGAGGCGACTCGCAGCTCCTCGCAGGGAACGTGAGTCTTCGATTTCGGCCGTGCGACCGGACGAGACATCATCCTCCGCCGCCTCGATCCGAGACCGGATGGATCCCGTCAGAATCCACAGCTCCTCTCGCGCGACGAGATCGGCAGGTATGAGCCCGATCGTATTTCGGCCGACGACAACTACGATCCGGTCGCCCTCCGAGAGCGAGAGTGCGTGCCGGGCGGCCTTGGGGAGCGTGAGCCTTCCCCTTCCCCGAATTGAGGCCATGAGAGGCAGGTCTCGTGGATCGTGATTCACGATTCGGCTCGCGTCTGGTGTCCCGCGGGGACGTTTCTCGAACCCTCCGGAAAATTCCCACATTCCCACTTTTTCATAGGCTGGAGAATACGGGTCCCCGATCACCGAATCATCAAGAGCGGGTCGCGGCTAGTCCTCGCCTGCAGGCAGACCCTCCACCGCATTTCGCTTCACGAGCGCCGTGAGCCGGTCCAACACCCGCTGCAGCTGCGGGCTCGCGTTCTGAGCCTTGGTGTTGACCATTCCCTTCACCGTTGCCACTGCGCCGAAGATGGCGGACGGTAGAGCCGTCACCAGGATGGCCTCTTCTTGCAGGCCGAGCAGCGCGGCAATGGCCAGTCCGAACAGCGCCCCCGCGCCGGCACCCCAACCGGGCGCGAAAATGCGCCATCCCGCCATTTCGATCTGCTCTTCCACGTGCAGGTCGGTGACCCCGTCACGCGGTCTGACGGTGACCACTATCTGACGGCTCTCGGTACCCTGTCGGGCCGGGCTCCAGGTCAGGGTTCGGCCCACGGTTGAGACGTGTCCCACCAGGTCGAGCTCATCCTGGATGACGTCCACCACCTCGGGGAAAGCAGCCTCCGAGACCTCGCCAGCGACGGAGCGCTCGGCCGTGAGGCGCTCCTTGGCAAACTTCACGTCGGGCGCCCTGGGAAAGGACAGTGGTTTCCTCCGAATCGGCAGCGCCGGCTCGGTGGCGATCCGTCTCGTCTCCTCTGCTTCCTCATACGAGACTCCGCTCACCTCGGCAGCCGCCTGCCGGACGTGCGCCGGCGGAATCCCGACCTCCGCCGCCACCTGCTCCACCGATCCCATGGTGAGGGCCCGGCTGTCTGACTCCAGGCCCACGGCTCGCTCGGCTTCCAGCTCCGCGGCCCGGGCGAGGATCGCTCGCATCTCCTCGTCGGGGATCGGGTCCCGGCCCTCAGCGGCCGAGGTCAGCGCCTCGGCGAACTCACCTGGTGACTGAAAGCGGTCTGCGGCTCGGAGCGCCAGCGCCCGGGTCAGGCATTGCTCTACCCGTCCGGGCAGGCGTTCGAGGTGGGACCGGTGCTCTGCCGGAGCTTCGAGAAACCGTCCGAGACGTGAGTCCTCGGGGCTCGGCCACCCGGCGGGCGTATCGCCCACCAGCATCTCGTAGACGACGCACGCCAGGCTGAAGACGTCCGTCCGCTCATCCAGGTCGGTCCGGCCGGCCGCCTGTTCCGGACTCATGTAGCCGAGAGTGCCAACCGGAAAGCCGCTCCTGGTGAGAGTCTGTCGATCTACGGTGCTGACGGCCTTGGCGACCCCGAAGTCCGCCACGACCGCATGTCCCTCGGAGAACAGGATGTTCTCGGGCTTGATGTCCCGGTGCACGATGCCGTTCCGGTGTGCGTAGTCCAGGGCCGACGCGACCTGGCGCGTGTGTCGCATCGCATCCGGCAGGGTGAAGGTCTCGCCGGGCACCAGGCGGCCGCGGAGCGAGCCCCCCGTCACGAACGGCATCACGAAATACACGAGCCCGTCGATCGCTCCGGAATCGAGGAGCGGGAGGATGTGTGGATGATTCAGAGATGCCGTGAGCTTGATCTCCTGGAGGAACCGCTCGGAACCCACCACCGAGGCCAGGTCCGGACGCAGCACCTTGAGCGCGACCCGGCGTTCGTGCTTGAGGTCGCGGGCCAGGAATACGGTCGACATGCCCCCGCGCCCGAGCTCGCGCTCGACTTCGTACTGGCCTTCCAGACCGGATCGGAGGAATTCGATGAGCTCGGACATGGCTCCAGGGCCGCGGATGGTGAAATGCCGCCGAATTCATGGAGAACATAGAAGCGGGAGGGCTTTAAGGCGACGGTCGGTCGGATCCGCCCCCTTGACGCCTCCGCGCCATCGTATATTATATCAATAGTGATACACCATTTGTGATATATACAACGAGGCACTCATGTCCCTGCGTTACGCCCTGCTCGGCTTCCTCAACCTCGGCCCGATGACGGGCTACGACCTGAAGAAGCAACTCGATCGATCGACCCAGAACTTCTGGTACGCCGGCCTGAACCAGATCTACCCGACGCTCAAGAAGATGGAGGACGAAGGGTGGATCACCAGCAGCGTTGAACCACAGGAAGCGAGGCCGGACCGGGTGGTTTACTACCTGAGCGAGACCGGACGCCAGGAGATGCTCGAGTGGCTCGCGGAACCGCTGGTCGAGCTTCCCCGCGGCCGCCACCCGGGCCTGCTCAAGCTGTTCTTCGCAGGATACCTGGAGCGGAGCGAGGCCCTGGCTCAGCTTCGCGCGCAACTCGAGCTGCACCGGGCCCAACTGGCCGCACATGAAGAGACACGGCAGATGATCGCCGCCGTGGCAGCGCAGGAGCCGCGACTGGAACGGTCGGCCGTCTTCTGGGAACTCGTCCGCAACCTCGGTGAGAGGAACGAGCGCATGTACGTGGACTGGCTGGAACAAGCCATCGAGACGGTGGAGGGGATGAAATGAGGACGGCGAGGCAGATGATCGAGGGTATGGCCCTGGTGTTCGACCCGAACGCGGCGGGGGACCTCACGGCGAGCATCCAGTTCGACGTATCGGGCTCCGAACCCGGCCTGTACCATCTCGATATCTCGGACGGCTGCTGCCGATTCGGCCTCGGTCCCGCAGAGACGCCCGCGCTCACGGTGGCGACACCTTCTGAGGTCTGGGAGCAGATCAGCGCGGGAGAGGTCTCTGGTCGGGACGCGCTGGCAGATGGCCTGTACGAGGTGCGGGGAGACGCTTCCCTGCTGATGCGAATGGACCAGTTGTTTGGAAGGGCACCGGATGAGGCCGTGTCCGCACCGGCGACGCGCCGGCGTCCGGGTCCGGTTTCGCTCAAGGGGTCGCGGTGGTTGACCGTGGCGTTCATTCCCTGGCTCTTCCTGTGGTTCGGGCCGCTGTTCGGCCTGGATATCTCGGTCGGCCTGCGGGTCGCGTTCCCGCTCGCCGCGGTCCTGGCGGCCTACCACGCAGTGAATGGACGCGCGACGTGGTTCGAGATCGGATCCGCTCTCTTCCTGGGCCTGGGCGCGACGGCCAGTCTCACTCCAGCCGGGCGGACGGCGCTGGCCGCCTGGGGAGGCGCGGCCGATACCCTCGCCCTCGGAGTCATCTGGCTCACGTCGCTACTGCACGCTCCAAGGCCTTTGACGGCTGACTACTCTCGATGGGATCACGCGGAGTCCCTCTCTGGCAACAGTACCTTCCTGCACATAAACCGGATGCTCACGTTCCTGTGGGGAGCCGTATTCGCGGCCATGGGCTCGCTCTCGGTGGCCGGGCTTCGGTGGCCGGAAGCCTCGGGCGTATTGGAGATCGTACGCTTTCTCCTTCTAATCCCTGCGATCATGGCGACCATTAGTCTTCCCCGCGTCGCCTCGCGGCTCAGGATCGAGAACATGGACGGCTGGCGCAGGCGTACCCGACTGGCGGCCCTGGTCGGGACCTTCGTCGCGGTGACCATGCTGATTACGGCCGCCGTGAGCTTCTGATGGGCTCCCCCCGGGTCCTGGCCCTCAACGGTTCTCCAAGGGCCGGGGCCGGCGTCACCTCGAAGCTCCTCGAGCCTCTGCTGGCCGGGATGCGGGAGGCGGGCGCCGGTACCGACCTGATAGTCGTCCGTGAGCTGGACCTCGAGCCCTGCATCGGGTGCTACTCCTGCTGGGTTCAGACCCCAGGCCGCTGCATCCACGACGACGGAATGGATCGAGGGCTGAAAGCGTGGGCCGCGGCCGACCTCGTGGTGATCGGGACCCCCGTGTATCACGGCTCCATGACCGGCCTGATGAAGACCTTCCTGGACCGCCTTCTGCCACGCTATGAGCCATGGCTGGTGCCCAGCGCCCACGTGGAGGGGGGATCCAGCCATCCGCCCCGCGAGTCCGAGCCAGGCCAAATGGTCCTGGTGTCACCGTGTGGCTTTCCAGGGTTTCACAACTTCGACGCCCTCGTGTACACGGTTCGCCACATCGCCCGCATGCACGGAATGGAAGTCTCGGGAGAGATCCTCCGACCGTTCGCCGAGCCTCTGCGCCTGAGAGCGCTCGGCGGACTGTTCGGTGAATACTTCGAGGCCGTGCGTTCCGCGGGGCGGGAAATCATCGCGACGGGCGGCATCACCGAGGACACGCGGGCGGAACTGGCGCGCGATCTCCTCCCCGGTAGTCTGGCGCGACAACACGAGATGGCGAACGAGCACTGGGCCCGTCTGCGGCAACGGGCCGGCCACGGCGACGAACCCGCTCCGGTCACGTGAGCACTGCGCTACCCGTCGAGTCGAGACCGGGGACCCGGTCTCACTGTCCTCACTGCCCCAGGATCGCCTTCATGGCGTAGGCCGCGGCAAAGCCCAGGTAGTTCCCCACCGCGTAGCCGAGGAGCCCCATCGCCACGCCGGGCAGGACCAGCGTCTTCCACCCGTGCACGTTGGCCAGCGCCACCACGCTCGGGGGTCCCGTCTTGGCGGCCGCCGAGGCGATGGTGAGCACCCGGATGTCGAGGCGCAGGAGCCGGCCGATGCCGTACACCGACACCAGGTGCACGACGATCATGATCATCACGTAGATGAAGAGAATCGGCGACAGCACGATCGCCATCTTCACGTTGATCATGGCGCCGACGGCGCAGAAGAACAGGTAGAACGACAGGTTCCCCAGCTCGAAGGCACCGTGCAGCCGGCCGATGAAGCGAAACTGGGCCAGGACGAGAGCCAGGGTGGTGACGATCAGGATGGTCGGAAAGCTGGGCATGAACCCGGCGATCCAGTGCGTCTTGATCAGGTCGCTGACGACCATGATCAGCAGGGCAGCAAACGACAGGGCCACGAGGTCCAGGGTCCTCAGCTCGGGATTCGCGTCCGGCTCGTGCTCCACCTCGTCCAGCACCTCGGCGGTCCCCCAGCGATCCCCCACCGGGAAATAACGACCGAGCCAGCCCGGGATCAGCACCCACATGGCGAATAGAGGAAACAGCGTCAGGTTGTCTACCGCGTTGGCGGCCGCAAACAGATCGGGGTTGCCGATTTCGAGACCATCCCACAGGGCGAAGAAGTTGAGGCTGCCTCCCGTGTACGTGCCGGTGAACGGTCCGGCCAGCTTCCAGGTCTCGTCCCCCAGCACCAGGGCGAGCTCGGAATTCACGAGCAGGCCCGCGGTGAGGACGCCGATCATGGTGCCGATGCACGCGATGGCGAAGGCGGCGAGCAGCGGGCCCCCGGTACGTTTGAGATCCGAGAGATTGACTGTAAACAGGATCAGGCAGACGGCAAAAGGCACCGTGAAGCCGGCCAGTCCGTCGTAGAAGGTCGACCGGTCCGCGATCAATCCGACATTGGAAACCAGGCCCGCGAAGAACAGGATGAGGACCACGGGCGAGATCTTGCGGGCCCACGCGTACCGCGCGTCGAGCCACACCGAGAGCAGGATCAGTCCGAGGAATACCGCCGCCAGCTGAACCGGCTGCTCGATCATCCCCAGAGCCTGGCCGGCGGCGGCCCGACGACGCCGTCATCGAAAGCCATTCCGAAGGCCCTGTCGTTCTTCAGAAGCAGCGGACCGTCGAGGTCGTGGAAGTCGCACAGGAGCCCCACCACGAAGGCCGGCGCCATGGCGAGCGAGGTCCCGCACATGCAGCCCACCATCAGCCCGAGACCGCTCTCGCGAGCGGCGCGGGCGAGATCCAACCCGTGCGTGAGTCCGCCGCACTTGTCGAGCTTGATGTTGATCATCTGGTAGCGGCCCGCGGCCTGTTCCAGCTCGCCCCCGTGGACGCAGCTCTCGTCGGCGCACAGCGGGAGCGGCGCCCGGTAACCCTCGAGCTCCTCGTCGGCGCCCCGGGGCAGTGGCTGCTCGATCATCGATACGCCTAGCTGCGCGAGCCGCGGCGCGTACTCCCGCAGCGAGTCCAGACTCCACCCCTGGTTGGCGTCGATCGCGATGGTCGCGTCGGGTCGAACGGCACGAATCGCCTCGATGCGCTCCACGGGCCGGTCGGCGCCCAGCTTGACCTTGAGCACCGGCTGGTTGGACGCGGCCGCGGCCTTCGCCGCCTGGTCCGCCGGCTCTGCTTCCAGACCGATGCTGTATACGGTGACGATCTCCTTCAGTGGCAGGCCCGCCAGCTCCCACACGCGCTTGCCCGAACGCTTGGCCTCCAGGTCCCACAGCGCCGAGTCCAGTGCGTGGCGCGCGCCGCCCGGCGGCATGAGCTCGAGCAGATCGGAGCGAGTGGCGCCGGCCTCGACCCGGCCTGCCACGTGTTCCACCTGCGCAGTCATCGCCTCCGGGGTCTCGTCGAAGTAGTAGACGCCTTCGGCTTCTCCTCGACCGACCAGGTCGCCGTCCTGCAGCTCGACTACGATCGCGGGAAAAGAGTGCCACACCGCATTGGAGATCCGGAACGGGACGGTGGGAATCCAGTCTTCCTGGTGCACGCTCAGCTTGAGGGACACGGCCGCTCCTCGTGAACTGTGGGTCGCCGGGGAAGGAGTCCGGAATCAGTCCAGCGCGATCAGCGCTTCGAACCGCGGATCGCCGCGCAGCGGATCCCACATCGGATCGAGCCGCAGCTCCCAGGCCGAGAGATCGGCGGGAATCGACATCACGTACTCCAGTTGCTCGATTGCCTCGTCCGTGCGGCCGGTCATGGCGTAGATCCGGGCGAGATCGATCACCCGGTAGCCTCCGCGCCAGGCTTCCTTGTCGGGCGGCATGAGGCGCAGTCCTTCCCTGCCTTCCCTGATCGCGGCCTCGTGGCGACCGAGTCCGGCAAGCGCCAGACCGAGCGAGCTTCGGTACCGCGATTCCTCTGGATCTGCTGCGACCAGGGCCTCCATCTCCGCCCGGGCCGAGTCGAAGGCGGCCGCGGCCCCGGCTTCGTCTCCAATTCTCTGCCGGGCGAGGCCCGAGAGCAGACTCATCGGCGAGTATCGGAACTGGTTGGTCAGGGGCCGACCGAACCGGCGAATGCGCTCGAGTGCGGAGTCCCCTTTCACTGCTACGCCCTCCGCCCCCGGAAGAAGAACGATGAGTTCGAGGTCGGGCAGGGTAAAGTCATCCTGGTCGCCTGCGAGCCCACGCTCCTCCACCCGCTGCAGCCACAGGCGGGCTCCGGCCGTGTCACCCTCGGCTCTCAGACGCATCATGCTCATGTACGCGTACGGCAGGGCGAAGTCAGGCCGGATGTCGATGGCCCTCCTGAACCAGTCCTCCGCCTCTTCGTATCTGCGCAACAGCGCCAGGGTCTCTCCGACACTGTACGGCGCCATCGCCGATCGGGGATCCAGCTCGGCGCCCAATTCGAAGTGGGCGATGGCCGCCTCCATGTTTCCCGCACGTCGGTAGACGGAGGCGATCGTCGTCTCGAATCCGGCATCACTCGGCCTGGCCGCGCGGGCGATCTCCAGTTCCCGCAGAGCCTGGTTGTAGTCCAGCTGCGTGCGGTAGTACCAGTGGCCGAGGGCCGCGTGTCCTTCCGGCAGGTTGGGTTCGAGCTCCAGAGCACGCTCGATGAGCTGTCGCGATGCATCGATGATCGAATCGGACCGGTCGTAGAAGAACCAGTAGAGCATCGAGCCGTTCGCGCCCTTGAGCGCATGGGCCTCGGCGAACTCCGGGTCACGTTCGATCACGCGAGATACGATTGCATCAGCGGATCGAAAGTTGGATTCGGCGTAGCTCTCGAGAAAGTAGGAAAGAGCCTGAAGATAGTCCTGGTAGGCGTCGAAGTCGTCGGTGGGCGTGCGCGCGATGGCGGCCCGTTCTGATTCCGTCAGCTGAGCCCGCAGAGCCTCGGTGATCGCGTCCGCGATGTCGCTCTGTACTTGAAAGATGCTGGCGACGGAGAGCTCGCCCTCGTACTGCTCGGCCCACAGGTGGCCTTCGGACTCCGCGTCGATCAACTGAACGTTGATCCGGAAAGCCCCGCCGGCGCTCTGCACTCCACCTTCGAGGATGTTTTCGACCCCCAGCTCCTGGCCGATCTCCGGGATGCTCTTCGTGGCGTCCCTATACTCCTCGACCGACGTGCGTGAGATCACCTTCAGCGAGCCGATCTTCGACAGCTGCGTCAGGAGGTCATCGTGCACGCCGTCGGTGAACGACTGCGTCTTCGGATCTCCACTGGTGTTTCGGAAGGGGAGCACCGCGATCGAGGTGCGGTCGTCGCCGGCTTCAGCCGAGTCGCGCACGGAGGGTGCGGCAGCCTCGGCGGGGACATCGGCCGACCCGGTCGCTCCGCCTCTGCTGGACAGAGCCATCCAGCCACCCACGACCAGGGCAGCCGTGCCGGCCAGCGCCAGGACCCCCGAAGGCCAGCGTCGCCCGCGCGGCGCCGAGACGATCTGCGTGATCTCACCCGGCTGTGCCTCCGACGTCCTTTGCACCCCATCGGGTCCCGTCTCGAACGCCCACGCCAGAACGAGAGCGATCGGAAAACCGAGCAGACAGACCAGCGCGATCCCTCGGACGAAGGAGTCGGGCAGCTGCATCGCCGGCACGAGGATATCCGCCACCTGCAGGACGCCGAAACACACGGCGCCGTACACGGCGGCGACCTTGAATACCTTTCGCCGTTTGAGCTCGGCGAATAGACGCTGATAACCCGGGGTCTCTGACATGGCGCCCAAGATCGACCCGGCGTGCGTGTTGTGGCAAGCCGCCGCGTCACCTCTCTCAGAAACCCTATGCCGAATTCCCACTTTCCCACTTTTCGCAGAGGCGGTCGTGCGGAGGGTGTGAACGCCCGACCGCGGCGCGGCCGAAACTCGATTGGACGGAGCGGCGTACGGTCACTCGTGCCGCCACTCGTTTCGGGGAAGAGGAGGATGGGTCGCATGTCCGGTTTCATACGAGAAGTCAGACGTAGCGCGAGGTCTCTGGCTCGGAGTCCGCTGTTCGCCGTGATCAGCATAGTGACGCTGGCCGTCGCCATCGGCGCCAACTCCGCCATCTTCAGCGTGGTCAACGGAGTGCTGCTCCGATCTCTTCCCTATCCCGAGTCTGATCGCCTGGTCGTGGTCGGCCATACGGCTCCGATCGCAGGCTTCCCGGAGGTTCCCCAGGCCACGGGCACGTACGTGCTGTATCGGGATGAAGCCACGACGCTGGACGGCCTCACCATGTTCTGGGACGGGACCGTGAATCTGACCGGTACCGGAGAGCCGGAGCAGCTGTCAGCCGCGGGCATTACGGGCACCTTTTTCGATGTATTGCGCACACCGCCGCTCCTGGGGCGCGGCTTCACGGAAGAGGAACTGCTACCGGACGGCGAGGCCGTCGCCATCCTCAGCCACGGACTATGGCAGCGTCGCTACGGGGGGGCCGAGAACGCAGTCGGGCAAACCATAACGATCGACGGCGAGAGCCGCCGCGTCGTCGGCGTCACGCAGGCCGGGTTCGACCACCCTTATGACGCGGACATCGAAATCTGGCTCCCGATGGTAATCGACCCGGGGGATCTCACGACCGGGAACTACAGCTACAACGGAATCGGGCGGCTCAAAGAGGGGGTGACCGTACAGGCCGCGTACGAGGACATCCGGCGCCTGACCCTGCAACTGCCGGAGCGCTACCCGGGGGACCTGATCACGCATGAGATGATGGCGCAGTCGGGGTGGGACGCGCGCGTGGTCACCCTGATCTCCGATGTAACGGATGACGTGAACCGCGCCCTGTGGATTCTGCTCGGAACGGTAGCCGTCGTGCTGCTCATTGCCTGCGCCAACGTGGCCAACCTGTTCCTGGTGCGGGCAGAGGGACGACACAAGGAAATCGCGATCCGGAGCGCGCTCGGGGCCGAGCGGGGGGCCCTCGCCAGGAGCTTCCTCCGGGAAAGCTCGCTGCTGGCCCTGGCCGGTGGCGGGCTCGGGCTCATTCTCGCGTTCGGCGGCATCAAGGCCCTGGTGGCCCTGGGACCCGACAGCATCCCCCGCCTGGATGCGATTCAGATCGACGCGAGCGTCCTGCTCTTCACCCTGGGCGTGTCGATGGCCGCCGGCATCCTGTTCGGACTGGCACCACTGCTGCGACACACCCGTCCGGACATCGCCGGGGCCTTGAAGGAGGGATTCCGCGGCACCACCTCAGGGCGCGGTGGCGTACGCGCGCGCACGGTTCTCGTGTTCGGGCAGGTGGCGCTGGCGTTCCTGCTCATGGTCGGCTCCGGCCTCCTGGTGAAGAGCTTCTGGCACTTGAAGAACGTCGATCCGGGCTTCGAGTCGGAGAACCTGCTGACTCTGCGACTGTCGTTGCCCGACTCTCCATACGAGAGCGAGGAGATGGTGGTCGGCTTCTACCAGGAACTTGTGGACCGGGTGTCGGAGATCCCGGGAGTCCAGATGGCCAGCACGGTCAGCAAGCTGCCACTCCGATCGCAGGGCGAGAGCCATAGCGGAGTTCTGATCGAAGACCGACCCGTCGAGCCCGGAGCCATGCCCCACGTCGCGCTCACGATCCTGACCGGGGCTTCCTACTTCGAGACGATGGGGATCCGGCTGCTCGAGGGACGCCTCATCGAGCGTTCCGACATCACGGCCGGAACCGGCGCGGTCGTCGTGAACCGGGCGTTCGCCGAACACTACTGGCCCGGCGAGAGCGCGATCGGGAAGCAGGTTTGGCAAGGCATCGCTCAGGACATGGAGGAGGAAGAGGACTTCGCGTGGCGGTCCGTGGTTGGCGTGGTGGAGGACGTTCGTAACCTTGGACTCGCCATGGAGATACGACCGATCATCTACTATTCCATGTCAGGTCCGGGGAACAACTACCGGAACTCGATGAGCCTGGTCGTCAGGACCAGCGCCGCCCCGTCGTCGCTCGCCCCGGCGGTGCGTGACGCGGTGTGGTCGATCGACCCGAACATTCCGATCACGAACATCGAGACCATGCGAACGGTGCTTCGTGACGCCACTTCGCGCGCCGGCTTCACGATGCTGATGCTGGGGATCGCTGCCTCGGTGGCCCTGCTCCTGGGAGCCGTCGGGCTGTACGGTGTGATCAGCTACGGCGTCACGCAGCGCAGGCAGGAACTCGGGGTGCGGATGGCCCTCGGCGCCCCGGCCGGTCGCGTTCGTAGCATGGTGGTCCGGCAAGGGGCGATCGTGGCGGGCATCGGGCTTGCCGTGGGCTTCGTGGCCGCGCTCGGATTGACACGGTTGATGGAGGCGCTCCTGTTCGAGGTATCGCCCACGGATCCGCCGACGTTCGGATTCGTGGTGGCCCTGCTGTTCGTGGTCTCGGTGGTGGCAAGCTGGATCCCGGCACGGCGGGCGGCGGCCGTGGACCCGGCGATCGCGCTGAGAGCCGAGTAACTAAGGGAGGTCAGGCGCCGGGGTACTCTGCTCCGGCGCCGCTTCTTCCTTCAGCTGGCAGCGGCTGCCGTCGTGGCCGCCACCGACGCGGCCGTCGTAGCCGCGATCACCGCCGCCTGCGCCGCTTCGACCGCCGCCTTCGTTGCCTCGCCCACGATGTCCCCTTCCCCGATCTCCTTGATCCGGTCCTTCCGCTGCTTGACCAGGTCCTTTCCGAGGACGTGCTTCAGGATTCCGGTTCCGTTCGCGAGGGCCACCATGACCGCGGTTCTCGCGTCCAGATCGAGGGAGTCGCCGGCCACGGCGTCCTGGAGTCGGTCCACGACTCGCCGCTCGGGAGCGCCATCCAGAGTCGGATATGCGGTGCGGCGGAACAGAACCAGGATGCGGTCTTCGCGCTCTCGCAGGATCCCCTTTCGGCACAGACCCACGGCGACGCGGCGTCTCAAGTCCTTGAGCTGTCCGAATCGTGTGACCCATTCCTGTGGTGAACGGGGCTTCTTCGAGGTCACGACCCGGTGGAGGCACTCGTCCAGGACCGGATCGGTCAGCGGCTTGGGATTGTCGACCGCCACCAGGTAGGCGGGCTTCTTCCCCGGTTTGAGCGGCTTCTTCCTGGGCTTCTCCTCGAGGACGAAACGCTCGCTCAGCAGGAGGTCGGCCAGGATGGCGCCGCCCATGGCGATCGTGAACATGCTGGAGTGCGGCGTACCCTTCTCGTCCTTCAAAGCCAGGAGCAGGACTTCTTCGTGCAGCCAGAGCTCAGGCCTGTCGTTCATCGATCCTCCGTTTGATGCGTGATCCTCCGTTCAGGATACACGCGAGGGCGGGCGGCATTCATCGCAATCGGCGGGCGAGCGTTCGCGGGGGACGCTACAGATGCCAGCGGATTCCGAGGCCCACGGTGTTCGAGCCCGATTCCTGGGCATCGCCGAACAGACCGAACGCACCCGACCGGTGGTGGATCCGCCCAACGAGCTGCAGGTATGGCAACGACGGCACGGCGAGGGTCATCTCCATCATCCAGTAGTTGAGCAGCCGGCTGGTGCCGCCAACCTCTGTCGTGAGGATCTCGACCTCGGGCACATCGCTCACGATCGACAGGCCCTCGCCCATCGAAAAAGTAGTGGCGACGATGTGGTTCCACGGAAGGCGACGCCATCGCAGAGCAAAGTACGCGCTCAGCTCCGGAAGCCATACGCCGCTTGGCTGGGCCCTGGCGTTGACCTTCCCACCGACCTGAAAGCGGGCGGCGAGGTTCCGATCGAAGAATCGCCCGAACCCG
>JBDGXI010000287.1:0-2358 GCA_039584685.1 Gemmatimonadota bacterium | reverse complement strand
GACGGTTAGGGCAACTCGGCTAAGCATTCAGCCTCCGAGGATGCGTTCCTGCCAAGCGCCCAGCTAGCTCTCTCGCGGTACGCTGACCCGAACCAGCACGTCCGGCTTCACCTTCAAGGCCCCTAGCGCCGCCGTGTACGGCTTGATCCCGAAGTCCGGCTGGTGGATGTTCACCTCGGCCAGCCATCGGCCGCGGTCGGATCGAACGCTGGTCTGGATGTTCCGCGACTTGCCGTACATCTGAAGCGTCCCTTCGACTGCAAACCCCTCGCCCCGTTCGACGACGTTGGTCGAGTCGAATCGAATCTCGGGATGCTTGCGCGAGCGCAACACGTCCTTGGTGACGTTGTCGTAGATCTTCTTCTTGTCGCCCCTGCTGAGTGTCGACGGGTCGTCGCGCCCGTCTATCTGTGCACAGACGACCTGGATGCTGCTCGGATCGAACGTGGCTTTGATCTGATGGGTCGTGTCGTCGACCTCGATCGAAAACCGCTCGACCTGCAACTTCAAGTCGTGCGCAAGCCGGGCCAAAAGCCCATCTTTGAATGAGAACAGGAGACATTCGGAGTTGTAGGCATCTTTGAATGAGAACAGGAGACATTCGGAGTTGTAGGCGTCGTATCGAGCCATCGTCGGCGATGTAGCTCACCGCCGAAGAATCGGCCAGTTTGTTTACAGTACTATTACAGTCACGGCGTCTGGACGTAGTACGAGCCGGCAAGGATGAACATCTCCTCTTCGGTCGTCACGCCGCCGCCAAGTGGGCATGCGTCGCAGACACCGCCCTCGCCGCACACGGAGTCGTCACCGTCGCAGACCATGCCCTGGTTCGGGCCACCGAAACAAGAGCGTTCCTCCGGCTCACAGCCGCAGGCCATCAGGCCAAGGCCGGACTGGTTGGCTACTGGGGCGAAGACGCCGACGAAGGCGCAGGTCTCGGCATCGGGTTTGATCGACTCCCGGCGCACCTCGGCAGGGTTGCTTTCGCCGTTGTCCCAGAACGCGCAGTATCGGAAGGTGCGTTCTGCATCCACATCGCTGTCGAAGTTCATGATCGCGTCGCCAGCAAAGCGCTGGTAGAGCGGGTCGGCGTAGTCGAAGTTGATGTAGTCCGGCTCTCTGCTGGGAGGCGCACAGTTGTTGTCGGGGGCGTCACCCTGGCACACATCGTTCGGTGGGTACCAAACACGGAATTCCTTTCCGAATCGATGGGTGTGTGTGGTGAGCGAAAGCAAACGCCCATGCTTTGGGATCGTGAAGCTTCCGCACGCCTCCTTCGACGAGTAGGCCTCGATCCGCCCCATGCCAAAGATGTCATCCGCATCGAAGATCTGGCGGCGCTCGTGGAGTAGCTCATCGGGTGAGGCGAAGCTGAGGTTCAACCACTGCTCGACCGTGGTGTCGCTATTCGTGAGATTGAACGCGTGGCTGTCCCAGAGGATGAAGCCCTTGACGGGCGCCACCGCGTAGACGTTGGTCGGCAAGGTCTCGCGGAAGCTGGATTCCTGAGCAAGGACGAGGTTCTGGCGCGCGCTGTCCGTACCGAAGAAGCCGAAGATGGTGCCCATTTCGGCGGGGCCGTTCGGATAGCCGATGCAGGCGATGGTGGTCGCTGGAGCCGTGGCGCACTGGCCGCGATCGCCACAATCGTTGCCGCCAGGAGTGCAGCTCGTGCCATCGTTATCGCCGCCTAAGCAGATCCAGTTCTTCCAGGACGGGTCCATGGGGTCGTTCTGATTTTCCTTCCCCGCGGGTGGAACGTAGAACTCGATGATGCTGTGGTGCGACTGTGGATCCTGCGCGAGAAGCGTCTTGTTGAATACGAAGCATTCCTGGTCCGGACCGCCCTGGGCCTCCCCACACGGAACACGGAAATCCTCGGGAATCGTGTCCGAGTAATCGTAGTAGCTGACGAAGCAGACCTCGCCCTCCTCTTCGGCCGGGACTGCCCATCCGCCGGAGTAGAACTGAACGCCCTCATCCACGGCAGGCGCCGGGAGCGGCTGAATCTTGTTGGGTACGACTTCGCCCTCGAGGGTACAGCTCGCGTATTGCTGAGAGCCCCCCACGATCCCGCTCTCGGGAGCGCCGCCGCGAATCCATGCGCGCAACAGCGCGAGATCCTGATCGCTCAGGACGCCGTCGCCGGTCGGCATCGAGCCGCCTGAAATACCGAGCGGACCAAGATCGAAGCCAGCGGTCTTTGCCGCAACTTTCTGATAAAGCAGGCTCAAATCCTGCTCACCCGGGAACACGCGCATGTAGTCCCCCGAGCTTGCCTCAACGTTGACCAGGCTGGCGTAGGCGCGTTCCGGCTGAAGATCGAGATCGCCCTGTGCAGCATCGCCGTGGCACGCG
>JBDGXI010000286.1:0-2476 GCA_039584685.1 Gemmatimonadota bacterium | reverse complement strand
CCGAAGTGATCGGAGTGCAGATGCCCGATGAACACCTTGTCGAGAAAGTCGTAGGGGATCTTGAGAGCCGAAATGCGCTCGGCGGAGCCCGTCCCGATGTCGAACAGGAACTTGTCGCCGTTACCGCTTGGGCCTGGCGTTGGGCATGCCCGTTCCGCACGCCGTGACGCGCATCTCATCAGGGTCCAGGGCTTCCGTGCCCGGGTAGTAGACGTCGCGGTCCTCGACCGTACCCGTGCGCGTGATCGTCTGACGCTCCTGGGGCAGCACCGTGCCGGCTTCCAGCCCGACGACGGTGTTGGCATCGGCAGCGTACAGGGCCGGCGCCGTCAGCCGGTCGACTCCGGCTTCCTGATCGGCGCGACCGATGTGGTATGCGCCGAATGCCACCGCCAGCACGCCGGTCCCCCCGAGTACCACAACGAGCTTTCTCATGTGTCTGACCTCCGCTTTGGGCTCTTGCCGTAGCATCGCCTGTCTGACGAAACCGCCGACAGCGGTCGGGTAACGAACCATGGAATTAACATAGCCAGAGCGGGCGCCTTCTGGCGCACCATCCCGGGGAACGATGCTCCCCCGCACGGGTCTCCACCGTAGATTGCGCGATCGGTGACATCGTGTCGCGTAGCTTACCGCAGAATACCAGGGTGACACCCTTGAAAGGCCCGATCAGATGAAAGACGAATATGTCCAGTAATCGCTTCATCCGGTGGTTGCCCCTCGGGGTCGTCGTCCTCGTCGGAGTGCTGTCGATCAGGCTCATCGGACCGAGCGTCCCGGACGAGATCTACCTGTTGACCGGACCCGAGAGGTCGGCCTTCCACGCGGACGGGCAGCGATACAGGGAGTACCTGGAAGGGCGTGGCGTCCGGGTACACCTCATCGAGACCGGCGGGTCGGTGGATAACCTGCGGGCCCTGGTGGGGCCAGATCGGCCCCAGGCGGGCTTCGTCGAGGCGGGCGCCGAGGCCGGCCTCGGCTCGGATGAGAGCGTGGAGGGACTGATTTCTCTCGGCAGTCTGTACGTGGAGCCTCTGTGGCTGTTCGTGCGCGTCGATCTTCCCGTCCAGAGCCTGGAGGATCTCCGCGGGCTGCGCGTGGCCCCGGGACCGGAAGGAAGCGCGGCTGCCCGCATCGCCCGGGAAGTGCTGGACATGAACGGCGTCGCCGACCAGGTGACCTCCGGTCCGTTCGCGTCTCTGACCGCGCGGGGGGCGGCCGATGCCATCATCGCGGGAGACGTCGACGCAATCTTCGCCGTCGGCGCGCCGGAATCCGAAGTCGTGCAGTCCCTGCTGCGCTCGGACATCCTGAGGCCCGTGTCGTTCAGACGCTCGGCTGCCTACGAGCGCCGGCTGCCGCATCTTGCCGCCATTACCCTTCCCGAGGGCACGATCGATCTCGGCCTGAACATCCCGGATACCGACCTCCAGCAGCTCGCCGCGAGCGTCAACCTGATCACGGACGAGGACCTGCCGGCGGCGCTGGTGGATCTGCTTCTCGACGCGGGGGGAGCGATACACGGCGGGCGGACACTGTACACGGATCACGGGGCCTTCCCCAGTCCTTCACATATCTCGCTTCCGCTCAGCGAGGCGGCGGCCGAGTACTACAGGAACGGGCCGTCACCCCTCAGGCGCGCGCTCCCTTTCTGGCTCGCCACGATCGTGGACCGGTTCCTGGGCTTTGCGGCGGCCGTGGGAGGTGCGGCGCTCGCCGTATTCGGTCTGCTCCCGAGGTTGCTCGGGATGCGTTTCCAGATGTCCGCCAACGGATACTGGCGCCGTCTCGAGAAGCTCGAGAAGCAGCGCGCCGCGGGTGAGCCGGACGAGGCAGTCCTGGCCGAGTTGGACGAGATCCTCCGGGAGAGCGCGGAGTTCAAGGTGCCTCTCAACCTCAAGCCGGCGTACTTCGAGCTGCGACAGGAAATGCACGACATGCGGGACCGACTGACCGGTTGAACCGCGCGGCCGCGGGCAGCGAGTCTTCAGATGGCAGGAGTTGATTGGTGAATCCTCCAGGCAGAACGTGGCTCCGATACGTCGCCGAGGGCACGGCGATCATGATCAGCATCCTGCTCGCGTTCGGAATCGAGGCCTGGTGGCAGGAGAGAGGCGAGCGCCTCGAGGAACGTGAAGTGCTGCGCGGCCTCGCAACCGAGTTCTCCGCCTACCAGGAGCGTCTGATCCGAGACGCTTCCCGCGCCCGGGCCGCGCAGCGGCTCCTCGCCGAGGTGTTGT
Source organism: Gemmatimonadota bacterium (assembly GCA_039584685.1). Taxonomy (GTDB): domain Bacteria; phylum Gemmatimonadota; class Gemmatimonadetes; order Palauibacterales; family Palauibacteraceae; genus Benthicola. Next base: position 236 of record JBDGXI010000286.1, on the reverse strand, counting down.
CGGCAGGTCCGCCAGAATATTCGAGCGTACCTCCCGTTGCGGCCGTCGATTCGTCGTTGTTCTACATGGTGGTCGTGCCCACGCTGGACGTCGATGGCGGAACTCTAGACGCCTTGCTGACGTCCGGTCGGCTCGAGCTGATCCAGGACGTCCATTTGCGGGCCCGTCTCGCTTCGTGGCCGCGCCTGATCGGCGATATCAGGGACAACGAGCTGGCCACCAGGGAGTTCGTGATT
>JBDGXI010000285.1:0-2149 GCA_039584685.1 Gemmatimonadota bacterium | reverse complement strand
GAATCCGAACCAGATCAGTCGACTGCCCTAAGAATTCGGGAAGTCCCCGAAAGGAGGCCCATCAGGATTGGAAGCTTGACACGGGACCCCCGCTTCACAGAAGAGTTTGCGTAGGGTAGAACCACCGCCGACGGGCGGTGTGAGTTAGCGCACCGCAACCAATTCGAACACGTCGCCGAAGTCCTGATCCTGGGTGTGGACGAGCGTGCGAGAATCGGGCGTGCTCATTCGTGTTTATCTCCGAGCAGGCGACGCGCCATCCGTCGCCCTGATAGCCACGCCGCTTGGACGCCACCGCCCTCGGCCATCGCTTCTCCGGCGACGCCGATGCCGCAGCCGTTTCCGAAACGCCCACCGGTCAGACGCGCGTAGCGCCAGCGCTGCGTGTCGGTCCAGATCGGGCGAGTGACCCAATCACCGCACGACGTCCTCGCCGCGGCGAGTAGATCCCGGGTCCACTCGTCCAACGGGTCGTCCCAGTGTTTCCCGGACCAGCGAGGTCGACTCTGGAACACGAATATCGGCTGTGGGGGCGCGGGTCTCTTGCTCGAGTCGTGACTCACCATTTGGAGAATATCCGACTCTTGCGGGTAACACACGTCCCACTCGGGATGCGGAGTGCCGACCGGGTATCCGGCGATCAGCGTCAGGCAACGAACCATCGAGACTCCGGCCAGTAATGCGGTCGCCGCCTTCAGGTCTTTCGACGCCGATGCCTCGAGCGTCTGCAGCAGGTCCAAGGTCTGTCCGGCGGGCAGCGTCAAAACGACCGACCGCGCCCGATAGCGCTGCCCGGATTCCGTGGCCACGGCGAGAAGGTCGCCGTCCAGATCGATACGGGTCGCTCGTGTTTCGAGTTCCACCGAAACACCGCGGGCCAGATGCTTGGGAAAACTGGAAACACCGCTCGCAAACGCGATTCTCTGCTGGTCTTCGCGAAACGCTCGCGGCTGACACGGGGCGCCCTCTCCAACGACCCCTCGGGGCCAGATTTGCCAGGACTCGGACTCGACCGTTTGCAGGGCGGACAGGAAATCGGGATCATCACCGTGGTAGAAGGCCAATCCATGGTCGACCGGCTGACCCTCGATCCGGCGCGTTGCACAACGCCCGCCGACGCCCCGGCTCTTCTCCAGCACACGGACGTCAACGCCCTGCTCACGGAGCGCGCACGCGCAGGACAGGCCGGCGAGTCCCGCGCCGATCACCAGAACTTCGGCCGTGCAGCCGTCCTTCGGAGTCGAGTCACGCGTCATTCTTAGCCGGTCACCAAAGTTCGGTTCCTGGAGTGCCCTTGAACGGTCCGACGACCTTCGAGGTGATCCACCCGCCGTAGAAGCCTCCCGGCTGAGGCCGAACTTGCTCGTCGCCGACGATACAGCGCTCCATCGGTCCGGCGTAGAAGGCCACGTGGTCGCGGATCGACTGGAATGCGGGTACCGGATCTGAATAGAACCAGCCGACGTCTTCGGCCACGCGGTCCCCGACCCGGAGTGTCACGAAGGATGCTTGGCCTTTCCACTCGCAGAACGAGCGACGGAATGATGGTTCGATGTACTCACGCCTCAGATCGTCCGGGTGGATGTAGTAAACGGGAGGGTGGCTCGTTTCGAGCACCCGCCAGGCCCGGGACGAATCGGCGACCTCGACGCCGTTGAAGGTGATCCGAACCCTCTCCGGCACCCGCTCGACTCGCGGAGGTCGCGGGTAGTCCCAGACCGACTCCTGGCCCGGCCCGGGTTGTTCGCGCCTGTCTCTCATCATCGGCCTCGAAAAAGAGACGGCGACGTCGTAGCGTCCGACCCTCTCCGGGAGTGATTCTAGTCCACGACTCGGCCGGGGGGTAGAATGACTCAGTGCTTGGGCCGTGCCAGATGTGTACCGGGAGATCTGCATGGGGAGAGTCTTGCCGCTCATGGTTTGTTTCGTCATGGTTCTGGCCATCGACTCGGCACCTGCCGACGCCGACACGTCCGCCTCGATGAGGACGGTGGCGCGGGTCGATCTCGATCGGTACGCCGGGCGTTGGTACGAAATCGCGCGACTGCCGAACCGTTTCCAGAAAGGTTGTACGGGCAACGTCACCGCCGAGTACGGCGTTCGCGAAGACGGTCGTATTGATGTCGTCAACCGCTGTTCGGGGAACAAC
>JBDGXI010000109.1:0-7443 GCA_039584685.1 Gemmatimonadota bacterium | reverse complement strand
GAGTGGTGGGGCCGGGACAAGCAGGCGGCCTTCAGAGATCCGAAAGGGCAGGTGCACATGGGGCGGCCGCCGAAGACGCCCGACATCCCGCCTGATCCGGTGGAGGCACTCGTCCAGGACAACCGGCGCCGCGGTGCGGATCCCGACTTCTACACCGCCGGGGCCCGCTGGAAGCGCGAGGCCGACATCCCCGACGACGTCTACTTCCGGGCGCGGGAGGCCCTGGAATGACAAAGCGGGAACGAGCTCTTGGCCCGCTCCCGCTTGTCGGGGATCGGTCGAGCTTACAGGCCCGTGATCCGATACACCTTCACGTACTGCACCTCGAATTCGTCTCGCCACACTCCGTAGAACAGGTCGCCCTTGAGCGAAAAGGGCGTGAAGCGCTCGGGCATCGTGACGAAGCCCATGAATCGGCCCTCGGCGTCGAACACGTCCCACTCGTCCGAACCCTGGTCGAGCATCGGGTTCCAGTTCTCCTGTTCGTCCGCGGTCATGTCGCTCGGGACACCGATGCGCTGCACCCAGAGGCTACCCTCCGGGCCGTTTCGCAACTGCGTGAACGCCGGGAAGACATCCTCGTAGCTGATCCCCTGCTCGATCCCTTCGAGCGCCTGCGGTGGTACTCCCTGCTCCCCCATGAGGCGCATGATGAGACCCGTGATGATGTCCTTGTCCTCCTCGGACACGGGCACCGGCTCGCCGGGCATGGTGATGATCCTGGCCACGCCACCATCCGGCCCGGCCACGCTGATCCGGTACTCGTTGTTCACGGCATGGACGAACGAGCCGTCGTTCAGCAGGGTCCACGTAGGCTCGGGAGCGAAGAAGTGGAACTCGGGGAGTCCGCCGCCGAACGAGAAAGTCTCGCCGCGCACAGGCGTGAGGAGCGTGTCCACGATAGTGCCGTCGTAGGCCTGCCTGGCGATGAGGTCCACGTCCACCGCTTCCTGGTTCGGAAGGTTCAGCGCCCTGCGCTGGACCACCAGGACGCCGGAATTCGACACCTGCCACCGCATCGGGATGCCTTCCTCGAAGCTGAGCGGGAAGCTGGTGTGCTCGCCCTCGCCGAGGAGAATCACGTTGACCCGCTGGTTCCCGGCGTCTGGAACGATCACCGTGTCAGCCATGCCGACCATGAGCATCGCGGCTCCCGGGCCGAACTCGCCCGGCCCGGATCCGGCCTGGCCGATCGTTCGCTCGAACGAGCCGTCGGCGGAGTACACCTTGACGTGCTGCGCCTGGTTGTCGAGCACGAGGATGCGTCCGTCGGACGTCACGTCCAGCCCCGCGATCTGCCCGAACTGATAGTCGGGATCTCCGGCGGCTTCTCCTATCGTCAGGACCTCCTCGAATCCCCACGCCTCGCCCTCGCCCCATATCGGCTGAAGCGAGTTTCGGACGACCTGCACGCCCGCGCTGTCCTCCACGGTGCCGGACCACTCCGTCCCGCTGTCGGCGCCGCCTCCGCAAGCCGCAGCGAACAACACGGCGCCGAACCACGCAAATGTCTTTCTCATTGCATCCTCATCTGATGACTTGAACGGCTACGGCGGATTTCCGCCTCCGATACCATCACGAACTACACGTCACTCGCCGGATTCATCGTCAGCTGGTGAACAGGTCGAAGATGTCCTCCAGCTTGTTCTTGTCCGCCTTGAAGATCTCGGTGTACCGGCAGCGCGTGCAGGTTACCGTGGTGAAGCGCTGCGACTGCACGTCGAAGATCTTGCTCAGGGTGCCGCCCACGGCCCGAAACTGGCCGGTCTCGTATTCGGTGTTGTCACACTTGGGGCACTGAAAACCGCGCATCGTCATTCTCTCTGTAAGAGGGCCGAATCCTCAGGGGTACAGCCGCTCGATCGACCACCCGGCGTCGCCGCGGGTATAGCGCAGCCGATCGTGCAGCCGGTTGGCCCGGCCCTGCCAGAACTCGATCGTTTCGGGGATCACCCTATATCCGCCCCAGAAAGGGGGCAGCGGGACTCTGCCGGCGGCGAATCGCTCCTGAGTTTCACTGAACCGGCTCTCCAGCTCCTCCCGGTCGCGCAGCACGGAGCTCTGGTCCGATGCCCAGGCGCCGATCTGGCTTCCACGCGGCCGGCTGCCGAAGTAGGCGGCAGATTCCTCCTCCGTGGTCTTTTCCACAGAGCCGTTGATCCGGACCTGGCGTTGCAGGATCGGCCAGTGAACCGCGAGGGCAGCTCGCGGGTTTTCCACGATCTCCTCGCCCTTTCGGCTCTCGTAGTTGGTGTAGAAGACGAATCCTCGCTCATCGAACGCCTTCAACAATACCTGGCGCAGCGAGGGCCGCCCGTCGGCAGTGGCCGTCGCGAGCGCCATGGACTCGGGGAGGTACAAGCCCGCCTCACGCGCCTCGCGATACCACCGATCGAACAACACGAACGGATCGACGCCCGCCTGCTCTTCGGACAGGCCACGCACGACGCCTTTTCCGGCCGTGAAGAAGGCTCTCAGGGCGGCTCGAATGGTCATCGATCGGGCTTCTTCTTCCGTTGGTCGGGTTCCTGCCGCCCGGCGGGTGTGCGACCACGAAACTACACGCCGCGGACCTCGAGCGCGACGTCGCGGCGGCCGGTGTCACCTTCTTGTTCGACAAGAGGTTGGGACGCCCTTCGCTTGCCGGGCCGGGTGGACGGATCTAATCTTCTCACGCTCATGCGGTACCGGCCCTGGCCCAGGCCGGACTTTCCCGGAGCCGCCAATGCCATCCCTGTTCGAACGAGTGCGCGACGCCCTGACGCCGCGCTATGAGGTCGAGGGCGAGATCGCCTCCGGCGGCATGGCCACGGTCTTCCGCGCCCGCGATACCTCTCTGGGCCGCATGGTGGCGGTCAAGGTGCTGCGCCCGGAAATGGCGACGGCCACCGGCGAGGCCCGCTTTCTGCGGGAAGCGCGCACCCTGGCCTCGTTCACCCACCCGAACATGGTCTCCATCCACGACGCGGATCGGTGCGACGGGCTGTCCTATTACGTGATGGAGCTGGTGGAAGGCCAAACACTGGCCGAACGACTCGAGGAAGGGCCTCTAGACGGACGCGACGCCTTCCGGCTTGGGCGGGATCTGCTCGATGTGCTCGACAGCATTCACCACGCCGGCGTCGTGCATCGTGACATCAAGCCGTCGAACATATTCCTGGTGGACGGTCGGGCTCTGCTCGCCGATTTCGGGATCGCCCACGTAGCAGAACCGACCGACGACAAGTTGACGGCGGAGGGACGGGGGCCCGGCACTCCCGCCTACATGTCTCCGGAGCAGGTGAGGGGCGCTCCGGCGTCTCCGCAATCCGATCTGTATTCCCTCGGAATGGTGCTGTACGAGGCGCTGTCCGGGACGCGCTGGACGTCTCTCGCGGTGCCAGAATCCGGGGATTGGAGCGGAATCCCGCCGGCCTCGCGGCCGGTTCTGCGCAAGGCGCTGGCCCTGCGCCCCGACGAGCGGTGGTCCGACGCCGCCGAGTTTCGGGCTGCACTTCGTACACGGGGCCCGGGAATCAGGCTCCCACGGTGGGCTGTCTTCCTGGCCTTCGCGGCGATCGCGGCCCTGACCTGGTGGGCACTGGACCGACCGGGCCCGCAGCCAACCGGACCGTCCGGGGCGCTGCGGGACGTGGCCGTGTTTCCGTGCGAGACCGCCGAGGCCGCCGACGCCGAGCTCGGCGTGAACATCGGGCACTACGTGGCCGCCAATCTCGAAGTGATTCCGGGCATCACCCGGGTGCCCTACACGACGGCAGCCTCCCTGTACGAGAGGCGGGTCGGCATCCTCGATCCGACCGACTGGACCGAAGTGCTGGGCGCCCGACACGCCGCCAGGTGCGACATGCGCCGAGCGGACGACGGCCTGGTCATCGATCTCAGGCTATTCGGCGAGACCGGGGAGCAGGTCTTCTTCGAGACACTGCTCGTGCAGGGCACGACTGAAGCGGAACTCCTGCCGCGAGCGGCAACCAGGGTTTCCGTCCAACTGGCATTCGAACTGGCCGACCTCACGCTGACCGACGAGGAGGTCGATCGTTACACCGACGTCCCGTTCAGCGCCCTGAGCCACTTCCTGTCGGGTCAGGACGCTCTGCGCCGGGGCGCCTGGAAGAGTGCCGAGCGGCAATACGGCGCCGCGCTCGAAGCAGACTCGTCGTTCACTCTGGCCCGCCTGCGCCTGGCCGAGGTCCGTCGCTGGATGGCGGACCGGCCGATCGACGCGGCCCTGTCGGATATTCTCAAAATGGACCTCTCCAGCCTCGGCCCGCTGGACTCGCTTCTGCTCGTGGCTTATTCAGAGCCGCACGGGCCCGCGCAGTTGAGCGCGCTCGAGACGATCCTGGGCCTCCCCGAGTACCACCTGGATGCCTACGTGACCCTTCTGTACGCGGACGAGCTGTATCACCGCGGAGGCCTGTGGGAGGTGCCGCTCGACAGCGCGATCGTGATGCTCGAGCGCGCCGTCGCCAGGGACTCCTTCCTGGTGCCGGCGGTGGAGCACCTGACGCAGGCTCTCATCCGCACCGGGCGGGAGGAGGAGGCGGCGGCCGTCTTGCAGCATCTCGGCCTAATCCACGCCGCGCCCGGGGAATCGGACCTGTATTTCCCTGAAGTCTGGGAATTGGGCTTCCGGGAGAAGTTCCACCCGGCCGAGGCGAGGGAGCAACGCGGTGAATTGGCGGATCTCCCGCTCGCCATGCTCGGACTGTACGCCCGGTGGGTTCGATACATCGACTCTCCGTCCACTCAGGCCGAGCTTGGAGCGCTCCTGGTGACCCAGGCCGACAAGGTCGGCAGTCCGCACTTCGCGGCCCAGGGGTTCATCGCCCGCGGTCTGGGGTTGATCCCGCAGGGGGATGTCGAAGAGGGCCTGGCAGCGTTCGACTCGGCCGCCAGTCGCCTGGAAACGCCTGAGACCATGCTGCAAGCCGCGGAGTGGAAGGTGATCCCGTACGCGCTGGGCGTCGCGGGCTTCACTCCCGGCAACGCGGAGCGAGGCGAACGGGTGCTCGAGGAACTGTGGGACAGCGCTGCGATCGACGACCGACTCAAGACGCGGGTCGCGACCGCGCTGGCCCTGTTGGCGGATCGACGAGGGGAAGAGGACGTGCGCGCCGCCTGGGCAGGCAGACTCGACTCCCTCGGACAGGGGGTGAGCGACGGTCCCGCTCGCCAGTACCGCTTCGCGTCGGCTCTCGGGTCCGCATCGCGCGGTGGGTTTCGGGAGGCCCTGGATCGAACGGCCGCGGACCTGGCATATGACTCCGCGGGTCTCGGAGATCGGCCTTTCCTTCGCACCGCCCTGTATCTGAAGCGGGGCGAGTGGTACCGCGACCTCGACATGCCGGACAGTGCGAAGGCCTCGTGGCTGTGGCACGAGAACACGGACCTGGAAGGGACGGTGTCTCCCGAGCTCGTGCAGGCCGGCGAGGTCGATGGGGCGTTCGGCCCCCATGCTCGCCGGCTCAGCGAGGAGCTTAACATGGAGCGGGATGAATGATCGCGGTTCGGACGCTCGGAGCGCTCGACGTGACGATCGACGGCGAAGCCGCCCCGAGGGAGCTCCTGTGGCGCAAGAACCTGGCGCTCCTGCTCTATCTGGCCCTCTCGCCGGATCGTCGGCGAACGCGCGAGCATCTGGTCGGCGTGTTCTGGGGAGACAAACCGGACTCAGCGGCGCGGCATTCCCTGAACGAGGCACTTCGGGTGATCCGGAAGTCGGGCGGAGAGGACCTGGTGACCTCCGTGGGCGATCAGGTGGAGCTCTCCGCCGATTTGCGGCTGGACGTGACCGAGCTCACGGAACTCCTGGACGCGGAACGCTGGGGCGAGGCTGCGCCCCTGATGCGAGGTCCCTTCCTGGAGGGCTTCGCCGTACCGGACAGCTCCGCTTTCGAGGACTGGTTGGCGACCGAGCGGGGGGCGTGGCTCGATCGAATGGGAGAGGGCCTGAGGCGACACACCGAGACGCGGCTGGCGTGCGGAGATGCTGACGAGGCGCAGGAAGCGGCTTCGCGAGCCCTGGCGCTGGATCCGTTCTCCGACGGCGCCGTGCGGCTCGCCATGCTGGCGGCCGCCGTCAGGGGCGAAAGGGCCGGGGCGCTGGCCATCTACGAATCGTACGCCCGGCGCCTCCTCGACGAGATCGGCATCGAGCCGGATCCCGACACGGAATCGCTGGCGGATCGGATCCGAAACGAGCGTGAGTGGCACCTGCCCGCCCCGGATCGGGACGAAGAGCGCTGGGCCCGTCGGGTCCCGCTGGTGGGACGGGAGGCGGAGCTGCAGGCGGTACTCGAGGCGCTGCTCGAGGCCTTCGCCTCCCGATCACCTGCGGTCATGGTCGTTCACGGCGAATCCGGGTCCGGAAAGACGCGACTGGGAGAGGAAGTCGCCATCCGCGCGCGGCTGGAAGGGGCTGCCGTGTCCCACATCCGCTGCGTACCCAGCGACCGCGAAGTGGCGTGGAGCGGACTGGCCGGGCTATGCCGGGGCGGTCTGGCAGGCCTGTCCGAGATGCCCGAGTCGGCCGGACCGGCTGACCCGGCATCGGATCTCACCGGCCTCGTGAAGGCCGCGGGCTCGACGCAGCCGGTCTTGCTGTGGATCGATGGAGCGCAGCATCTGGATCCCGAGTCCGCTCGAGCCCTGCAATCCCTGGCCAGAGACACGTCCGGCGTTCCCTGCGGACTCCTGATTGCCGCAGCATCGTATCCTCCGCGCGAAGAGTTCGAGGATTTGCGGACCCGCATCGGGCGCGACGTCCCCGGTGTCGCTCTCACCCTGGGACCGCTCGACCGGGACGGCCTGCGCGACCTTGCACGCCACGTTCTGCCGGATCTGGATGACGAAGCGGCCGATCGTATCACACGCCGCATCGAGGCGGACTCGGCGGGCCTCCCACTCCTGGCGATCGAGCTGCTCACCGCCGTTCGACTGGGTCTCGAGCTGGACGAAGTCGGTGGCGTATGGCCGCAGCCGCTGCAGACGATGGATCAGACCTATCCCAGCGACCTGCCCGACTCCGTCGTCGCGGCGATCCGCGTCGGTTACCGCCGCCTCAGTCGCCGCGCACAGGCGATCCTCGCCGCCGCGTCCGTGCTGCATGAGAGGTGCAGTGCGGAGCTTCTCTCCACCGCGACCGACCGGTGGCTCGTAGCCGAGCAGCGAGGCTATGCGTTCGTCGCCCGGATCGTTCGCGATGTGGTGGCGCGCGACATGCTGACGCAGGGGCAACGCCAGAGAATCCTGGAGGCGACCTCCGGGACCTGAGTTCCTTGTTTCCCGCCCCTGACGGAAGCACTTTCAGTGCACTGCCCCCACCGAATCATCCAAGGAGCCAGACATGTACGCCGTCATTGGAGCGACCGGAAACACCGGCCGAGTGGTTGCGGAAGACCTTCTGGCCGCCGGCCTTCCGGTCCGTGTCGTCGGCAGAGA
>JBDGXI010000284.1:0-2725 GCA_039584685.1 Gemmatimonadota bacterium | reverse complement strand
CTCGTATGGAGGTCGTCAGCTCGGATGACGTCGCGACAGTGCTCTACGAGCGCAGCGGTGGAAATGCCCTCTTCATGGTGAACTTGCTCGAGCACCTGATTGACTCAGGCGCCATTCGGAAACGTGACGACCACTGGGTCGTGGAACGTGCTTCCGCGGCGCTCACCCGAATCCCGCAGGGTTTGCGTCCTTTCATCCAACGCCGGTTGGACGCTCTCTCCGTCGAAGAGCGAGAGCTTTTGGAGGTGGCGAGCGTCGTAGGCGTCGAGTTTCCGGCGGCCGCGGTCGCCGCAGGATCGCTCCGCTCCGGTGAGGAGCGACACCCGGAACGCATCGAGGCACGTCTCGAATCTCTCGTGGGTCACAAGCACCTGATCGATATTTATGGAACGACCGAGTGGCCCGACGGCACGCTCACCGCATGTTACCGATTCGGACACGCGCTCTATCGCGAGGCGCTATACGAGCAGATTCCCAAGGCGAGGCGCGCACGCCTCCACCGGCGCGTGGGCGAACGCCTACAAGAGGCTTACGGTCGAGACGCCTGGGAGCTAGCCGCAGAGCTGGCTGGCGCTCGGCCGGCACGCCTATCACGAGGCCACCCAGCATCTCCAGAGAGCGCTCGAGGCGTTCGACCAGGCCCGCAGCCGGCCTGCCGACGGAGACCCAGAGGATGGGGTGCGATGGGAACTCGACGTCTGTACGGCCCTGGGAACGGCCCTGATCGTTACCCGTGGCCACGGCGTACCGGAGGTCAAGAAGATCCGAGAGAGAGCCCGGTTGCTCATCGAGCGCATCGACGATCCCGCAATCCAGTTTCCGACACTCTTCAGCCTGTGGAACTTCAGCACGGGAACGGCCGATCTGGCAGAGAGCAAGCGTCTCGTGACCCGAATGTCCGAGCTGGTCGCGAGAGCGGACAACGACGAGATGGCGCTCATGTTTCATAGCGCCAGGCTCCGTACTGCGTTTTTCCGCGCCGAGTACGCTGAGTCCGCTGATTCCGTGCGGCAGGTGCTGACGCTCCACGACCCGCTTCGGGACAAAGACTTGCCCAGCCAGTATGGCCAAGATGAACCTGGGTCGATCGCCCTGGGTGTGGACGCCTGGCGACTGTGGCTGCAGGGTTATCCGGCCCAGGCCACGACGCGGGCACGCGAGGCCCGTGAGCTAGCCGAACTTTCGGACAGTCCTTACGGCAGAGCTTTCGCATGGGCCTGGTCGCTCGCAGCACTCCAATTCCGCGGGGAAACCGCGCAGCTGGAGCGACGGGCAAGCGAGTTGCGCCGGCTCTGCGCCGAGCACGATATCGCCACCTGGATCGCCTGGGCCACCTTCTTCGAGGGTTGGGTGGTGGGAGCACGAGCCAACGAAGCCGACGGCATCGCGTTGATGGAGCAGGGCCTGGGCGGCTGGCGGGGTGCCGGTATTCGCATCGTAGAACCGTGCCTCCTGGCCCTTCTCTCCGAGGCGTGCCTTCGTGCTGGCCGTATCGAGACGGCCGGCGAGCGGCTGGCCGAGGCCCGTGACCAGGTCGAGAAGACCGGCGAGTGCTGGTGGGAGGCAGAGCTCTATCGGCTGGAAGGGGAGATCCTGCTGGCGGCGGGCGACAAGGGCCATATCGACCGGGCCGAGGTCTGCTTTCGCCGAGCACTGGAGGTGGCCGGCCGCCAGGGAGCGACCTCCCTGGAACTCCGAGCGGCCCTCAGCCTGAGCCGTCTCGGGAGCTCACCCGACGCGCACCAGCTACTCGGCGAGATCGTGGGCCGATTCACCGAAGGCCATGACACAGTCGACCTTCGCGCGGCGCAGACTCAGTTGGCTCTGGTCCAACCGCTCGCCAACGACTGAACGCGAACGCGACGCGAACGCCCGGCGTCTTACATCGAACACCCACCGATTCAGATGGAACGCGGGTCCATCTTCCCGTGAACGCGACCGGCGCGGCACACTAAACCGAGTAGTCACCGGAATGTGCCCGCCATGCCCAAGAATGACGTATCGCTGCCCGCCAACCGGGCCTTTGTCATCCAACTGCAAGCGGATTCAGGGGAATCCGAGCTTGTTCATTGGGGACGTGTAGAGCACCTCGCTACCGGTCGAGCAATGCGCTTCCCTGACGAAGACGAGTTCTGGGCTTTTATCGACAGCGTGCTGGCAACAGAGTGTTCCGAACCGAGCCAAGCAGAAGGAAAAGCCGGAGAGTGACATGAATGTGCAGGACGTCTTTAACGTCTCGGCCGTCAATTTCGCGGTGACAAACATGGGGTCCCTGGCCTCGAAACGAATCTGCGTCAGGCATTTTACAGCATGCGCGCCTGCCCTCGTGCGGCGCGAACCCGTGACAAACATGGGGTCCCTGGCCTCGAAACGAATCTGCGTCAGGCATTTTACAGCATGCGCGCCTGCCCTCGTGCGGCGCGAACCCGTTTGAATTGTATGTGATAGAAGGAGAATCCACATGGCAACCGCAAGTTCAGAAGTTTTTTCCAACACCGCTCGTGTCAATACCGACACCAAGCGCATCGACGACCTGAAAGAGCTCTACAGGAGCGTCCCCATGCAGCTCGATTTCGAGCGCGTGAGGATTATGAAGGACGTGTACGAGGAGAACGTCGGCTATCAGCAGATCATCAAGCGATCCAAGTTCCTGGCAGCAGTGCTGGATCGCAAGCAGATCTACATCGACGACAACCTCTTCGTAGGCTCCATGGCCGGTAGCCTG
>JBDGXI010000283.1:0-2557 GCA_039584685.1 Gemmatimonadota bacterium | reverse complement strand
GCGTCCCGAATGAACACGACCTGACGAGAGGAAACTCGGTTTATGGTATCGGCCTCGAGGGGCCACCAGCGAACCTCGTCAAATTCCCCACCCGGCTCGAATGCTGACGCAGAATCGGCGTCTTCAAGCTGCACCAGGTACCCCTGACCTTCCACCCACGCGTGATCCGTCTGCCTCCAGTCGTAGGTAAAGCCCCGGGACACTAGCTCGGGCGTGTGTCCGTCCGCGGTCCACCCGGTCTCGGAGGCCATGACACGGCCTATTGCATCTCGCGGTTCCTCACCCGGGAGCACGAAACCCTGGGGCAGGGCCAGGCTCTGCTTCTCCTCGTGCCCGCCGAGAACGATCTCCAATTGATCTGTGTCTGGACCTTGCCGCACGACGAGAGCGGCCACTGCCGCGTTCGGTCCCCACAGGCCGAGCAGCCCGCGTCCGGCGATTCCTGTCCGTCCGTGGGGGTTCAGCGGCCTCCCCTCGTCGTCCCTGAATCTGGACTCGATGGCGGCCAGCTCGTCCGCGATCAGTCCGAAGTCCTCGGGATCCGCCCACCCGCCGTCCACCTTCAGCCGGTCGTTGTTCAGCACCGATAGATCAAGGTGATACGGGGGATCGTATCCTTCGCAATCCAGCAGCCACGGAGCTTCGTCGATAGACACGCGCAGGCGCGGCGGGTATGACGGAGGTCGCTCGCCGCGGATCTTGAGGTGGAAGTCGTCTGCCACCAGGTCGAACACCAGGGATTCCACCGAGTAGAGCGCGTACATCAGGGCCGGTAGCTCGCACTCGCCGCGATCGCGCCGCTTGTCGAAGCTGAGCGTGTGCAGGGCGTACTTGAGCAGAGCCACCCGATAGACCAGCCACTCATCCTCTTCCTTGAGACGGAAGCAAGCCTCGCGGATCCGCCGCACCGCATCAAGGATTTTCCTGAACCGGAGGTCCCACTTCACGAACTTCAGGTCCTCGGGAAGGCTCGCCAGATCGGCGGGGATCCTGTGAGAAAGGAGGTACTCTTCCAGCCGCCGGAGACGGGATAGGTCGTCGAGGTCGAAGTCCTTGCTCATCACGAACTTCACGTCGCTCTCGAGCTTCGCGAAGTCCAGGTCCAGGGGGGCCTGGCCACTGTGCGTCCAGTCAATGAACCAGATGTTGTCGCCGTCGTCGCAGATGACGTTGGCGAAGTTCAGGTCGCCGTGGCTCAGGCACACTTCGCTGTCCACTCCGTCCTCGTTGGCCGCGATCAGCCGGAGTAGCTTCTCGATCTGGCGCACCTGCACGCGCGGTGCCTCGGCTCCCGTTTCGTCGAGGTAGCCGAGGACCACGTCGCCGTTCTCCCGCATCCAGATCGCCTGCTGCTCGGTATGCAGGCCGAAGACCCGGTACGGGACCACCCACGACGCATCCCGGGTGTTTCCGTACAGCTTGTCCGAGAGAAGAGCCAGTGCCTTGTCGAGACGCAGAAGGAAGCGGTCCATCGCGTCCTCGCCCTCGGCATCCTCGAACGTGTCCTGCAGGGTCTCCGGGCGGCCCTCCATGGCCGCCAGGTCCATGCCCACGCCGATCGACTCCCCCCGCGCCACGGGATAGCCGAACGTCGGCACGTGCTTTCCGAAGAAGTCCTTCACCTGGTGGTAGCCGTTGAGCTCACGCCGCATTTGCTCGAACGAGTCAATTCCACCCGTCGGCCAGGAAGAGCAGGCTTCCACTGAAGCCGCCAGCAAGTGGCCTGAGCCGGGTCCGACTCCAGTGGAGGCACAGGAGCTCGACGATGCGGCGCCCGGCGTCGTCCAACGCCGCCATGGCTTCCGGCGGTTCGATGGCCACGGGGGCGCAGCCGAAAGCGGTAAAGGGCCTCGGGTCGAGACTGGCGAAGGTGGCCGCGGCTTCGAGGTCCAGGATGACTTCGATTCCCGCGGCGGGAAGCGTGTGACGGAGCGCCGCAAAGTGGGCCTCCTGGGTCGAGCTTCCGACCAGGTGAGGCGACACGGCGACGTGCGGACAGCGCCACACGTTCCGCAGGAACGACGCGATCCCCAGGATGCGGCGGTCCGTATGGCATCCGACGATCAGGAAACCGGTGTCCGAGAGATCATGACGCGCGACTCCCAGAGTCTCGCACGCTTGTCGAAGGCCGTCGGCTGGAATCACCCCGGCGCCTGCCGAGACGATCACGGCGCTTGCCGCAAGCTCCGTCAGTGGATCGATGAACGCGGATCCCGTGCCTGTCGCGCCGTGCGCACCCTCCTCTTCACTGGCTGGAGCAAGCAGGATCAAACCGGACGCTGCGCCACTCGCGCCCGATGCCGAAATGGCACGCAGGAAGGAGATGAGAGGTCCCTCACCGTATCCCTTCCCACGCCCGGCGAGACGTTCGATCTCCCGATCGCCCACGTTCTCGTGCGAGGCCCTGAACGGATGGTCCGGACTGAGAACATCGTTCGTCAGCCCATCCGCGATCACGATCGTTCGGTTGGGACCCGGTAGACTCACAGGATCACCCCCTCGAGCAACAATTCCGTGCTCTGCGCGCTGCGCTCCGAAGAGATCTTCTTGAGGACGT
>JBDGXI010000282.1:0-2236 GCA_039584685.1 Gemmatimonadota bacterium | reverse complement strand
CCCATGATGCGCCCGTCACGCAGGTGGCCGGCGAAGCCGTCGACTTTCGTGTACGGCACGAAGTTCACAAGACCGAACCACTTGAACATTCTCAGTCCCTGGTGAGAATCTGTACGAAGCAATACTGGCCGATCCCGCCGACATTGTGTGTCAGGCCGACATTGGCATCGGGCACCTGCCGGTCTTCCGCCTCTCCCCGCAGCTGCTTCACGATCTCATATGTCATCGATACGCCGGTGGCACCGATCGGGTGCCCCTTGGCCTTGAGTCCGCCATCCAGGTTTACCGGGATGTCGCCCCCGATATACGTTCGGCCCTCCGCGACAAAAGGTCCGCCCTCGCCTCTCGGACAGAACCCCAGATCTTCGTAGGCCATGATCTCGGCGATGGTGAAACAGTCGTGCACCTCGGCCACCTTGACGTCCCCCGCGTCGATCCCCGCCATGTCATAGGCTTCAGCCGCCGCCGCGACGGCACTGGGGAGGCCTATCAGGCTGGCTCTCCTAAGCACGGACATGCTCGCCGAGGCGCACCCCATCCCCGAAAGCCACACGGGGTTGGCCGAGAGCTCCCCGGCTCGCTCCTCTGAGGCCAGAATCACGCACGCGGCACCATCAGCGTTCGCGCAGCAATCGTAGACGTGAAACGGCGTTGCCACAGGGTCGGAGAGGTGGGCCTTCTCGACGGTAATCTCCTTGCGAAACAGCGCGTAGGGATTGAGGGCGCCGTAGTGGTGATTCTTGACCGCCACCGCCGCGAGCTGGTCCTTCGTCGTCCCGAACTCGTGCATGTGCCGCCTGGCGAACATCGCGTAGTACGCCGGAAAGGTCGTGCCGAACCCCGATTCCCACTGCACTTCACCCACCCGGCCCATGAGGGCGAGGATCTCCGCCGTGCCCATCTCCGTCATCTTCTGGCACCCGATGACCGCTACGACATCGTGCACTCCCGCCCTGATGGCCATCCAGCCGCTCCGGATGGCGGCGCTGCCCGAGGCACACGCGGCCTCCGTAAGCCAGGTCGGGCGCGGCAGTAACCCGAGGTACTCCTGGACCACGCCGGCCAGCGAGCGTTGCTTGTGATACTCGGGAACCGCCCCGATCACCGAAGCATCGACGTCACAGGGTTGAAGATCTGCGTCCAGAACGGCCTCCCGGAAAGCTTCGAAGGCGAGCTCCTGGACCGTGGCGTCGCTTCGTCTTCCGAAGACGCCGTGTCCGATGCCGATGATCCCGACTCTTCTCGCCATTGGTCGTCGCTCTAGATGTACTGTCCGCCGTCCACCTTGATGACCTCGCCCGTTATGTGCCGCGCCCTGTCCGAGCACAGGAAGACCACCACGTTCGCGCAGTCCTCGGGCGAAGCGAGCCGCCCCAGGACCGACTCGTCCACCGCCTGCTCCAGGAACTCGGGGGCCAGGGCCATGGCCATGTCCGTCATGACCATTCCAGGCGCCACGACGTTGACGTTCACGTTGAACTTCCCCAGTTCCCGGGCCAGCGCCTTGCTGAGAGCGATCTCGCCCCCCTTCGAGGCGCTGTAGTTGGCCTGCCCGTGCTTGCCCCGCAGACCGTTGATGGAGGAGATGTTGACGATCTTCCCGCTCCTCTGGTCCTTGAAGACCCGCGCCGCCGCCCGGTTGAAGTTGAAGTAACCCTTGAGGTTGACGGCGACCACCTCGTCCCACTCCGTCTCCGACATCCAGATCACGGCATCCCGGTTGACTCCGGCGTTGCAAACGAGGATGTCGAGTCGGCCGAGGGCGCCGATCACTTCCGCCACGGTCTCCTCGGCACTCGGGAAGCTGCGGACGTCTACTTCGACAGAGTGCGCCCGCCTGCCGGTCTCCCCGATAGCCCGGACCACGTCCGCCGCCTCCGAGTCGACGTGCTGGTCGGCGATGGCCACGTCGCAGCCTTCCCCCGCCAGGGCCAGGGCAATCGCGGCCCCGATCCCGCGGCGGCCGCCCGTCACCAGGGCCACCCTGCCTTCCAGGCTCAGTTCCATGAGTTCCTATTCAGTTCAGCGCCGGGGCAGCCGGAGCCGTTTCCGCGTCAGGATTCGGTCCGGTACTGCGGGGAGATCTCACGCAGCAGCTCGTCGTCCCACGGATGCCCCTGAGCCAGCAGTTGCCGAAGCCGCACGAAGTCCACCTCACGCCTTCCCTTAGGGCCTTCGTTGAACGCGCGGAAACCGGCCCTGGCCTCCGTCATCATGTTCAGCGCCAGCCACTCTC